>JBILVT010000019.1:0-22372 GCA_044370275.1 Burkholderiaceae bacterium | reverse complement strand
GATTTCATGATGACGAATCAAACCCAGCAGTGTCGCCCCGTAACGCTTCCAGTAGCGCTCCCGGAGATGACTGGCCTGCTGCTCAGAGAGGCGGAGCCGATCGGCCATAAACGCAGTCATTCTGCGGTTGATCTCACCCATGACCCGCCAAGAGGCGTCATACAGGGT
This sequence comes from Burkholderiaceae bacterium, assembly GCA_044370275.1. Taxonomy (GTDB): domain Bacteria; phylum Pseudomonadota; class Gammaproteobacteria; order Burkholderiales; family Burkholderiaceae_A; genus Lacustribacter. Next base: position 22,204 of record JBILVT010000019.1, on the reverse strand, counting down.
GTTATCGAGATCGATCAGCCATAACGGCCGCGCCACAAACGCCTCAGTGAGAACGAATCATGGTACCAACGCCCTCGTTGGTTAGAATCTCCAGCAGCAGGCAATGGGGCACACGGCCATCCACGATATGCACCGAGTGCACGCCGCTACGGGCAGCTTCTAGGGCGGAAGAAATCTTCGGCAGCATGCCTCCCGAAATCGTGCCGTCGGCAAACAATGCATCAATCTCACGGGCGCTCAGCCCAGTCAGCAGGCGGCCATCCTTATCCAAAACGCCGGGGGTGTTGGTCATCAGAATTAATTTTTCAGCCTTCAGGATCTCTGCAATTTTGCCCGCTACGAGATCCGCATTGATGTTGTAAGTCTCACCCTCTCGGCCTGAACCAATCGGCGCAATCACCGGAACAAATCCGCTGGCCAGCAGTGAATGAATGATGGCGGGATCGACCGACTCAATCTCGCCTACATGGCCGAGATCAAGAACCTCTTGGGAGCCGGGATCCGCCTTCACCATCATTTTTCGGGCACGAATCAGGCCGCCGTCCTGGCCAGTCAGGCCCACAGCCTTGCCGCCTGCGTGATTAATCAGCTCAACGATTTCTTTGTTGACCTGGCCTGCCAGCACCATCTCAACAATGTCCATCGTTTCGTTATCCGTAACCCGCATGCCCTGAATGAACTCACCTTTTTTACCCACCTTCGAAAGCAGCGATTCAATCTGGGGCCCGCCGCCATGCACGACCACCGGCAGGATGCCAACGAGGCGCAGCAAAATAATGTCCCGCGCAAAGCTCTGTTTGAGGTGGTCGTCGGTCATGGCGTTGCCGCCATACTTGATCACCACCGTCTTGCCATGAAAGCGGCGGATGTAGGGCAGGGCCTCGGCAAGTACCGCGGCTTTCACATCTGCATCGGGCGCACTGGTTATCGATGAGGCAGCTTGTTTCATATCCGGTGGGTTAAAAGAATGATCTACACTTCAGCGCATTGTAAGCAGGCTGCAGAGACTTGAAAAAACTATTTACTGCGATCATGCGCTTTGGGCCCTGGCCGTTGCGCACCTCCGCATCTTCTGCAATGCCCGACCCCTCCATGACCCGGGTCGCACTTGGTATTGGCGGCCTTCTGGTTGGGCTGATCACGGCAATCGTCTTTCTGATCGCCAGCATGCTGCTGCCCTCGCGGATCGCGCTGCTGGTCAGCCTGTGTGTCGGCCTTGCCGCTGCGATGCCCAGGCCCGCCGCAGGACTCCAACAGCCCCCACTGACCGGCCTATCCGGTCTTGCACTGGCCCTGATGTTGATGATCAAACTCGAGACCGTCTCAGAGATTGACCACGCCTGGAGCGCCATCATCCTGATTTGTAGCGCCACCTGGGCACGCTGTGCGGTGCTGGCTGCCCGCACCCACCCCATCAACGGTCTCGGTCCGGCCACCAGCGTCGCACGCGCTGTCTGTCTGTTGATTGGCGCCTCGCCGATGGTCTTTTTTGGTCTGCTGCCCGAGCCCGCCTGGGGGCTGTGGATGGCAGCGTTCGCTGTTTTGGTCTTTAGCCGGCTACTAAAAGGCGTGGGATGGACCGCTCCGCTGGCCGTGCGCTGGGCACTCGCAGAGACGATTTACTGCGTTGTCGTTGTGCTCCTCATGAGCGCGGCCGCGTTGGCCGAATTTACCGAGGAAGAATCAGACGACTCTTAAGCCTAATCGCCGAATTGGCGCTGGCGAAGTTCTCGGCGCTGCTGAGCCTCGATGGAGAGGGTCGCAGTGGGCCGGGCCAGCAGCCGCTTTAAACCGATGGGCTCGCCCGTTTCCTCGCAGTAGCCATACTCACCAGACTCAATTCGCATCAGGGCCTGTTGGACTTTTTTAATTAGCTTACGCTCGCGATCACGGGTGCGCAGCTCCAGAGCGTGCTCTTCCTCGATGGTTGCGCGATCAGCGGGATCTGGCACGAGCACGGTCTCGCGTAAATGCTCTGTGGTCTCACCGGCATTGGCCCGTAATTCTGACTCCAACGCTTTTAGCTTGCGACGAAAAAAATCCAGCTGGGCCGGACTCATGTAGTCATCTGCTGACTGCGCGAGCAGCTCTCTCTCAGAGGCAATTACTTTGCTTGTAACAGTGGCCATACCCTCAGACTTCCTTCCCCAAACTCGACAGCGGTCCCGAACTTACAAACGATCTTCAGCGGCTTAGACCAGGCACTGCTCTAAACCTTTAATGATTGTATCCCGCGGCAGTTTCCTGCCGATAAACACCATCTTGGACTGGCGCTTCTCCCCGGCCTGCCAGGGACGCCCCACGTCACCGCCCATCAGCATATGCACGCCTTGAAAGACCATTTGATGTTCACTGCCCTTGATATGAAGCACTCCTTTGTAGCGCAGCAGCTGCGGGCCATAGGCCTGAGAAACCGCGCCCATAAAACCCTCGAACCGGCCCGAATCGAATGGCCGGTCTGACTTAAAAACAAACGAGTGCACATCATCGATATGGCTATGGCTGGCCTCGGTATCAAGAAATTCTGGGTCGATCTCAAGCACTGCGTTGAGATTGAAACCGCGAATATCAAAAATTTCCGAGATGGGGACCTCGCCAAAGTGGGCCTGGCGGATGCTGGCGCGCGCATTCATTTTTGTCAGTCGGCTGCGGAGTGCATCAACGGCCGCCGTCTCAACGAGGTCGGCCTTTGATATCAAAATCCGATCTGCGAATCCCACTTGCGCCTGCGCCTCGGCATGCTGACTCAGTTGATCAGGCCCATGGACCGCATCCACGAGGGTCACCACCGCATCCAGCATATACCGCTCAGCAATGTCATCGTCCACGAAAAATGTTTGTGCAACTGGCCCGGGCTCTGCAAGGCCGGTCGTCTCGATCACCACGCGATCGAACTGAATCTCACCCGCTGCGCGACGCTGGGCAAGCCGGCCAAGCATCTCAATCAAATCACCGCGGACCGTGCAGCAAATACAGCCGTTATTCATCTCAACAATCCGCTCTTGGGTATCACCGAACAGCAGCTCGTTGTCGATGCTCTCCTGGCCGAATTCATTTTCAATCACGGCAATCCGCTGACCGTGGGGCTCATTGAGAATGCGCTTTAGGAGCGTAGTTTTTCCTGCGCCGAGAAATCCGGTGAGGATCGTGACGGGAATCATCGTCACTGGGGCCTGAACTGCAACGGGTGCTGACATAGCGCGATCCAAAAATTAGGTCTTCGAAGGGGCTGCCGTTTTTCGCCGAGCCCGGGGATGGGCGGCATCATAAACCTGTGCCAGCCGTTGGAAATCCAAATGGGTATAGACCTGTGTGGTCGCAATCTGGGCATGGCCCAACAACTCTTGCACGGCACGCAGGTCGCCACTGGACTGCAGCACATGGCTTGCGAAGGAGTGACGCAGCATATGGGGATGGACTGCGGTGGGCATGTCCAGCGCCTTGGCCCGCTGGCCGAAGCGACGCTGCACTGTTCGGCCCGAGAGCCGGCTGCCAGATCGGTTGATAAACAGGGGAGCATGATCGAGCAGCTCGCCCTGTGACTGTCGAAAGGCAAGCCAATCACGCAAGGCGGCAAGCGCCGGACCCCCGATCGGGACACGGCGGGATCGGCCACCCTTGCCCACCACGAACGCCTCAGCGCAATCCAGCGCAATCCAGCCATTACGGCCTGCCGCCACCGATGCCTCAGGCTGGCAATTCAATCCCACCAACTCCGATAAACGCAGGCCGCTCGAATACATCAACTCCGCAAGCGCGCGGTCACGTAGCTGCATAAAACGATCACCGATCGATGCATCCTCCGGTGCGGCATCTGTACGACGATCTGCTGACTTTCCTTCAACGAACTGCATCGCCCAGTCTACCGAGAGGGCCTTGGGCAGGCGCTTGGCGGCCCGCGGCGGCCGGACGGACTTGGCAGGATTCATCGGCATCGGCTGCTGCTGTGCTAGCCAATCAAAAAAAGTTCTCCAGGCGGAGAGCCGTCGCGCAATACTTTTCGCAGAAAGGCCCTCTGCTCGCCATCGGCCAACCTCCGTGCGCACATCCGTAGGCTTTATTTCAGCCAGCTGGCGATCAGCGAACGCGTTGTGAAGTCGATCAAGGTCACGACGATAACCTTGCACGGTCAGGGCCGAGTAGCGACGGCCGTGGGCCAAGGACCGCAAAAAAGTTTCGATCAGCTCACTGGCCTTGGCCATTGTGCTCAACGCACTTCGAGAGGGCGGCGCTGGCGATCTCACTGATGCGTTCAAGAAAAGCAACGCCAAGATCGGGAGCAAATCGTCTGGGGTCCGGAGAGCCGAACACCAAAACACCAAAGGCCTGCGGCGCGGCGCCCACGCGCAGCGGCAGCACTGCAATCGACTGTGCATCGCGGCCCGCCTCAGGCAGAAGCCGAGCGGCGGCAGACAGGCTCGTTGGGCCGCAGACTGGAACCCGAAGCCCATCCATCTGCTCAACGTAATCGGCAGACGGGCTGACGACCCAATCCTGGCCGGCAAGCAGGGCTGCTGGCCGCCAGAGGCCGATGCCCACCAGCGGCACCGAAAAAATCTTTCCAATCGAATCTGCCAACAGACGCGGCAGGCTCGCCGGATCAGGATGGAGGAAAAGCCCGCGAATCCAGCGCTGCATCGACGCAGAGATTGCATCATTTTCCTGGCCGTGACGCAGCAGATCCGCAAGCTTTAATTCCATCGATTTAATGCGATCGCGCAGCACCGAGGCCTGACGCTCAATAAGAGAGATCGCCTGGCCCGACTGTGGGTGGGGCACATTGATCTCCGAGAGCAACTGAGGAGCCTGATCAAAAAAATCAGGATGCGACTTCAGATATTGAATAACCTGCTCCGCGGTTAATGCTGCTGGATCGCCCAGCGTCGGCTCTTTGGGATTCACAGTTGCATTACTCCATCAAAAACAGGCTCTGCAGGCCCGGTCATCATGACATGATCAGCGGCCTGGCCCGACCAGCTAATTCTAAGTCTGCCGCCTCGTGCCTGAACCTCGATGGGCACGGCGGGGGCAAGCAGACCCCGCGCAATTCCCGCGACGACGGCCGCACAGGCACCGGTGCCACAGGCCAGGGTCTCGCCTGCGCCGCGCTCGAAGACTCGAATCGCGATCTGCTGCGCAGAATACTGCTCAACAAAGCCGACGTTGACACGATAACGAAAGCGCGGGTGGGACTCACACCAGGCGCCAACTTGCTCAACCGGATGTGCATTAAGCTGGTTAACCCACTGCACTGCATGCGGGTTACCCATTGAAACAACTGTGATCCAGAAGGGTGCGGCATTGGGCGGCTGCATCTGCCAATTATCGGCCTGGCCCTCACGCTGATGGGTAAGGCCCGAGATATCGAATCCGATTTCCTGCAAATCAAAACCCGGTGGGCCCATATCGACTGTGACCGATCCGTCGGCATGAATCGTTGGCGAAATCACACCCGCCTTGGTACGAACACGAATCGTGGACTTCGATGTCAGGCCCTGATCTCGTACAAAGCGTGCAAAGCAACGGGCACCATTGCCACACTGTTCAACCTCTTGGCCGTCGGCATTGAAAATCCGGTAGACAAAATCGACATCTGGACCATCAGCAGGCTGCACTAGCAGGATCTGATCTGCTCCGATTCCAAAACGCCGATCAGCAATCTGCCGCCACTGCTCGGCCGATAAGTTCAGCGCAATCGAGGTCGCGTCAATGACCACGAAATCATTGCCTGCGCCCTGCATTTTGGTGAAGGTCAGCTTCATTGCATTGAATTATCCATAGACCGGCGGCTCACCAGGCGGCCGGCTCTTGAATCGGCGGTGGGTCCAGAGATACTGCTCGGGCGCCGAAAGAATGGATTGCTCAATAAAACGATTCATGCGCTCCACGCCCTGGGCGAGCGTCTCTTGCTGATCATCATTAGGATGCTTCCAGCCGGGATAAAAGCGGGCGACATAACCGCGCGCTGTCATGCTGGTAACCAGCGGTAAGACCACTGCATCAAGCGAGCGTGATAATCGCACCACGCTGGTCACGGTTGCAGCGGGAACACCAAAAAACGGGACAAAAAGCGCGTCGCTCGATCCAAAATCCAGATCCGGCAGGAAGTAGGCCGGCAGGCCTCGCCTCACCCATCTCGCCAGAGTGCCAATTCCCTGCTGCCGAGAAATCATGATGGGATCATTAAATCGGCAGCGGCCCCGCAGCGTCCAGGCATTCAGCACTGGATTGGACTGATTGGAATACATCGACACAAATCGTTGCTCGAGCTGAAAACGCAGACCGCCCGCATCCAGACCGAGAAAATGCGGGGCCAGCACGATTACAGGTCGGCCTTGCAAGGCCTGAAAGTGCTCGAGCCCCTCGAGCTTGACTAGAGAACGGACCGCATCCTCACTGCCAAACCACACAATAAATCGCTCAATGAAGGCGCGCGCATAGCAGTCGAAATGCTGCCGCACAACTGATGCCCGCTGCTGATCAGTCCACCCAGGGAAACACAAACGCAGATTCGTTTCCGCTACGGCCCGCCGCTGTCGCGCGAATCGATGGGCCAGCCTGCCCAGCAATCCGGCCATTGGCCGGCGAATCATTTCCGGAGAAAAAGCCAGCCCTCGAGCGCACCACAGGCCCATCAAAGTCAGCAGGCGCATCATGGGCGCGGGGCCTTTTCTTGGGCAGGCACGCCACGCGGCGTCTTGTACCGGTTATAGGGCCAAAGGTACTGCTCGGGAGCCCGAAGAATCTGTTCCTCGAGCGCATGATTCATGGCCAAAACCGCCTGCTCGATCGTGCCTTCTTCGATGCTCGGCTCGGACGCCCAGCGCTCAAACTCAACTCTCCATCCCGAGGCGATGCGAATCCCTCGGACCCAAAAGATCGGCGCCCTGGTCGTCCGAGCAAGCCGGATGGGCAAGACCATGGTGTAAGCAGGCCGACCAAAAAAAGGGGTCCATACCCCATCGCCGCGCTCGGGCACTTGGTCCGGCAGCATGCCGATTGCGTGCCCCTGATGAAGTGCCCGCAAGAGACGCCTCACCCCGGACGCACTGGCGGGCGCCGTGGTCAAGTTGGGAGCGGGACGGAGGGCCTCCATTAGACGACGAAGACTGCTTTGCTTGGCCGGCCGATACAGCACCGCGATCGGGTGATGCAAGGCAAAGACTCGCGCGGCCAGTTCGAATGCGCCAAGATGCGGCGTCAGCAAAATTACACCTCGCCCGGCCTGTGCGGCTTGCAGAACCTCTTGCAAGCCTTGAGTCTCCGCTGTCAGCGTGCTCTGCGGATCACACCAGAGCTTTGGCAACTCGGCCGCGAGCAGTCCGGCCTGGCCGATAGACCGTCGCTTGAGCCGAGTGAGTTCATCCGGGGCTGCCGAGAGCCGTCCGCTGTCCGCGGCAAGTGCCCAAAACTGGCCGAACATTTCGCGGTAACGCGGTGAGGCCGCCCACATCAGCCATCCCAAAATCAGGCCCATGAGTCGCAGAAGTGGCAGCGGCAGGCGGGCCATAATTTTGAACAGCAAGATCATCTGATTTATAGTCTCCGAATCGCCGATTTAATTCACAACTTGCGGGGCGAGGGGCAATGCGAAGTGTACGTGTTGTCCGCTAAATACCGCTAAAGCGTCTGCCTCCCGTGATTCTCACTGCAGCCGGGTCCAAAACGCTGAAGCGCCGCGGTTAGAGAGTCATTACCCAGGAGGTATCGTGTCCAAAAGTTTTTATTTCACTTCGGAGTCTGTCTCCGAGGGCCACCCCGATAAGGTTGCCGATCAGATTTCAGACGCCATCTTGGATGCCATCTTGGCCCAGGATCCGCGCTCCCGTGTTGCCGCTGAGACCCTTTGTAATACAGGTCTGGTCGTGCTGGCGGGCGAAATCACAACCCAAGCCAATGTCGATTACATCCAGGTTGCGCGTAACACCTTAAAGCGCATCGGCTACGACAACACCGACTTCGGCATCGATTACAAAGGCTGTGCCGTGCTGGTGGCCTACGATAAGCAGAGTCCCGATATCGCTCAAGGCGTTGATAAGGCCCATGACAACAACCTCGACCAGGGCGCAGGCGATCAGGGCCTGATGTTTGGCTATGCCTGCGATGAGACACCGGTCTTTATGCCGGCCCCAATTTACTATGCCCACCGGCTTGTTGAGCGTCAGTCCATGCTGCGCCGAGACGGCCGCCTGCCTTGGCTGCGTCCTGATGCAAAAAGCCAGATCACGCTGCGCTATGTTGATGGCAAGCCTGAGAGCATCGATACGGTCGTGCTGTCGACCCAGCATGCGCCTGAAATTGGCCTGGAAAAACTACGCGAAGCGGTCATTGAGGAAATTATTAAACCCGTCTTGCCAAAAGAGTTGATCAAGGGCGAAATCAAATACCTCGTCAATCCGACCGGCCGCTTCGTCATCGGCGGGCCCCAGGGCGATTGCGGTCTGACTGGCAGAAAAATTATTGTCGACACCTATGGCGGCGCGGCCCCCCACGGCGGCGGTGCTTTCTCCGGCAAGGACCCCTCCAAGGTGGATCGCTCAGCCGCCTACGCTGGCCGTTACGTTGCCAAAAATATCGTCGCCGCTGGGCTTGCGAAAAAGGCCCTGATTCAGGTCAGCTACGCAATCGGTGTTGCCCGGCCGACCTCAGTCATGGTCACAACGGAGGGTACCGGCGTTGTCTCGGATGAAAAAATCGCCCAGGCCGTCGAGCAAGTGTTTGACTTGCGGCCCAAAGGGATCGTCCAGATGCTGGATCTGTTGCGTCCCATTTACGAAAAGTCGGCTGCCTATGGCCACTTTGGTCGTGAACAGGCTGAGTTCAGCTGGGAGCGTACTGACAAGGCCACCGCGTTAAAGGCGGCCTGCGGCCTTTAAAAAGATGACGGAGCCGAAGCTTTGATTTACACTTCGGCTCCCTGCTCAAGGAGCGTTGCGAGGGGGCCATCTAAGGCCCTCCCAGGCTTGGGCTGAGGTTCTGTGCAACGGCGCTCGCGAACCCCTTCACACCCATGAAAGGAGCGCGAGATGAGCGCTGTTTTAAAACCTGTTACTTCCAGTGGCCAGCCCGACTACAAGGTGGCCGATCTCTCGCTGGCCAACTGGGGCCGCAAAGAAATCAAGATCGCCGAAACCGAAATGCCCGGACTGATGGCGATTCGCGACGAATACGCCGCCAAAAAGCCACTGAAGGGTGCCCGCATCTCGGGATCGCTGCATATGACGATCCAGACGGCAGTGCTGATTGAGACCCTAGTGGATCTCGGTGCGGAAGTGCGCTGGGCCTCCTGCAATATTTATTCAACACAAGACCATGCTGCAGCTGCAATTGCAGCTGCGGGCGTTCCAGTCTATGCCTATAAAGGTGAATCACTGGATGAGTACTGGGACTACACCCACCAGATTTTTCAGTGGGCCGATGGTCAGGCGACCAACATGATTCTGGATGACGGCGGCGATGCAACTCTGCTGCTGCATCTTGGCACCGATGCCGCCAAGGATCCTTCGCTACTGAGCAACCCCAAGAGCGAGGAAGAGATCTGCCTTTTCAACTCGATTAAGCGGCAGCTTGCAATCGATCCAAAATTCTATGAGCGCAATTTGCGCGCGGTCATCGGTGTGACCGAAGAAACAACCACTGGTGTTCATCGCCTGAAAGAAATGTCAGCAAAGGGCACTTTGGCGTTTCGGGCGATTAACGTCAACGACTCCGTTACCAAGAGCAAATTTGACAATCTCTATGGCTGCCGCGAGTCACTCGTCGATGCCATCAAGCGGGCGACCGATGTCATGATTGCAGGCAAAGTCGCAGTGGTCTGTGGTTATGGCGATGTGGGCAAGGGCTCGGCCCAGGCCCTGCGGGCACTGTCTGCGCAAGTCTGGATCACGGAAGTCGATCCCATCTGTGCTTTGCAAGCTGCAATGGAAGGCTATCGTGTCGTCACTATGGAGTATGCCGCCGACAAGGCCGACATTTTTGTAACGGCCACCGGAAACAAAAATGTGATCACCTACGATCACATGGCGAAGATGAAGGATCAATCGATCGTCTGCAATATCGGCCATTTTGATAACGAGATTGATGTCGCCGCGCTCTCTCGCTGCAGCTGGGAAGAAATCAAGCCCCAAGTCGATCATGTGATCTTCCCCGATGGCAAGCGTTTGATTCTGCTGGCCAAAGGCCGGCTGGTGAACCTGGGCTGCGGTACAGGCCATCCAAGCTATGTGATGAGCTCATCATTTGCCAATCAAGTCATCGCACAGATTGAGCTCTTCACGCATAAGGACTACTACGAAAACGGTAAGGTCTATGTGCTGCCTAAACATCTTGATGAGAAAGTGGCGCGACTTCAGTTGAAAAAACTCGGTGCACAACTCACAACGCTCTCCGACGACCAGGCCCGCTACATCGGTGTGCCCGTCGAGGGACCGTTTAAACCCGAGACGTACCGCTACTAATCGGAGCTCAGGCAATGGCAGAAAAGCCAGGCCTGAGCCTTGAGTTTTTTCCACCGAAAACGCTCGAGGCTCGGCAGCGGCTCGCATCGACCGCGGAAGACCTTCGCGCCGTGCGTCCCGACTATGTGTCGGTGACCTACGGCGCGGGCGGGTCGACCCGCGATGGGTCGCTTGAAACCGTTCGCCAGATGCTGGGGATATTTCCCTCGGTAGCGCCCCACATTTCTTGCATCGGCGCTACCGCTGCGCAGATGCGCGAACTCCTTGACCTGTACGCCGAGATGAAGATTTCGCGCCTCGTGGCCCTGCGTGGAGACCTGCCCTCTGGCTACGGCCAGGGCGGCGAGTTTCAGCATGCCAGCGATCTGGTGCGATTTATTCGATCGCAGACCCAGTCATCATTTCATGTTGAAGTCGCGGCCTATCCTGAGATTCACCCGCAGGCGAAAAGCGCTGAAGACGACTTACGCTTTTTTGTTGAAAAAATCCGGGCGGGCGCAGATGGTGCAATCACCCAATATTTTTTCAACTCGGATGCTTACTTCCGCTTTGTCGATGATGTGTATGAGCTCGGAATTGATGTGCCCATTATTCCGGGCATCATGCCGATTACCAACTTCTCCCAGCTTGCGCGATTCTCGGATGCCTGTGGCGCAGAGATCCCGCGCTGGATTCGTCAACGGCTGGCCGGATTCGGCGATGACGCGGCTTCTATCGCGGCATTTGGCGAGTCGGTCATCACTGATCTTTGCGATCAGCTACTGACCGCCGGAGTGCCAGGGCTTCACTTCTACACCATGAATCGGGCCGAACCGACCCTTGCGATTCTTCGCAACCTTAAGCTGATCGGCTCTTAAAATCACGCCAGCCTGACTCGGTCACGCAGGCATCAAGCCGCAGATCATGCGGCTCGGAAAACACTTCGTCATGTAGGGCATGGTCAAAGCAAATCCCCACTAAACGTGGCCATGGCATGGGCGTAGCGGCAATCGTTCGATCGTACAAGCCAGCGCCCGCCCCCAGCCGGCCACCGATACGATCAATCCCCACACAGGGCACAAGCCAGGTATCGCAGTCCAGAATCTGGGTGCCATCAGGCACCTGTAAGCCCATCACATCTCTGACCATCGATGCGCCAGGCTGCCAGAGTTGCATGATGAGGGGTGCGTCCCGACGCATCACCACCGGCAAAGCGAGCTGCATGCCGCGGGCGTGCCAGGCCTTCCACATCGACATCAGATCCGGCTCGCCCCGCCAAGGTAAAAACACCGCGATTCGCGACCAGCCCTGCGTTACTGCCTTGGCAGAGAGGGCATCTGCAATCGCCTTTTCGGCAACGCGCCGATCCTCCTGGGCGAGGGCCGTACGCTGCTCTAAAAGCCGTCGGCGAAGCGGGTCTTTCTGCATGAGTAGGATTCTTGACATTTCAAGGTTAAATTTACTCTCTGTGAATTACGCTAAACCCATCCGAGTGCCTAGGGGAAGCCCTTTGTTTTGTTGCGTAGCGATGCTCCTCGTGATTTGCGCTGCGCCATCAACGCTTTGGGCAAAGCCAGCGGCGCAACCTGAGTCCCCTGCGGCAGTCATTGTCGCGGCGAAAGAGGCGTTTTCTAAAGGTAAGCTGGCCGAACTCGATCGGCTCATGGCAAAAAGCCAGGGCCATTTGCTCGCTGCCTGGCCCGACTACTGGCGCCTAAAACTGTTAATCGGTATTCCAAGCTCGGATGCAAAAACAATCCGCTCCAATGTTCAAGGATTTCTCGCCCGCCATCCTCAGCATCCGCTACGTGAGCATGCGCAACGCGACTGGGTCGCGGCCCTGGTGGCTAAAAATCTCTGGCCAGAAGTCGCCGCCGCCTTAGAGACCCTGCCGGCACAGGTCACGAGTCCAAATATTCAATGCGCCCGGGCGAAACTCGGTTTGCTGACCTCTGAACCATCATCACCCAAGGCCGAATTCGCATCGCTTGCTGTCGGCCAAGAAGTGCTCGATGCCTGCCTAGCCCTGATTGCTGATCTTGCGAAAAGTGAACAAGTCGCGCTTGGCTATCTCCGGCAACGCGCCCGCTGGGCAGCGCAAAGCGGCAGCGATGCCAGTCACAACCGCATGATGGAGGTCTTGCGCGCTCACGCGAAATCGCACGAGACCAGTGTCCGTGGCGCTGATCCATTAAAAACTGAGACGATGCTCGGCCACGTACTGAAAGTCTCTCGGGTCGACAGCCTGGCCTCACTGCCGCTTTATCTCAAACATAAAAAAGACCTTAGCCATGAGCAGGCCGACTACGGCGCTTTTGCGGTTGGGGCTGCCATCTGGCGCAGAAGCCACGCCAATGCCTGGCCAATGATGCTCGAAGGCTGGGCAAGCCTGCGCGATCAGCCTGACGATGCCCTGGCTGCTGCCGCCCGCGAAGCGATCCGACGCTCCGCTTGGCCAAAGCTGCTGGAAATCACAAGCGCGATGCGGCTGCCGATGCGCAGCGAAGCAACATGGCAATACTGGCGCGCCATGGCGCTAATGCAAACCCAACAGCGGCAGGAGGCCGAAGAAATATTGCGCGACTTGCGCGATGACTTCGGGTTTTATGGGCTGCTTGCCCAAGAGATGCTTGGCGCCTCAGTCCGGCTCCCCGCCCGCCCCGAGATCACGCTAAGCGCAGAAGATCAGAAAAAACTGGATCGAGATTCTGGAATTCAGCGCAGCTACGCGCTGGTTCGGGCGGGCATGCGGGCCGAGGCGGTGCTGGAATGGGGCGCTGCCATGCGGCATCGAAGCGATGCGGAACTCATTCGAGCAGCAGAGCATGCCCGCAAGGCGGGCTTTTACGATCGCATGATTGCCGCGGCCGATCGGACTCAGCAAGAGCATGATTTTTCACTACGCTATCCGACGCCGTTTAAAGACAAGGTGCTTTCTGCTGCTCAACAACGGTCGCTTGATCCCTGGTGGGTACTTGGCCTAATTCGGCAGGAGTCGCGATTCATACCGGACATTAAGTCGTCGGTAGGTGCCACAGGGCTGATGCAGATCATGCCTGCCACCGGAAAAATGCTGGCCAAAGAAGTTGGGCTCGGCAACGCGCGGCCTCTGATGCTGGCAGATGTTGAGCTTAATGTGAAACTGGGGACTACCTATATGCGCCAGTTACAAGACCGCTTTGGCGGCTCAGCACTGCTGGCATCTGCGGCCTACAACGCGGGCCCCTCACGGGCCGTTAATTGGCGGGCCGCCCTGCCGCGGCGCATCGATGGGGCCGCCTTTGCAGAATCGATCCCCTTTGCCGAAACCCGTGACTACGTGAAGCGGGTGCTGGCCAATGCAGTGCTGTATCACGCGGTTCATAATGGCGGATCGGTTCCCTCGCTTCGGCGACTGCTCGGGGATGTGGCGCCGGCAGAATCATCCTAGCCGCCACGCCTCCTTTTCAGTGAAGGTCCTCTCATGTCGCTTTTACACGCTGATGTTGTGATTGTTGGTGGCGCCGGCTTCATCGGCCGGGCCCTTGCAGCCACGCTCATCTCGCGCAACAAGTCCGTACGCATCATCACCCGCAAGCGAGAACGGGCCCGGGCGCTCTGGCCGCTTCCTCGCATTGAGATCGTTGAGGCCAACCCCAACGAGGAGGCCTCACTGTATGAGGCCTTCGAAAATGCAGATGCAGTCATCAATCTGGTCGGCGTGCTCCACAGTAAGACTGGAAGACCTTGGGGACCCGATTTTGATGCGGCCCATGTCAAGCTTCCTGCCCGGATCGCGCGGTGCATGAATCGAAGAAAAATCTCGCGACTGATTCATGTCAGCGCCCTGGGCGCCTCTGATCAGGCGCCCTCGATGTATTTGCGATCAAAGGCGGCAGGCGAGGCAGCCCTGCGCGCAAATCAGTCACTCGAGCTCACCATTGTTCGGCCCTCGGTCGTGTTCGGTGCTGAAGATCAATTTATGAATCTCTTTGGCCGAATGCAGAAGGTATTGCCGATCATTCCTCTGGCAACACCGCATGCCCGCTTTCAGCCGATTGCGGTAACAGATCTAGCGATGGCGATTGCCAACTGCCTGGATCATCCAGCGACAGCAGGAAAGCACTATGAGTGTGTTGGGCCTGAAGTTTTAACACTGTATGAGCTTGTGCACTGGGCAGGCGTATATGCCGGATGCCCGCGGCCGATTATTCCGCTTCCTGATGGTGCTGCATGGGTGCAGGCCTGGATTATGGAAAACCTGCCTGGCAAGCCTCTGATGTCACGCGACAACCTGGCATCGGCCAGTGTTCCCAATGTGGGCAATGGCCCAATGGCGGCCGAGCTGGGTATCTCCAGCCCGCAATCCATACATTCCGTTGTGCCAACTTATCTGGGCAAGGAAACGCCACGCGCCCGGTTGGCAGATCGACGCGCAAAAACCTGAGGGGCCCAGACTGCGAAAGGATGTCCAAGATCGCCTCAGGCCCCTGGTGGACGCCCTGCATCAGGCCGATCCCATTCGAGCGAAACTGCCGGCATCGATTGAGATTTTTTGCGTAGGTGGCGCGGTACGTGATGCGCTACTCGAACTGCCGGATAGCGACCGTGACTATGTTGTCGTTGGCGGCACTCCCGAGGCGATGCACAACGCCGGATTCACTCCAGTAGGGCAAGACTTTCCCGTATTTCTGCATCCGATCACGCACGAGGAATTCGCGCTGGCCCGCACCGAACGCAAGACTGCGAGCGGCTATAAAGGATTCAGCTTTCAGGCAGATCCCTCTGTGACCCTAACGCAAGACCTGATGCGCCGCGACTTGACAATTAATGCAATCGCCCTAAGTCGTGAGGGCAACATTATTGATCCGTGCGGCGGACTGCAAGATCTAGAGGCGCACTGCTTACGTCATGTTGGACCAGCATTTTCTGAAGATCCCGTTCGGCTTTTACGCCTGGCCCGATTTGCAGCACGCTGGCCTCACTTCTCAATTTCAGAATCTACCTTGGCGCTTTGCAAAGAGATCGTTTTGCGGCATGAGGCCCAGGCCCTCGTCCCTGAGCGTGTCTGGCAGGAGATCGCAAAGGGACTCATGGAGTCACAGCCCTCACGAATGCTTGATGTTCTGGTGACAACCGGCGCATGGAGGGTCCTTGCAGAGAAGCTTCCCGCCCCAACCGCATCCATGCAGCAGCAGATCGATCAGGCAGCAAAAGAATCTGTAGCCTTAGAGTGCCGCTTCGGGCTACTAATGTTTAATGCAGGGGGAGATAAGCTTCCGCTTGGGCTCTTTAAGGCGCCGCGGGCCTGCCTCGAGTTGGCCGAGCTTTTGCAGCGACAACTTTCACAGCCTGATCATCTTGATTCACTTGTTTCCCCCAAGGATATAAATGCGCTTGCCGTGCTTTTAGAGTGGCTCACGCGCGCTGATGTGCAACGCCGGCCAGAGCGGTTTCAACAGCTTTTAGACTGTATGCGCATCATGGGCGTTCTCTCCAGCCAGCAGATCAATCGCCTCAGGGCTTACGCAAAGCATCTTTGCCAAGAGACCGCCCACCAACAAATTGCGCATGCAGTTCGTCAGGCACAGCAGGCGGGGGCCTCCGTTGCAGATGCTGCCCATCAGGCAAGGCTCGATGTGTTGCGATCCCATCCTGATTTACGGTTCATTCCCTAATCCTTCGTATTTAGGCAGGCAGAACGCTGGCCAACCGATCGCCCTCGGTGAAAGCGGGCGTGATTAAGGATGCAAGGGCCTCGTCCTGAAGTCCTTTGGTCAGCAATAAGACTTTAAATACCTCGCCCATCTCCGACTCCGAGACCAGCATCTGAAGCTGCTGGAGTAGTTGTGCTCGCTGGTCCGCCTGCGTCACAGTCTGCAGCGTGGACTCAAGGATCTCCAGAATTTTGCAATTCAACAAAAAGCGGCCCTGACTAACAAAGCCACTCACCTGAAAGCCGGCAGCCTGGGCCTCTGCTGTGACCTGTGTGAAATCAACATGGGCCGTTAGATCCTGCTGGCCGATGCGCATGAGGAGCGCATCACGCGCATCGATTCGCTGATGGCGCCAGTGGGCGCAAAGCGAACCATCCGATCGGCCTGGCTGATCCAGCTCAGCGCGTCCGAATCCATAATCCAGCAGTAAGACTGCGCCGCTATCAAGAGCGTCGAATAAAGAACGCAGCCATGGGCCAGTCCAAGGCGCCCACTCACCACGATAGCCCGGGTCCCAGGGCAGGCCACGCTGCACGGCAGATGACTGCCGCTGCATTACCGCCTGCTGAAGCATCGGCCCTGCGGGACGACTGGACCAGCAAAAGCCCGATCGGTGCGCTGAAGCAGCCAGCGCGTCTGAATCAAGACTGACCCCCCACTCCAACACCCGATCCCCGCCTGCCCACTCAAAACATTTCACGGGCATGGCATCTAAGACCTCGTTGGCCAAAATCAGGCCCGAGAATCCAGCTATCGGGCTTTTTTGCCATTGAATCTGGTGATCCCCGGACATCCGCTGCTGCTGTTGGTGCCGCAAATCGGCGCTGGGCTCAATCATTTCAAGCGCGATCTCACCTGCCTGGGCGGCCTCTCGAAGGCCGGCTGCTAAATCACCCCGCCCGCCGCCAAACTCGCGAATGCGCAAGGCAGACGTCTTACCACCCGATTGGCCGAGCGCCTGCCGAAGCGGCTGGGCCCAGGACCAAATGGCCTTGGCCAGCCAGGGGCCAAGCATTGGCGCGGTGATGAAATCCCCGCCCGCCAATGATTTTTCTGACGAAAAAGGCTCCCCTCCGCCGCAGTAGTAGCCGAGCCGTGGGGTATACAGGGCCAGATGCATGAATTCATCAAATCCAATCCAGCCGCCTGCCTGCTCAATCTGGGTGCGAATCCGTAACGACAGCTCATCCATGTCCTTCAGGGTATCAAAGCTAAACTTCAGGCCATGCCAGCAGCTCAGCCCAGCAATCCCTCCGCATCCGCCGCGCGGCCTGCCTGCCTGATCACGGGTGCTGCAATCCGATTGGGTGCAACCATCGCGCAGTCAATGTCGGCTGCTGGCTGGGATGTCGCCATTCATTACCAACACTCCCGATCAGCGGCCGAGGATCTGGCCAATGCCCTGACGCAGCAGGACCGAGCGGCCGCCTGTTTTCAATCTGATCTCGCGTCAGCCCAGGCCATCGAGCAGCTCTTTGATCGCGTCATCGGGCGCTTCCCGCGGCTATCTTGCATTATCAATAACGCCTCGCAGTTTGAGTTTGATCGGCCCGAGACTGTGAGTGCAGCACTTCTTGAGTCCCATACCCAGACCAATCTCATTGCACCTGTGCTGCTGACCCGCCACCTGCATCAGTTTCTCGCACTAGGCCATCAACACGGCCAAGACCCTGCGGGCGTTGTCATCCATCTTCTTGATCAAAAGCTCTTGAACCCGAATCCTGATTTTTTTTCCTATACGCTCTCCAAAGCAGCGCTACTCGAAGCCACACGACTATGCGCGGCCGCACTAGCACCTGTGCTGCGGGTTGTAGCGATTGCACCCGGTATTACGCTGCCTTCTGCCGACCAGACCGAGGCAGAGTTTCAAAAGGCCCATTCGATGACACCGCTGGGTGCCTCTAGCCGGCCTGGCGAGATTGCCGATGCAGTGGTCTGGCTGGCGCAAGCGCGGGCAGTGACCGGTACCATGCTGCTGGTCGATGGCGGCCAGCATCTCAGTCCGCTGCCGCGGGATGTCATGATGATGATTCGATCATGATGATGCTGCTTGACCCACGACTCTCAGACTGCAGGAGAATTTTTCTGCACGATCTCTCGATCGACGCATCGATTGGCTTTCATGACTTTGAAAAAAAAGCCCCCCAGCGCGTCCTGATCAGCATTGACCTCTTTGTTCCAATAAGCGCCAGCACCTCAGCCCATGACGAAGTGAAGGATGTCATTGACTATGACTTTGTCCGGCTCGGCGTGAAAACCCTTGCCCAGTCGCGACACTTTAATCTCCAAGAGACGCTGCTCGATCAGATCTGTGAACTCTGCCTTAAAACACCAGGCGTGCGCGCGGTTCGGGCCGAAAGCCAGAAGCCCGATGTTTATCCGGATTGCAGAACAGTGGGCATCGAAGTCTTTCGCTGGGGCTAGCCGTTATGGGACATCACGATAAAGCAGCCTTCGAGGCCAACAAACTCTCAAAGCGCCTGCACCGGCTCACCGGCCAGGCCATTATCGATTTCAACATGATTGAAGCCGGCGATCGGGTCATGGTGTGTATGTCAGGTGGCAAAGACAGTTATGGCCTATTGGATATTCTTTTAAGTCTGCAGGCCCGCGCGCCGATCACTTTTGAATTGATTGCGGTCAATCTGGACCAAGGACACCCCGGCTTCCCCAAAGACACGCTGCCCGACTACCTCCGCCAGCGCGGTGTTAAGTTTCACATTGAGGCCCAAGATACCTATTCAATTGTGAAACGTGTGATCCCGGAGGGCAAAACCATGTGCTCATTGTGCTCACGCCTGCGGCGCGGAATCATCTATCGTCTGGCCTCAGAGCTGGGTGCAACCAAGATTGCTTTAGGCCACCATCGTGATGACATCCTGCAGACATTTTTCTTAAATCTTTTTTTCGGTGGACGCCTAAAGTCGATGCCGCCGAAACTGGTGTCAGATGATGGCCGGCATGTGGTGATTCGACCGCTAGCGTATTGCGAAGAATCCGATTTGCAGCGCTGGGCCGAGCTACAGGAATTTCCAATCATCCCCTGTGATTTGTGTGGTTCGCAAGAAAACCTTCAGCGCCAACAAATCAAACGCATGCTGCAGGAATGGGATCGTCAGACTCCCGGCCGCACCGCCACCATGTTTCAGGCCTTGGGCAATGTGACGCCCTCGCATCTGCTGGATCCCCGCCGCCACGATTTCAAGAATATCCGCCCAGACTCTATTCCGAATCCAGATGGTGATCGGGCTTTTGATCCGAACTGCTAGACCCGGATCATGCGCTCGTTATTTCGACTTCTCGCAATTGTTCGTGTTTTTCTCCGTCATGGCCTAGATCAGCTCGCGCTGGATGGGGCTGCCCGAACCTTTGACTCCCGGCTGCTCACTACTGTTTTAAAGCTCTCGCGCATCGGCCGCACCATCACCACACCACGTGGCGTTCGGCTGCGGCTGGCACTGGAGGAGCTCGGACCAATCTTTGTGAAGTTCGGCCAGGTGCTCTCAACCCGACGCGATGTCTTAGCAGAGGACATCGCAGATGAACTGGCCAAACTTCAGGATCAGGTACCGCCTTTTGACTCAGATCTTGCAGTCGCCACGATTGAGCGCGCGTTCGGAAAATCCATCTCTGCCCTGTTTTCCGAATTCGACCGCACCCCGATTGCCAGCGCATCGATCGCACAGGTCCATCTTGGCCGGCTCATCGATGGCCGCGAAGTCGCCGTCAAGGTATTGCGGCCTGGCATGCTGAAAATTATTGAGCAGGACCTGGCCTGGCTAAAACTGATTGCACGATTTGTTGCGCGATTCTCTAGCGATGGCCGGCGGCTAAAGCCCGTTGAAAACGTCGAAGAGTTCGATGGCTATCTGCATGACGAGCTTGATCTTGTTCGTGAGGCTGCCAATGCAAGCCAGCTGCGTCGCAATTTCGCCGACTCAGGACTTTTAAAAATTCCAGAGATGATTTGGGATCTCTGTCGGCCAGATGTGATTGTCATGGAGCGTATCTATGGCATCCCAATTAATCGCTTTGAGGAGCTCAAGGCCAAGGGCATTGATTTAAAGCAGCTCTCACGGCATGGCGTAGAGATTTTTTTCACCCAGGTATTTCGTGATGGCTACTTTCATGCCGATATGCACCCGGGAAATATTCTGGTGGCCGATCGGGGGCCGCACTTTGGAAAATATATTGCGCTGGACTTCGGCATTGTGGGCACGCTGTCTGAGGTCGATAAAAACTATCTCGCACAAAATTTTCTCGCTTTTTTTCGCCGTAACTACCGGCGCGTAGCGGAGCTGCATGTCGAATCCGGCTGGGTGCCTGCCGAGAGTCGGGTTGATGCGCTTGAAATTGCAATCCGCGGGGTCTGTGAACCTTTTTTTGACCGGCCGTTAAAAGAGATTTCTCTGGGCCAGGTACTGGTTCGGCTTTTTCAGGTCTCGCGCCGCTTTAATGTCGTGATCCAGCCGCAGCTGACCTTGCTACAAAAAACACTGCTCAATGTAGAGGGCCTCGGCCGGCAGCTGGACCCCGATCTCGACCTCTGGAAGACCGCAATGCCATTTCTGGAACGCTGGATGCAGGAACAGATTGGCTTTCGGGCGCTCAGAAAAAATCTGCAAAAAGAATCCGAACGCTGGGCCCAGACCCTGCCTCAGCTGCCACGGCTTGTCCATCAGGCGCTCGCTCAGGCGGCACAGTGTGGCCATGGCGACATCCAGATCCGATTGCGCGAGCTCGCCGCCGAACAGCAGCGGCTGCGCCGGGCGATTTGGATCTTGGCCGGATTACTGCTTGCCGTGCTCGCTGTTTTAGGGCTCGAACTTGGTGGAACCCCGCTCTTTTTCTAAACCAAAAGGCCTAGCACCCCCTCCTATAATCGGGTCTTTCCTGCATTCCCGCTTGCTGCCGAAAGGAGGTCTCCATGCTGCTCGGTTTGGTCATCGCTTATCTGCTCATATCGATTGCTATCGGTTTATATGGCGCCACTAAAGTCCACAACGCACGCGACTACGTGACCGCCGGGCGTAATCTGCCAATGGCCGTCGTACTGGCAATGGTATTCGCGACCTGGTTTGGTGCAGAGACCGTACTGGGCATTTCTGCCACCTTTCTTGAAGAAGGCGCGCGCGGTCTGATTTCGGATCCGCTCGGGGCATCGCTATGCCTGGTGCTGTTTGGCTTGGTATTTGCCCGGCCACTCTACAAAATGAATCTACTGACTCTGGGCGACTACTTTCGTATTCGCTATAACCGTCAGACCGAGCTGATTTTGTCCATCTGCATCGTCATCTCATATCTAGGGTGGGTATCAGCGCAAATCACTGCCCTCGGACTAGTCTTTAATGTGCTGTCGGAAGATGTGATCTCTCAGACCCAGGGCATGCTGATTGGCGCCGCTGTAGTGCTGGTCTACACCATCTTCGGCGGCATGTGGTCGGTAGCACTCACGACGTTTGTGCAGATGATTGTGATCGTGATTGGACTGCTTTTGGTCACTCAGAATGCGGCTGACCAGGCGGGTGGTATCGCCCAGGTCTTTGCAAAAGCCGCCGCAGAGGGGAAATTTGAGTGGCTCCCGAGCATGGATGGAATTGAAATTCTCGGCTGGGTCGCAGCACTGGTCACAATGGCCCTCGGATCAATTCCCCAGCAAGATGTTTTCCAGCGCGTGAATTCATCAAAAAATGAGACGGTTGCCGTATGGGGCACGACTCTTGGCGGCCTGAGTTACTTCTTTTTTGCCGCAGTGCCGCTATTTTTGGCGTACACCGCGACCATTATCGATCCAGAAATGGTTAAAAAGTTTCTTGAAGAAGACTCACAGATGATTCTGCCCTCGCTGATCATGGGCCATATGCCTTTCTGGCTACAGGTGATTTTCTTTGGAGCGCTGATCTCGGTAATCATGAGTACCGCCTCGGGCACGCTCTTGGCGCCTTCCGTGACTTTTGCTGAAAACGTGTTAAAGGGCTTTGCACCCCGCATGAATGATCAGCAGTTCCTCTGGTCACTGCGAATGACCGTATTGATTTTCACGATCATCGTGACGTTTTATTCGATCATGAC
>JBILVT010000018.1:0-22560 GCA_044370275.1 Burkholderiaceae bacterium | reverse complement strand
GCAATCACATCTGGATCATCAAAGGGGTGCACAAAGGTCAGCCCCTGTGACTGCTGCAGCTTCAGGGCATGCGTATAGGCATCGGAGTAGGAGTCGCCCTGCAAAACCACTTCACCGCCCAAGGCCTGAACCGCATCGATTTTTACCGCTGGCGTTGTGACCGGCATGACGATCACGGCCCGGCACCGCATGCGACGCGCCGACAGTGCGACCCCCTGGGCATGATTACCTGCCGACGCGGCGATCACGCCCTTGGCCAGCTGGTCAGGGCTTAAGTGCGCCATTTTGTTGTATGCCCCGCGCAACTTGAACGAGAACACCGGCTGCATGTCCTCGCGTTTGAGCAGGATGCGATTGGCAAGCCTCTGACTCAGGCCCTTGGCGGCCTCAAGCGGCGTTTCCTGGGCAACATCGTAGACCCGGGCAGTCAGTATTCTTCTCAGGTAATCGGATCCCATGTCCGTTTTATAACCCAATTTGCCCAAAGCCCTACACCGAGGCCGCGTTCACGCGCCGCTGGTGATGTTGATTCGGGCGACAATGGGGCCTGAAAACGATCCATTCCGATACACTTTTCCCCCTCATGAATGCCCCGTTAAACCCGATGCTGCTGGCCCGCCTGGATCAGGCCGATCCGGGCCGAAATCCGGCACGCCTGCGCGAGATTCCCTACAACTACACCTCGTTTTCGGATCGCGAGATCGTGATTCGAGTTCTGGGCGCAGAGGGCTGGGCGTTGATTTCCGAATTGCGGGGCGAGCGCAAGACCGGACGTTCGGCCCGCATGCTTTATGAAATCATGGGGGATATCTGGGCAGTCAGTCGCAATCCGTACCTGCAAGATGATTTGCTTGACAATCCAAAGCGTCGTCAGCAGCTGATCGAGGCCTTGCATCATCGGCTTGCTGAGATTGATCGGCGGCGCCAGCAGGATGCTTTGGATCCTGCGTTGCTGTCATCGCCGTTTTCGACCGGCTCACGAGATCAGAAAGTCGCCCGCCTGCTTGAGTTGGCAAGGCAGGCGGTGGCCCTCTTTGATTCGGGATTTGACGAGACCGCAAAGCTACGTCGTCGAGTCAAAAAAATTCTAGGCCGTGTCACTGCAACGGACAACATCAAGTTCGATGGGTTATCACGAGTCTCTCATGTCACTGATGCAACCGATTGGCGCGTGGAATATCCCTTTGTCGTGCTCACACCAGACTCCGAGCAGGAGATTCCTGCATTGGTTAGTGGGTGCATTCAGGCGGGCCTGACCATCATTCCACGCGGGGGCGGCACAGGCTATACCGGCGGTGCAGTGCCGCTGACTGCCCGCTCGGCAGTGATCAATACCGAAAAACTGGAAACCCTCGGTGCAGTTGAGCGGCTGCGGCTGCCTGGCCTGGCGGAGCCGGTTGCAACAATCTTTAGCGGAGCGGGTGTAGTGACACGCCGAGTGTCTGATGCTGCTGATGCTGCAGGACTCGTATTTGCAGTAGATCCCACCTCTGCTGATGCATCATGCATTGGCGGCAATATTGCAATGAATGCCGGCGGTAAAAAAGCAGTGCTGTGGGGAACAGCGATCGATAACCTCGCCTGGTGGCGCATGGTGGACCCACAAGGCAATTGGCTTGAGATCACCCGTCTTCATCACAATCTTGGCAAGATTCATGATGCGGAGTGGGCCGAATTTGAGCTCGCCTGGTATCGGCCCGAACAGTATGAAGCGAAGGTTGCGCCATCAGGCGCAGTTGGGATGATGCGGGGTGAGCCTTTTCGCAAGGAGTTATTAAAGCTCGAGGGCTGGCGCTTTCGTCGTCTTGGCCTGGGCAAAGATGTGACCGATAAGGTCTTGGGCGGCCTTCCTGGAATTCAAAAAGAAGGCTGTGATGGCTTAATTACAAGCAGCCGTTGGGTCTTACATCGCATGCCCAACCACATCCGTACTGTCTGCCTGGAGTTTTTCGGTAATGCCCAGCAGGCCGTGCCCTCGATTGTTGAAATCAAGGATCACCTTGACCGCCGACCCGGCGGCGCTTTATTGGCAGGCCTTGAGCATCTGGATGAGCGCTACCTGCGTGCTGTAGGCTATAGCACCAAGAGTAAGCGTGGGTCGTTGCCGAAGATGGTGCTGATCGGCGATATCGTTGGTGACGATGATCAGGCGGTTGCCCGAGCAGCCTCGGAGGTGATTCGGCTGGCCAATGGCCATGCCGGAGAGGGCTTTGTTGCTGTTTCTCCTGAGGCCCGCAAGGCCTTCTGGGCGGAGCGGGCACGCACGGCAGCGATTGCAAGGCACACCAATGCGTTTAAGATCAATGAAGATGTTGTGATTCCGCTAGATCGTATGGGCGAATACACCAATGCGATTGAGCACATTAACATCGAGCTTTCTATCGGCAACAAGTTAAAGTTCGTCGCCGCCTGCCGGGAGCTTCTCGCAAGCCAGTGGCCGGCCGCCCACCTGCACCAGACTGATCTCACTCCCGAGCAGACGCTTCATGAAGATCTGGGGCGTCGTCTGGCACTTGCCGCAAGTCTTTTGGATCGCATCACGCAGCGTTGGTCATTTCTGCTCTCCCATCTGTACGATGACGTTGCAGGGCTGGGCGAGAAACTGCGGGCGCTGGGAATTGACATTCATGAAACGCTGATTGTCGAGCGCTTGGCCCGCCAGCCGGGTGCGCAGATCGTTGAACTCATCCAAGACCATCTCGTGCGGATCTCCTGGAAACGCGAGCTACGAGAGCCACTCCGGGGAATTTTCGGCGGCGGCGCCTTTGTTGCGATTGTCGAAAAGATTGACGCTACCCATCAAGAGGTACTCAGATCGCGTGTCTTTGTCGCCCTGCATATGCATGCGGGCGATGGCAATGTACACACCAACATACCGGTAAATTCAGATGACTACGACATGCTGCAAGAGGCCCATCGGGCCGTGGCACGCATTATGGAGATTGCGAAGTCATTGGATGGCGTGATCTCGGGCGAGCATGGCATCGGAATCACCAAGATGGAGTTTCTCTCTGATGCTGAACTCGATGCATTTCATGCTTACAAAAATAAAGTAGACCCAGATCAGCACTTTAATGCTGGAAAACTGCTGCGCGGCGGCAATCTTGACAATGCGTATACGCCCTCTTTTGGGCTGATGGGCGCTGAGAGCTTGATTATGCAGCAGTCGGATATCGGGTCGATTGCCGATTCATTTGCAAACTGTCTGCGCTGTGGCAAGTGTAAACCGGTCTGTGCAACCCATGTGCCGCGCGCGAATCTGCTGTATTCGCCACGCAATAAAATCCTTGCGACCTCTCTTTTGATCGAGGCTTTTCTTTACGAGGAGCAGACACGCCGAGGTATTTCGATTAAGCATTGGGAAGAATTCTCGGATGTCGCCGATCACTGTACGGTCTGCCATAAATGCCTAACCCCCTGCCCGGTCGATATCGACTTTGGCGAGGTCTCGATGAATATGCGCAATCTGCTGCGCAAAATGGGCAAGAAGAAATTCAACCCGGGTGCAGCCGCATCGATGTTATTTCTCAATGCGACCAATCCGCAGACCATCGCGATTCTCAGAAAGATCATGATGGACTGGGGCTATAAGGCCCAGAGGGTCGCCCATGATTTGCTAAAGCGTCTTGCCAAGACGCAGACCGCGAGGCCCCCGGCAACCGTCGGAAAGCCGGCAATTCGTGAGCAGGTCATTCACTTTGTAAATAAAAAAATGCCCGGCAATCTGCCAAAAAAGACCGCCCGGGCGCTACTCGATATTGAAGACCCTGCATTTGTGCCGATCATTCGCAATCCCAGCGCAACCACCAGTGAAAGCGAGGCGGTGTTTTATTTTCCAGGCTGTGGCTCGGAGCGGCTCTTCTCGCAAGTGGGCCTGGCCACCCAGGCCATGCTGTGGCATGTCGGTGTTCAGACTGTGCTACCCCCGGGCTATCTCTGCTGTGGTTACCCGCAGCGGGGCGCGGGCCAGTTCGACAAAGCCGAGAGAATCATCACGGATAACCGAGTGCTTTTTCATCGTGTCGCCAACACCTTAAATTATCTGGATATCAAAACCGTGGTGGTGTCTTGCGGTACCTGCTACGACCAGCTCGCAGGCTATGAATTTGAAAAGATTTTTCCGGGCTGCCGTATTGTCGATATCCACGAATTTCTAATGGAAAAAGGCGTCCGCTTAAGCGAGGTAACCGGCGTACGTTACATGTATCACGACCCCTGCCACAGTCCCATGAAGCAGCACCAGCCGCTAAAGGTCGTCAACACGCTGATGAACAGTGATCTCAACGGCAAAGTTGAAAAGAACGACCGCTGCTGTGGCGAGTCGGGCACCCTGGCCGTGACCCGCCCGGACATCTCGACCCAAGTGCGTTTTCGAAAAGAGGAGGAAATGCGCAAAGGTACGCAGGCCCTGCGTGAGGCCTCATCCGCCTCTGAGGTCAAGATTCTCACAGCCTGCCCATCCTGCCTGCAGGGCCTATCGCGCTACTCAGAGGACGTATCGGTCGAGGCCGATTACATCGTGGTCGAGATCGCCCGCCATGTGTTGGGCCAAGACTGGCTAACGCGTTATGTCACCGATGCGAATCGGGGAGGTATTGAGCGGGTGCTGGTCTGACGCGTTTTTCGGGAAAGAGCAGCGTGAAACGGCTGCCTTTGCCCACCTCGGAGTCAATCAAAAGCTGGGCCTGATGCCGAGTTGCCACATGTTTGACGATCGCTAAGCCTAAGCCGGTGCCGCCCGTCTCCCGCGATCGGCTTCGATCGACGCGGTAAAACCGCTCGGTCAGTCGTGGCAGGTGCTGAGATTCAATCCCTGGGCCGGTATCAGCCACCGAGAAGCTTCCTGATCCATCCGGCTCAAGGACCCACTGAATCGTGATGGACTCTCCGGCAGGCGTATAGCGCACGGCATTACTCACTAGATTTGCGAAGGCGCTGCTGAGCTCATCCTCTGCCCCGATCAGGATTGAATCTGCATTGCAGTGGCAGTGAATCTGGTGCTGGCCTCGGCTAAGACTTTTTGCATCATTGCCGAGCCGCTCAATCAGTGCCGACACCGCGATCGGATCCTCTTGGGTCGCCGAGGTCGTTGACTCGAGTTTAGACAGCACCAGCAAATCTTCGACAATATTCTGCATACGCTGTGCCTGAATCTGCATCAGCCCCAGATATTGGTTTTTTTGTTCTTCGCGCAAGGGGAGGTCGCGCAGGGTCTCCAGGAAACCATTGAGTACAGTCAGTGGGGTCTTGAGTTCGTGCGACACATTGGCGACAAAGTCCCGTCGGGTGGTCTCCAGTCGATCAATCTGCGTGATGTCACGGGTCATGAGCAGACGCTGGCGTGTGCCGTAGGGGATGAGCTGGACTTGTAGTACCCGATTCGAGCTTCGAATGCCGCGAATCACAACGGATTTATCCCACGATCCGCTATTGAGGTAGCTGACAAACTCCGGATGGCGAACAATGTTGATCAAGTTGCGGCCCGCATCTTTTTCGGTGCTGATGCCCAGCTGATCCTCAGCCTGCTCGTTGGCATAAAGAATCTGGTTGTCCTCATCAAGCGTGACGACCCCATCGGGCATGGCCTCGGTGGCGCTGCGAAAATCCCTCAGCGTTTCGGTGAGCTGCTGCCGCTGCCGCTCACTGGATTTCGCTAGCCGATAGATTTTTGCGTAAAGCGACTCCCATGCACCCGATCCATGGGGCACCCGATCCAGCTGGAAGTCTTCAAGCCAGGCCATAGCCTTTTGCAAATAAAATAAGTGGTACACCACCCATCCGCCGAGCAGAAGCACGACTGCGATCCAGCCCGAGCGGGCCTCGCCAATTGCGGCAAATAGCCAGCCTACGCCCGCAATCGCGAGCATGGACAGCACAATACGGATCCAAAAACCAGCCATGGGGCTGATTATCGCGCGCTAAACCGGTAGCCGCTTCCTCGGACCGTTTCGATCAGTGCGTCGTGGCCCGTCGGCTCTAAGGCTTTACGCAGCCGTCGAATATGAACATCGACCGTTCGCTCTTCGACATAGACATGGTCACCCCAGACCTGATCCAAAAGATAGCTGCGGCTGTGTACCCGCTCGGGGTGTGTCATAAAGAAATGCAGCAGCCGAAATTCAGTGGGCCCAAGATCAAGGGCCACCTCGCTAGTATTTTGTGTTGCCCAGAGTCGATGAGTCGCTGGATCAAGCTTTAGACCACCGCGGTTGATAATGTCATCGGTGAGTTGTGGCGCCCTTCGGCGCATGACCGCCTTGATGCGGGCCATTAATTCCTTCGGAGAAAATGGCTTGGTAATGTAGTCATCGGCACCGGTTTCTAGGCCCTGAACCTTATCGATCTCGTCACTACGGGCGGTCAGCATAATGATCGGTATCTCACGCGTGCGTTCATCGGCGCGGAGCTTTTCCGCCAGGCGCACACCCGCAATCCCAGGCAGCATCCAGTCCAATAAAATCAGGTCAGGCAGTTCATGCTGGATCAGTCGAATCGCCTCCTCTGCATCAGCGGCCCGAACGGCCCGGTGGCCGGCAAATTCCAGATTGATCGCTAAAAGCTCAGCAATCGCCGGTTCGTCCTCAACGATAAGAATTGTCGAAGGCATTTGGCGGGCGGGGGAGGGAGAAATCCGTAGAGATTGGCAGTGTGCTTGACCTAATTTTCTGCGATCCTTTCTGTCCGGATCACAAGATCCTAAACCTGATTTTTGACAATTTAGTGACACAAGCTATGCGCCAAGAAACTGTATCGACAGCCCCGCCTTCAAGCCTAACCGTCCACGTCAATTCCAGGCTGCTGGAGGTCGGCTACGAGGGCGGAAAGACCCACCGTATCCCGTTCGAGCTGATGCGGGTCTACTCGCCATCGGCCGAGGTGATGGGCCACGGGCCTGGCCAAGAGACCCTGCAGGTGGGCAAGATGCACGTCATCATTGAGGCGCTTGAGCCGGTGGGCCACTATGCCGTGAAGCCTAAATTCAGTGATGGCCACGAATCCGGAATTTTCAGCTGGGATTACATCGCCTGGCTTGGAGAAAACCAGGAGGCCCTCTGGGCGGACTATCTGGCCCGTCTAAAGATCGCAGGGGCCTCCCGCGAGCCTGACTTTGCAGCCCTTTCAGCCGATACCGGGGGCGGCTGTGGAAAGCCGGGCTGTGGATCCGGAGGCTGCGGTAGCCACTAGAATCGGCTGATGGACCAAAACACCACCCACTTCGGCTTTGAGCAGGTCCCGACGGGCGAAAAAGCCCAACGGGTCGCGCGGGTATTTGATTCAGTTGCGGCCCGGTATGACCTGATGAATGACCTGATGTCGATGGGGCTGCATCGGGTCTGGAAGGCCGTGACGATCTCTCAGGCCAACGTTCGGCCAGGCCAGCATGTGCTGGACGTCGCCAGCGGCACCGGAGACCTGGCCTTGGCGTTTGCCAGGCGTGTCGGCCCTCAGGGCCGTGTCGTGATGAGCGATATCAACAGCGAGATGCTGACCCGCGGCCGCAATCGTCTTATTGACCAAGGTTGTCCGGTCGAGTCTGTGGTCTGCGATGCGGAGCATCTGCCTTTTCCAGATGCGAGCTTTGATTTGGTCACGGTGGCTTTTGGTCTTCGCAATATGACCGACAAGCCGGCCGCCTTAAAACAGATGGCTCGGGTGCTGAAACCTGGCGGCAAATGCCTTGTCTTAGAGTTTTCGAAAGTAGCGGCGCCTCTGGAAAAAATCTATGATCTTTATTCGTTTAAGGTCTTACCTTGGCTGGGCCAAAAGATTGCCCGTGATGAGGCAAGCTATCGCTATTTAGCGGAATCAATTCGGATGCATCCGGGGCCGAAAGAGCTTGCCGAAATGCTAAGTGGCGCAGGCTTCGATATCGTGCGCTACCAAACCATGTCGGCTGGCGTGGTGGCCTTACATCAGGGCGTAAAGCTGTAATGTTTCGAAAAAGTTGTGATTTAAAGACTGTTGACTGTTGTTTCGATAGGAGTACACATTCGTGAATAAGACCAAATTTCTCGCTCTCATTGCCTGTATCGCTGTGTTTTCTGCGCCGATCGTTGAGGCCCAGGCCAAGCGCTTGGGCAGCGGCGGCAACGTTGGCCGTGTTGCCCCCGCACCGGGTGCAAAGCCCCAGGCAGTGCCGGCGAAGCCCGCGACGCCTGCGCCTCAGGCAGCGCCTCAGGGCCAGCAGGCCGCTAAGCCGGCCGCACCTGCGTCTGCCGCCCAGCAGCCTGCGAAGAACAGCTGGCTCGGGCCAATCGCCGGCATCGCCGCAGGTCTCGGCCTTGCAGCGCTGGCTTCGTATTTGGGTTTCGGCGAAGAGCTGATGAGCCTGATGCTGATCGTTCTGGCTGTCGTGCTTGCATTTGCGATCTTTCGTTGGATTTCGCTGCGTCGTCGCACCGCACAGGCAGGATCTTTTGGTGAGCCCGCGATGGCCCGATCCGGCTATGGAGCTACCACCGGCCCGGTCGACCAAGCATCGGCGGGCCAGCAGGGCTGGGCACCGCAATCAGCAGGCAGCGTTGCTGGGTCTCAGGCTGCGATGGTCGAGGAGCCCGCCACCTCCGGCTCGAACATTAGCGCGGAAGAGGTCGATCAATTTCTCAAAGTCGCCCGCGAACAGTTCACGCGGCTTCAGGCGATTTGGGATTCGGGCAATATTCATGCGCTTTCAGAGTTCTGCACACCTGAAATGACCCGCGAGCTCTCACATCAAATCGCGGATCGTAAAGGCCAAGCCAACGTGACTCAGGTGGTGAGCCTGCATTCCGAGTGGCTTGGCATGCAGGACGGCCAGGATGATTACGGCAAGCCTGTTGATGAAGTCCAGATTCGCTTCCACGGCTTAATTCGCGAGGCAGCCGATGCTGCTGCAGCCGACTTCGATGAGGTCTGGACCCTGCACCGCGTTAAAGGCGGTGATGCCGGCTGGATGCTGGCGGGAATCGCCCAGCTTGGCCATTGATGTTGTCAGCGCCCTCAATTGGGCAATTGCCAAGGATGAGCCCCTACATATTGCTCTAAGGGGCCTATCCGGCAAGCGTCTACGGATTGTTCTCCCGGTGTTGGGCAGCCTCGATTGGGAAATCGAGGCTGACGGCCTACTAAAAGAGGTCGGACTCAAAAATCAGTACGGGCAGCTGAATTCAGCGGCAAGCGCAGGCGCTGGCCGCGAACCCGATGTCACGATCACGATCAGCACAGACCTCTCGCGCGGGCCGCGCATTGAGGGGGATGCAATGGTGGCCGAACGGCTGGCACCACTGGTCAAGCTCCTCAAGGATCGAGTGAGTCCCTGGGAACACTTCTGGAGTCAATCGCCTGCAGGACAGATGGCCAGGCAGGCCGCTGAGTTTGCGGTCCACGAAGCAGGTGTATTGGTCAGCCGTCAGCAGATTCAAGAGCACGACCAGGTGCTTCGGGGTTTTCGCGATGCGCTTGATCGACTGGAAAAACGCGTTGACTCCCTAGGCCGCGCCTAGGTCATTAGGGCACATTCTCTTTTCGCTCTTGTTCGTCTTCACGCAGGGCCCGATTCATATAGATCTTCAGGCCAATTAGCACGAGCACGCTGATGCCGATCATGCTTGCGATAAGAAGATAAACAGGATGCAAAGAATCCATTTCTAGTTGCAGTTATTTGCGGGCCTTCGCGGCGATGGCTTTCTCTCGTTTTTCGATTTCCGTGCGGATTGCAGCCAGAGTCTTTGCATCCGGAGATGGCCACTTTCCACCCGATTGATTCACCATGTAGGCAACCGCATCGGCAAAGTCCTCGACACTGAGATCGGGCTTCCCACCTTTCGCAGGCATGCCGCGAATTCCGACATAGCCATAAGCGGTGAGCACGGCCTGGCCTTCGCGAATCAGTGCCCCCCATTTTTTTTGATCTCCGAGTTTTGGGGCGTTAGCGACTCCGGCGCTATGGCAGGACGCGCAGACGGATTTGTAAGTGGACTCGCCCACCTGCGCGAAGGTAGCAGCCGGTAAAGCGGCGAGGAGCAATAAAAGCTTAAGCCTCATGCCAGAAAGTCTAGAGCACAGTCTTGTGGTTTGTCATCTCTCAAAGCCCTGCGGACCAACGTCGTCCGAGACATTCGGGAGGTATGCCGTCGCCGGCGGACCGAATTACCCCATCCTGGCTAAACTCAATCTGAAACCAAACACAAAGCGGTGTTTCGTAGCGATAGGACCAAACTTCGCCCCGATTGCGGCCCAGCAAGCTAACTTCAAACGATTGCCCGATGACATTCAGCACATCGGCCTTGGTCATTCCGGGAGCAATTTTCTGGAAATTATTGGGATGCAACACCTGCTCCCATTGTTTGATCCTGCCCTCACGGTCTAAGGTGATGAAATAGGTGTGGCGGCCATAGGGGCCCCGGGCATACTCTAGTCGAGACTCTTGCCCCTGCGCTATTTCGGCCGTTGGCGGCCCTAGCTGTGCGATCAGTGCGTTTCGGTCTTGGCCAATCAACTGCTGGCTTGGCCCGTATGTCGAGCAGCCCGCCACCAGCACAGCCAGCACCAATGATGGAATTCTCAAATTCATGTTGAACCCTCTTCGATTACCATCCCCGACGTGAATCCTCTCGACGATCTTCGCATTGGAGCGGTAAAGCCGTTAATTTATCCACAAACCCTGTTGGAGAAGTGGCCAATTTCCGAATTTGCCAGGGATGTGGTCGCCCGAGGTCGTCGGGATTTCAACAAGATTTTATCTGGCCAAGATGATCGTCTGGCAGTGGTTGTGGGACCATGCTCGATTCATGATCACGATCAAGCGATCGAATACGCCCATCTTCTGGTAGCGCAGGCAGACCAACTTGCCCGAGATTTGCTCATCGTGATGCGTGTTTATTTCGAAAAGCCTCGCACCACTGTCGGCTGGAAGGGCTACATCAACGATCCCCACCTCGATGGGTCATTGGCCATTAATGATGGCCTAGAGTTGGCCCGGCGTCTGCTGCTGGAAATTCTTGAACTGGGGCTGCCAGTTGGCACGGAATTTCTCGATCTTCTCACTCCCCAGTTTTTCAGCGATTTGGTGAGCTGGGGCGCAATTGGTGCCCGCACCACTGAAAGCCAGAGTCATCGTCAATTGGCCAGCGGCCTGTCTTGCCCGGTTGGATTTAAAAATGGCACCGAAGGCAGCGTCAAAGTCGCGGTCGATGCCCTGCTGGCCGCCCGGGCAAAGCATGCGTTTATTGGAATGACAAAGTCGGGTCAAAGCGCGATTTTTGAGACCCTGGGAAATCGTGACTGCCACATCATTTTGCGCGGTGGAAAATCTCCTAATTACGATCGCGGCTCGGTCCAAAGCGCAACCGAGTTGCTCCTTGCAGCTGGCCTGAGTCCCGCGATCATGATCGATGTATCGCATGCCAACAGCAGCAAACAGTACCAGCGGCAAATTCAAGTCACCACCGAGGTCGCCGAGCAGATTGCGCAAGGGGACCATCGAATCATCGGCCTGATGATGGAGAGTCATCTGCGAGAGGGCCGTCAGGATTTGTTGCCCGGGCAGGCACTGCGTCGGGGCGTTTCGATTACCGATCCTTGTATTAGTTTTGCTCAAACACAGCCGCTGCTGGAACTTCTGGCAGAGTCGGTCGTACGTCGCAGGACTGCGTCTAAGGGAGATAAAAGATCATGATCAAAGTCATCGGACTCATCAAAATCTTAGATGCCTCAGCCTTTCAAACCTATCGAAGTCAGGTTGCCGATACGCTAGTCCGCTATCGAGGCACAGTTGAATTTCGTGGAAAAAAATGCTTCATGCGATGGAATGAGTTGGGCATGGAGGACTTCGATGCCTTTGTGGAGCTTTCATTTCCTCAGCAGGAGGACGCCGAGCGCTGGGCCCAAAGCCCTGAATATGCTCAGCTGCTGGCGGTGCGCACCCAAGCCATGGCACTAACGCTATTTGGCATCGAGCCCTGACGATACCCACCGGCTGTTCACTAGGGCATAGCTCGCCGCTGACCGAGTATTACCGCTTTCGGATCTTCTGCCAGCGTTGCAGTGAGCGTGGACCCGCCTACCGTCCCCGTCACCACCTGCAGTCGATATTGCGAATCTTTGAAGCGAAACTCAAAGCGGCTGCCGTTGAGCCGTCCGCTCTCAATCTCTGTCAGTCGCCGCGCACCCAGATCCAATGCACCATCGAAAAATTGTGCGCCTTGGCGAATTCGCATTCGAGCGCTGCTCACGCCTGGAATTCCCGTCAGATCCCACTCGCCCTCGAGCCGTGCAGGAACAATCCATAGGTAGGCATTCTCTCCGCTGGTTAGCCGAAGCTCACGATCCGGGGTCCAGGCCTCGATACGAAAGGTGTTGGAGACGATCCGCGTGCCGGGCCGCATCTTCAGCAAGGTGGGCCTTAGACGATTATTGAGCGCTTCACCTAAATAGAGCGTGAGCACGGTAGCCTCAGAGAAGTTTTCAACAAAAATATCGCCTTTGCGAAAGCTCACCAGATGACTGACATTGGCCCGCTGCGCATTACGCTGCGACAGGGCGACCAGATCCGCGTTGTATTCAATTCCCTGGGCCCGTACACCGAATTTCTTCGCAGCTTCGATGGGAATCACGCCATCTCCCGAACCCAGATCAATCACGATATCTTGCGTGCCCACGCCGGCCAGGGCCAACATCTCATGCGCCATCTCAACTTTGGTAGGAATCCACATGACATCTTTACCGCTGGCGGCATGCTTTAAGTGGAAAAGACCGTCACCGTAATTTCGGCCGGCACAGCCTTGTAGCGCCAACAGCATTACAGTTACCGCCAAAAGAATTCGAATTCGCATTGAATTAATTTTTCTGGATTGGGTTTGAGTCAGTCGTGATGGGATGCAATTGGCGAATCTCAGATTCGGAATAACCCAATTCTCTTAAGAGTTCTTGACTGTGCTGACCAATCGTGGGCGGATCCATTCGCTTAGGCAGCCGCTCGGAATTAAGCATCAGCGGCAGCAGTGCCGTTAGAACCGATTGTCCGGCCCGCTCGCCGTCGGGCAGACGCATTGGCACCAATCCGCCTGAAGCGATGAGATGCGGATCATCAAGCAGTTCGTGCGGCGCCGTAATCGGCGCAAACGGCAGACCTGCCTGTTCAAACTGTCGGGCCAATTCCCCAGCACTTAAGGTTCCAAGGCGCTCCCGAAGATGTGGGATGAGCCAGTCACGTGCCTTCACGCGGCCGTTGTTGGTCGACAGCCGTGCGTCAGCCCAGAGATCATCGAGTTGGAACTTTTTACAAAAAATTTCCCATTGCGTGTCACTGACCACACCTAGAAAAATCTGATCACCATCCTGGGTGGAAAAGATATCGTAAATACCCCAGGCGGAGATGCGGGAAGGCATTGGATCGGCGGGCTTTCCGGTCACCAAATATTGCATCATGTGCTGGGCAACTAGAAAAATATTGTTTTCAAAAAGACTGCTCTGGATGGTCTTCCCGACCCCGGTCTTTTCCCGCTCGGCCAGCGCTGCCATTACGCCGATTGCTCCAAAAATACCGCCCATGATGTCGTTGACCGATGATCCCGCACGCAGGGGATCGCCTTGCCTGCCCGTCATGTAAGCGAGTCCGCCCATCATTTGAACCACCTCATCAAGTGCGGTTCGGTCTGCATACGGCCCAGGAAGAAATCCCTTATGACTCACATAAATCAGGCGTGGATATTGATGCCGAAGCTGGGCCTCACCGAGGCCCAGCTTCTCCATTGTTCCGGTTTTAAAGTTTTCGCTGATGACATCAGCGGTTTCGATCAGGCGCAGCACCGCCTCTCGACCCGCGGCGGTTTTCAGGTCAAGTGCGATGCTTTTTTTGTTGCGATTAAACAGCGGATAAAACCCAGCACCCGATCCGAGAAGTCGGCGTGTCTGATCGCCCTCGGGCGGCTCAATCTTAATGACCTCTGCGCCAAGATCACCAAGCACCAACCCGCAAGTTGGGCCCATCACCATATGCGAAAACTCTAATACTCGAATGCCAGTGTAAGGAAGAACACGATTCATGTCGTCGGCGTTGCTGGCCACTTGAAACCTTTCGGCAATCCTGCTGCGGGTGTCATTCCATAAAGCGGCTCATCGGGTAGAAATTCCTCCAGAAGTGCTCGGGCTTTTAAAAGCTGTTCGAAACGAACGCCAGTAGAGACTCCCATGGCCTCAAACATAAAGATCAGGTCTTCTGTCACGATGTTGCCCGAGGCGCCGGGTGCGTAGGGGCAGCCCCCGATGCCGCCTTGCGAGCTGTCAAATGTTCGAACCCCCGCCTCATAGGCGGCGAGCGCATTCGCCAGGCCCAGGCCGCGTGTGTTGTGAAGATGGGCAGCCCCAGCCCGATCGCCGAGGTCGTGATGTAGCTGGGTGAATAGCCGTTTGATCTGTGCTGGATTGGCCATTCCCGTAGTGTCCGATAGGCCCACCTCCTGCGCCCCGATCGCCGCGCACTTGTTGGCCAGTGTCAGTACAGCGGTATCCGACACCCGACCCGCAAGCGTGCATCCAAATGCAGTTGAAATACCGACTTCAACGACAACCGGTGGCTTGCCGGATGTGGCATTGTGTTGCTGAACCGTTTGAATAATCTGGTCCAGTTCGTTCAGCATTTCTGCAATCGTTTTGCGGACGTTGGCCAGCGAATGGGCCTCGCTTGCTGAAATGGGCACTGTGATCTTATGGACGCCTGCAGCCAGTGCGGATTGGGCGCCTTTGAGATTAGGCGCAAGTGCCAGCACGCAAAGTTCCGAATGCTGCCGACTGTGGGCCACCACAGCCCCGGTATCAGCCATCTGCGGCAAAAGTTTTTCCGAAACAAAGGATCCCACTTCGATTTCCCGCAGACCCGCCCGCACAAGAGCATCGATCCACTGGCATTTATGGGCCGTCGGCATGATCGACT
This sequence comes from Burkholderiaceae bacterium, assembly GCA_044370275.1. Lineage (GTDB taxonomy): Bacteria > Pseudomonadota > Gammaproteobacteria > Burkholderiales > Burkholderiaceae_A > Lacustribacter. Next base: position 7,649 of record JBILVT010000018.1, on the reverse strand, counting down.
GAATCGACTGCAGCCCATCCCGAGGCGCAACTTCGCTGATCAAGACCTCAGGCCGTTGGGCTGCCATCCTCGGGTCCTGTTGGGGCCTGCCGGTTTTTCCAGCCCTGGTACAGAGGTTGCGCAAGCAAAAGCATCACTGCGATGGCCAGCAAAGTGGCCGAGATTGGCCGCACGACAAAAGTGCTCCACTGGCCTTGACTGATAGTGAGCGCCTGCCGCATGGATTGCTCTGCAAGCGGCGACAAGATGAGGCCAACCAAAACCGGTGCAGCAGGAAAGTCAAACCGACGCATGATGTAGCCAGCAAGACCAAAAATAAATAAAAGCCCGACATTAAACAATGACTGCCCGGTGCCATAGACACCAATGATCGACACAACAATGATTCCGGCGTAAAGCCAGGGGGGAGGAATCCTGAGTAATTTCACCCAGAGCCCCACCAGCGGCAGATTGAGCACTAGCAAAATGAGATTGCCGATATACAGACTTGCAATCAGGGTCCACACAAGGCCGCCGTTGGTGGAGAACAGCTGGGGACCGGTTTGAATTCCGTAGCTTTCAAAGGCCGACAGCATCACTGCGGCGGTCGCGGATGTCGGAATTCCCAATGTAAGCAACGGCATCAGCACTCCCGCAGCTGAGGCGTTGTTGGCCGCCTCTGGGCCTGCCACGCCCTCAATTGCACCGTGGCCAAACTCCTCAGGATGCTTGGAGAGTTTTTTCTCTGTGTAGTACGACAGCAGTGTAGGGACTTCAGCCCCTCCGGCAGGCATGGCACCGATCGGAAAACCAAAAAGTGCCCCACGAATCCAGGCTTTCCACGATCGCGCCCAGTCCTGTGCATTCATCCACAAACTGCCCGAGAGCTTCGCAAGACTTCCTGGTCGACTGCTGCGGCCTTGCCAGGCGAGATAAAGCGCCTCGCCCACCGCAAAAAGCCCGACCGCCGCCACCGTAATTTCAATGCCATCCAACAGCTGGGGCTGGCCGAACGTAAATCGCATTTGCCCGGTCTGAAGATCAATACCGACCATGCCAATCAAGAGCCCGAGTCCGAGGGAGACTAAGCCCCGAAGTAGAGAGTTACCGAGCACTGAGGAGACGGCCACTAATGAAAGCACCATCAGGCTGAAATACTCAGCAGGACCAAAAGCAAGCGCCACCTCGACCACCCAGGGGGCGATAAACGTTAGGGCCAGGATGGCAATGGTGCCAGCGACAAAGCTACCTATGGCTGCGGTGGCAAGGGCCTGACCCGCCCGCCCCCGCCGCGCCATTTTGTTGCCTTCAAGCGCCGTCACGACCGAGGATGTCTCACCTGGCGTATTCAGCAGAATCGAGGTCGTGGATCCGCCATAAGCGGCGCCATAATAAATTCCTGCAAACATTACAAACATGCTGGTGGCCGGCACGTGATAGGTCAGCGGCAGCAGTAGCGCAATGGTCAAGGCGGGTCCAAGGCCCGGCAGGACACCCACCATGGTGCCCACGAAACATCCAATAAAGCCCCACATTAGAGTGGTGGGTGTAAGGGCCGATGCAAATCCGGCAAGCAGCGCTTCAAAAGCTTCCATGGTGGGCTTAGATCAGCGTGATCGCCGGGCCGAGACCAATGCCGAGAATTTTTGAAAAAAGAAACCAAAAGAAAATAACAATGGCTCCACAAATCAAAAAAGACTTCAAATTGATCGGTGCATCAAAGGCGCGGCCAATACAAACCCCGCAGAGCGTCGCGCTGGGAATGAATCCTAGCGGGCTAACCAGCCCAATAAAAACCGCGCCTGCACCCAGTAAAAACAAAAACCGTGTCGTGCTGCCAGACAGAGCGGCCTGCTCCGGATCGGCGGCGTCATCGGTCTGCTGTCCACGATAGGCGCTCACGGCGTAAAGCAGGCTTACCAGCGATAGGCCGGCCACAATCAGGGCCGGCATCAAGGAAGGCCCGACCGCCATTTCAATTGCGGACTGAGGAATCTGTATAACCTGCCAGCCCGCCACCAGGCATATCAATCCCAGCAGCAGACTGACCCGGATTGGCGTCATGCGAGGCCGAGATCCTTCATCACTGCGGTCGTGCGCTCAATATCCCAATTCACCTCACGCAGGAAAGGCTGCTCGGTTAAAAAAGCATCAGACCATTTTCGAGTCACCAGCTCATTTTTCCATGCGCTCGTGGCCACAGTGCGGGTCATCAGATCGATGAGCGCATTGCGTTGGGATTCGTTAATTCCTGGTGGCGCAAAGACACCCCGCCAGTTGGCGAGTACCACATTGAGCCCCAGCTCTGTCATGGTGGGCACATTCACCCCAGAGATTCGTGTTCGGCCTGAAGTCGCCAGAGGAATCATGCGGCCAGCCTTGATTTGTTCTTCAAACTCCGAATAGCCCGAGATTCCCGCAGTGACTTGGCCGCCAATAATGGCCGCATTGGCGGGCCCGCCGCCTGCAAACGCGACATACGCACCCTCTTTGGGGTTACGGCCAAGCGCTTTAATCATCAAGCCGAGTATGAGGTGGTCGGTGCCGCCGGCGCTGCCCCCTGCAACCGAGACTGCTTTTGGATTTGCCTTTAGCGCAGCAATCAATTCATTCCAGGTTTTGATTTTTCCAGAGGACGGCACAACGATCACACCAGCTTCTTCGGTCAGCCGCGCAATCGGTGTGACATCGCGCATCGTGATGGGGCTTTTATTGGCGATGGCGGCCCCAACCATTACCGAGCCGCCGATCATCAGACTGTTGCCTTGGCCTTTGCGTTGGTTGACGAATCGAGGCAGGCCTACCATGCCGCCTGCGCCGCCCACATTTTCAAACTGCATATTACCCACCAAGCCCCCCGCCTTTGTGGCCCGCTCGATGGCTCGCGCCGTGCTGTCCCAGCCGCCGCCTGGAGCAGCCGGCACAAACATATTGATGCTTTCAAATAGGGGCTTAGCCTGCGCCCAGGCAGGCAGCGAGGCAGTTGCCGACGCTGCAGCACTGAATTTGATGAAATCTCTTTTTGAAATGATCACTCGCGGTCTCCTCGAAAATATTTTTTTAATCAAACAGGGTCTGATGCGCTACGGATGGCGAATCACCTGCGCATCATAGGCGTTGAGTCCGTTGGGATCAACTTAAAGGCAGAGGTCATAAAAGCGCTGGGCGGCCGGATGAAGGATCCGCCCTTTTTTCTTGATCAGACCGATTTTTCTGCGAATCACCGGATCATGAAGCGCAACACTCACCACCAGAGGGTGGTGTTTTCTCGGCGCCGCGATCGAGGGCACGACTGCAATCCCGATTCCCGCCTCGACGAGTCCGAGCATCGTGGTGACATGTTGTGTTTCAAACATGCTCTCGGGCAGTTGCCGGCTGCCCGCAATGGCCTGATCTAGGATCAGACGATTGCCAGAGTTCTTGCCGATGGAAATATAAGAATAGCCTGACAGCTCCGACCATCGAATTTTCTGTCTCCTGGCCAGCGGGTGATCACGCCGGCAGGCCACCACGAACTCCTCTTCCAGTAGGGGCGCAAATTCGAGATCAGGCTGCTGAACGCCGATGAAGTTCAAGCCAAAATCGGCAGCGCCCTCGGCAACAAGTCGCAGGACACCTTCCGCGTTGTCATCAAGGATTCTTATCCGGACATTTGGGTGTTTTTTATGAAATGCCAGAATAATTTTGGTTAAAAAATAGTTCACGACAGACGGCACGCAGGCGATAGCGATCGTGTTCTGAACAGCTGCTGCGGCGCCCCGCACATGAAGCACTGTCGCTTCGAGTGCCGAGAAGACCTCTTCGAGTCGGCGCTCAAATTCCTTGCCAACGGGCGTTAAGGTGATGCGGCGTGTCGACCGTTGAAATAGCTGAACGCCCAAGCCCTGCTCGAGCTTTTCAATGCGTCGGCTGAAGGCCGGCTGAGATAGATGAATATGCTGGGCCGCCTGCGTGAAAGTCGGAAATCGAACTGCGGCCCGAAAGGCGGCGAGCTCATTTAGATCGATTGCGGAAAAGTCAGCGGATTTCATTAATTTGTATTTTGCATCAAATAATTTAAATAATGCATTTTACAAATGCTATTGGCCCCGCCATCATGGCCGCAAACAACGCTAAGCAGGCGCGAGGAGGCGCAAACGATGGAACTTCAAATCAAGGGAAAGACAGGACTCGTGACCGGTGCCAGCGCAGGGATTGGCCGGGCCACCGCGATCGCACTCGGCAGGGAGGGGGTCCGACTGGCGATCGCCGGCCGTCGTCACGATAAGCTGCAAGAAGTCTCACAAATTATTCGCGATGCCGGGGGCGAGGCCCCCACGCTTATTGTTCAAGACATGATGGAGGACCAAGCTCCGGCAGCAATCGCCGAGCAGGTTTTGGGCGCTTTTGGCAGGATCGAGATTTTGATCAACAACGCTGGCGGCTCACGGCCGTTTAAGCTCGATTCCAGTGAAGAGCAGTGGAATGAAGCGCTCACTCTGAATTTCACCCGTCATCGTCAGCTGACCCACAAACTCTTGAATCCCATGATGGAAGGTGGCTGGGGTCGAATCATCAACATCACTGGTAAGTCCGAGCCCGACGGCATCAACGGCGCCTTTTGTGCGAAAGCGGCGGTTCACTCATGGGCCAAGGGGCTTTCACGAGAAGTTGGCAAAAAGGGCATCACTGTGAATTGCATTCCACCGGGCCGGATCATGAGCGATCAGATTCTGCGCAACTACACGCCCGAATATCGTGCCTGGCAGTCCGAGCATGAAATCCCGATGGGTCGCTATGGAGAGCCCGAGGATATTGCAGCGCTGATTTGTTTCTTGGTTTCGCCCCTAGCGCAGTATATTACCGGCACCGTCATTCCAGTCGATGGCGGGCTTCGTCGTTATCAGTTCTAGTGAATCAAAAAAATTAATTTACAGGAGACAACGTTCATGACGAATTCAACGCGCCGCAGACTCACCGTCTCGCTCTCACTGGCAGGCGGCTTAGCCGCGCTGAACGCCCCAATCCGATCGCATGCCCAGACGTTTCCTTCACGTCCGATTCGTATCGTTGTGCCTTTTGCTCCAGGCGGCACATCGGAAATTGTGGCCCGATCAGTGGCCATTGAGATGGGCAACTTTCTCAAGCAGAACGTCTTTGTTGAGAACAAGCCAGGGGGCGCCGGCGTCATTGCCATGAATGATGTCTTGAAATCTCCAGCCGATGGCCATACCTTGGTCATCAGTCACGTGGGGACCTTCGCGGTCAACCCCTTCGCCATGGCCAAGCAGCCCTACGATGTCAACAAAGATTTCACCTCGGTAGCCTTGCTCTCGAAGGTCCCGAATTTATTTGTAGTGCATCCGGACCTGCCTGCGCGCAACCTGAAAGAGTTTGTCGCGCTCGCCAAAGCCAAGCCGGGATTCATTAATTACGGCTCCGCGGGCAACGCCAGCGCCGGCCACCTGGCCTTTGAATATCTGCAATTCGCCACCGGCATGCGGCTGACTCACATCCCGTACCGTGGCACCGGCCCGCAGCTTGTGGATCTGGTGGCTGGGTTGACCCAGGCCGCATCGGCGGGCGCACCCGCTTTGCTTCCCTACATTCGCGATGGCCGGGTTCGCGCAATTGCCGTTGGCATGCCCCGCCGGATTCCAGCTCTGCCAGATGTGCCCACAGTCGCCGAGCAGGGCTACCCCGGCTTTGAGACATCACAGTGGTACGGCCTATCGGTGCCATCCGGAACACCGCGCCCGATCATTGAGCGGCTCAATGCCGCCGCTAATCACGCTCTGAGATCAAAAACGGTTGGCGAAAAATTTACGGCAGACAACGCGGTATTCACGGCAGGCAGTCCCGAGGACTACACCAAGTTCATTGCCGAGGAGCAGGCCCGATGGGCCAATGTGGTGAAACAATCTGGCCTGAAGATCGATTAGCGACGTGGATGCAGTTGATGTGCTTGTGATTGGCGGCGGCAACGCCGCGTTGTGCGCGGCATTAACCGCTCGAGAACAAGGATGCTCAGTTCGGATTCTGGAGTTCGCGCCGAAAGTATGGCGCGGCGGAAACAGCACCCATACCCGCAATATCCGCTGCATGCACGACCAGCCGGAAGATGTCCTTACCGGAACGTATCCCGAGGATGAGTTTTTCGAAGATCTTCTCAAAGTCACCGGCGGCCAGATGTCGCATGATCTGGCGCGACTCGTTATCCGCGAATCGTCTACATGCCGCGCGTGGATGAAACATCATGGGGTCCGTTTCCAACCCTCGCTCGGGGGCACCCTGCATCTGTCTCGCACCAACGCCTTTTTTTTGGGCGGCGGTAAAGCGCTTATCAATGCCTACTATCGTTCAGCGGAATCACGCGGAATTCAGATCAACTACGAAGCCTTTGTCGAGTCTCTGGATATTGACAATGGCCGATTTAAGTCAGCGCAGATTCGTCTGCCGGATGGCCGCAAAGAGACCGTCACTGCCAAAACGGCCATAGTTGCCAGTGGCGGCTTTGAATCGAATCGGGACTGGCTGCGCGAGGCCTGGGGGCCGGCTGCGGATAATTTTCTAATCCGTGGCACAAGATTTAATACTGGTGCTGTTCTGCGTGATTTGATTGCAAAAGGAGCCGCAACGGTTGGAGACCCTACGCAGGGACACGCCGTTGCCGTTGATGCGCGGGCGCCGCTTTACGATGGTGGAATCGTGACCCGAATCGATTGCGTTTCTTTGGGAATTGTCGTGAATAAAAATGCGGAGCGGTTTTACGACGAGGGAGAGGATTTCTGGCCAAAGCGCTATGCCATCTGGGGAAGACTGGTGGCACAGCAGCCTGATCAAATCGCATTTTCGATCATTGATCACAAGGCCCGTGGCCGGTTCATGCCCCCGGTCTTTCCGGGTGAAACAGCCCATTCCATTCCAGAGTTGGCAGTTAAGCTGGGCCTGCCCTCAGGGCGCCTCGTCTCGACGATTGAGCGGTTTAACAAAGCGGTGCGACCAGGACACTTTGATCACGCGGTGCTGGACGATTGCCAGACCGAAGGCATTCACCCGGCAAAAACCCATTGGGCGCTGCCCATCAATGATCCACCGTTTACCGGCTACCCACTGCGGCCAGGTATTACTTTCACGTACCTGGGTCTAAAAGTAGATCACGACATGCGCGTTCTCATGCAGGGTGCGAGCAGTACTGATCATTCTGAGAATCTGTTTGCTGCAGGGGAAATCTGCGCGGGTAATGTGTTGGGTAAGGGCTATGTTGCGGGCGTGGGCATGACAATTGGGACAGTCTTTGGTCGGATCGCAGGAAGAAGCGCTGCCCGTGCAGCAGGCACCACAGCGTGAACACCATGACGACGAACAAATCCGTAGACGCTACTTTGGCAGTCCAAGAGGCAGCCCGCGTGATGGGCATCTGTAATTCCTGCCGTTACTGCGAGGGTTTTTGTGCGGTTTTTCCTGCGATGGAGCGCAGGCTCGCTTTTTCAGCTGCTGATCTGCACTATCTCGCTAATCTTTGCCATAACTGCGGCGCCTGCTTTCATGCCTGTCAGTATGCGCCACCTCATGAATTTAAAATCAATGTACCTCGAGCAATGGCCGAGGTGCGACAGGAAACCTACGTCGAGCATGCCACACCAAGGACGATGGGCCAGCTGTATTCCCAGCAAGGGATGGCAATCGTT
>JBILVT010000095.1:0-6809 GCA_044370275.1 Burkholderiaceae bacterium | reverse complement strand
CGCAAGGGCAAGCTTAGAGCCATCGGGCGCACGGCTGAACATGGATTCGCCGAACACCATCTTGCCAATAGCCACACAGTAGAGTCCGCCAAGCAGCCGCTCTCCGCGATGAACGGTCACGCAGTGGGCCAGGCCCTGGGCGTGCAGTTCACAATAGCACTGAATCATCGGGTCGCTGATCCAGGTTCCAGACTGTCCGGGCCGGGCCTCGGCGCAGGCCCGCATGACCCCTTCGAAATCCTGGTCGCAGCGAATCTCCAGTTCCGGATCGTTCAGGGCCCGCCGCAGGGTTTTGGAAAAAGATTTTGAGATTTTGAAGTCCGCAATCTTCAGCACCATGCGCGGATCAGGGGTCCACCAAAGCACAGGCTCCCCCTTCGAAAACCAGGGGAAGATGCCGCGCCGATAGGCTTCTTGTAATCGCCCGCTGCTAAGGTCGGCGCCCGCGGCGAGCAGGCCATTGGCGCCCTCGTCAGGCGTTAGCGCAAGCTGCGTTGGGGGCAGCGGATCATCGGGGTTGATCCAGCTGAGTGTGCGATTCATGGGGAAGCTGGATCTCGCGAATATCACCGGTGTGTAAGGACATCAGGCCTTGGCGTCGATCATGAAAATAAAATCTCAAGGTCGCAACAATTGTACGAAAGGCAATTGATGACCATGGGATCTCATGCTCATGAAAGAGTCGCACCTCGAGGCTCTCGGGGCCTGCAGCAAAGTCAAGATCGCGCAGCGTTGCGAGGTAAAAAAGATGGACCTGATCGACATGGGGCACATCGAGCACGCTAAATAGTGGGCCCAACGCAACTCGGGCCCCGGCCTCCTCCATGGTCTCACGCATCGCGCCATGGGCAGTCGATTCGCCGACTTCCATAAAGCCTGCAGGCAGAGTCCACATGCCCAGCCGAGGCTCAATGGCACGGCGACAAAGCAGGACCTGCTCGCCCCAGATCGGGATCGTACCCAGCACCATTTTTGGATTGACATAGTGGATGGTGTCGCAGTGGCTACAGACTGCCCGCAAGCGACTATCGCCCTCGGGTATGCGATTTTCGGTGGGGTTGCCGCAGGCGGAGCAAAATTTCATATAGAATCATTATCTCTCTGACGCGGGGTGGAGCAGTCTGGCAGCTCGTCGGGCTCATAACCCGAAGGTCGTAGGTTCAAATCCTGCCCCCGCTACCACTTGCCTGGTCCTACCCGCCTCCTGTGCAGTTGCCCAACGGTTCAGTCCGATGTCCGATAATGGGGTCTCCGGGGGTGGTGCATGAAACATAGCGATAGCCGTAGAGCATTTCGACAGGGTCCAGCCGGCGTTTTGGCCTGCTTACTCGCAGGCTGCGCTGCGACGGTTCCGGTCTGGGTGCATCCCGATCGGCCCGGAGTCGGTGTCGAAGTGGATGCCGTATTTTGTGAAACAGCAGCGCGTGCTGAGGTCATCCGTCCGCAGGCGTCGCCGCCTTTGGTCAACCTGACGGGCTTAGCGAGTGTGATTCGCATGATGGACCAGGCTGCGATCGATCGCGAGTTTGAGGCCGAAGTTCAGCGTCACTTAGCGGAATGTCTGCGCAAAAAAGGGTGGCGACTGTCGGAGGCCCGGTGAGCCAGACCTATTCAAGCCTGACAGTGGGTTACAGTGATTCCGAAGACCGACTCTGGCTCCGACTGGTACGTGATGGCGGGGAGGCTAAATTCTGGATGACGCAACGCTTAGCGATAGCGCTGCTCGATCAATCCTATGGATTGATGATTGGTTCCGGCGATGCCGCGGATCTCGATCGCGAGCACCACGTCGCAGTTGAGGAGTTTGTGCGTCAACAGGGAGACCAAGCACCGCCTCGGGATCGAGAGTCGCAGATTGAGGTGAGGTCGGGACTCATTACCTCAATAAATGTCTCAGCCGCAAAAGAGGGGGTTGCTTGGACCTTTGTATCCACCCAAGGCAGTGCAATATTTCAGGGCTCCAGGACTGAGGCACACCGGCTTCTTGAAGTATTTTGGCGGCGGATTCAGGCTGCGGGCTGGCGGCAATCGCCACCCTGGAATGCGCTCTCGAGTCAGGCCTCAGTCACCAAGGGTATTTAACCGATGCCGATGAAGACGATGCCGGCTAACATCAGGCCGGCCGCCCCGAGTCGAGACAGCATCTTTCCCTCTTGAAGTAGTTTTGCCCCCGCGATCACGCCGAGCAGGATGCTGATTTCACGGGCTGGGGCGACCGTGCTTAAAGGCGCAAGCGTCATTGCCCAAAGCACCAGCATGTAGGCGAGAGGCGATAGCACCGCCACAATAAGCAGGTATTGAAGATCAGCGCTGACCCACCGCCTAATCGCAGCCCGATCCATCCAGAGGGCGGGCGCTGTCATCATGACCCGCATCACAATCGTGCCCCAATAAAACAACATCACGGGAACACCGATCGTGGTCACTGACTGTTGATCCCATACCGTATAGGTCGCAATCATCAGTCCACATAGCAGTGCAAAACCAATTCCGCGTAACTGTGCGGGACCAAACGCGGTGGCGCGTGATCCCGCGAGCCCAATCCAGATCGAGCCGGCAATGATCATGAAGGCCCCTGCGAGGCTTAAGGGGGAGGGCTCCTCGCCAAGAATGACAATCGCTGCGATCACTGAAAGCAGTGGCCCCGTCGCCCGGGCCAGTGGATAAGCCAGCGAGAGATCCGCGCTTTTGTAGGCCCGCAGCAGTAGCCAAAAATAAGCGACATGAACGATCGCGCTGCCGAGCATCGCGATGAGCCAGTCGGCATGAAATCCCTCGAGTTTGGGCAGCAATAGCCCAACTGGAATGGCCCAGACCAGAATCTCGAATATTCCAACAAGCGCAAAAAAGGCGAGCCCATCGCCCTTGGCCCGCTTTAAAGCGATATTCCAGCCGGCGTGACAGACCGCCGCTAGCAGCACTAAGCCAAGGGCCAGTGTCGGCAAATCAGCTCAGGCTCTCGGATAAGTGAACAAGGCTCTGGCCGCGCGCACGCGCTGCGGTCGCTTGGTTCCAGGCCGGCCGCCGCCAGCAGTTAAAGCCGTGATCAACATCAGAATGAACAATTACACGCACATTTTTTCGGCCACCGAGTGATTTGTGTACTGCCTGCACGGCCTGTTGCGGAATATAGGCATCTTGGTCAGCGAAATGAAACAGCACCGGGCAGCGAATCTTTTTCGCTCGGTCTAAGTGCTGATGAATACCGCCACCGTAGTAACACACCGCAGTATCGACACCAGCTTCGGCCGCTGCAATGAAACTTAACAATCCGCCCATACAAAAGCCAAGCGATCCCACTTTACCGGTGCATGCGGCCTGCTGCTTTAGGGCTGTGACCGTTGCTTGTAAGTCGATGGCAGTTTGTTCAATATTCAGCTTGCCCAAGAGGCCGAGACCACGCTCAAAGCCTTGAGGGTCGTAGCCCAGTTCAATCTTTCGGCCTTCCCGCCAGAAGATGTCGGGCGCGATGACACAGTAGCCATCTGCCGCATATTGATCTGCGACGGCTCGAATGTGTTCGTTCACACCAAAAATCTCTTGAAGGATTACAAGCCCTGGCCCGCGGCCCAACGGCGGCAGGCTCAGGTAGGCGTCGAATTGCTCGCCGCGGGTGTTTTTTACAGACATCCATGAGGCATTCATCGTGCTGGGCTCCTTTGGAGTGCGGGGGAAATCACCGTAAGATCAACAGTTTTCCGAGAAAAACTCTATCAAATATGGCGATGCGTCCGTTATCAGGGCTTTTACGATTTTGGAAGGCCAGCCTGCTGTTTGCGGTTGCCGTTCTCGCCGTGCTCTATTGGTGGCGTTCGGCCGCTGAGCCAGTGCAGACCACGCCCGTGGTGCAGGCATTCGCGTCGCAGACCCTGTCCGTGCTGAACGCCTCGGGCTACGTGGTAGCCCAGCGCAAGGCGGCGCTATCCTCAAAAGCCACGGGCCGCCTGGAGTGGTTGGGGGTGGCCGAGGGCTCGGTGGTCAAGGCCGGTGAGGTCATCGCCCGGCTCGAGCGACGTGATGTGTTGGCGCAGCTTGAGCAGGCGACTGCCCAAGTCGGTGTCGCGCAGGCCGAGCTTACGGATGCCGAACAAAACGCAAAGCGTAGCGAACAGCTTTTGGCGCAAAAATTTATTTCCTCCTCTGCTCACGATGCAGCCGTCTCGCGTTTGAATAAGGCCCGCGCTGCAATTGCTGCAGCCCAAGCAGCAGAGCGGATAGCCCAGGCTAACCTTGCACAGACAGAAATCCGGGCGCCGTTTGATGCTGTTGTACTGACGAAAAATGCAAATGTGGGCGATAACATCACACCCTTTTCCTCGGCGATTGACTCAAAAGGTGCGGTGGTCACTGTGGCTGACATGTCGACGCTTGAAGTCGAAGCGGATGTCTCGGAGTCCAGCATCAGCCGCCTGCGGATTGGTCAGCCCGCCGAGATTGGAATGGATGCGATTCCAGGGGAGCGTTTTGCCGGGGAAATCGCCCGCATGGTCCCGACCATCGATCGCGCAAAAGCTACGCGCCTTGTAAAAATTAAATTTATGGCCCGTGATCCGCGGATCCTTCCGGATATGTCGGCCAAAGTGGTGTTTCTCGAGCGGCAGCTCTCCGATGCAGAGCGAAAGCCCATCATCGCGGTGAATCGGCAGGCTGTCGCCCAGATCGATGGCCGCCAATGGGTCTACCTTATTGAAGGTGATCGGGTAAAGCGAATTGAGATTGCGCTTTCTGTGGATACAGCTGCTGGAAAGTCCGCAGCGTCGGCTGCCGCCGCAGGGGCCGCTGAGCTCATTCCGGTGACCAATCTCAAGCCTGGCCAGCGGGTGGTGATTCGGCCTGGTGCCCTCAAAGACGGCCAGCGTATCAAGATCGTCGCGCAATGATTGAGCTGCGCCATGTCAGCAAAAGCTATCGGCGTGGTGACCAGCGCGTGCCCGTATTGCGCGATCTGAGTCTGGTGGTGCGTCAGGGTGAGTTTCTTGCTCTGATGGGCCCCTCGGGATCCGGCAAAAGCACCTTGCTCAACTTGATCGCGGGAATCGATCGGCCCGATTCGGGAGAAATTGTGATTGACGGCCGTGATATCTCAAAACTCTCAGAGTCGGATCTTGCGCGATGGCGTGCTGCGAACGTCGGATTTATTTTTCAGTTTTACAACCTGATTCCGGTGCTCACTGCATTTGAGAATGTGGCCCTGCCGTTACAACTGACTGACCTCTCCGAGTCAGAAAAAAAATCCCGTGTGAGTCGGGCGCTCGAGATGGTCGGCCTTTCAGACCGTACAGACCATACACCCAGCGAGCTCTCTGGCGGCCAACAGCAGCGGGTCGCAATCGCACGGGCCTTGATCACTGATCCGGCCTTGATCGTTGCTGATGAGCCCACCGGGGACCTTGATCGACAGTCGGCCCAGGATGTTTTGCAGATGCTGGGCCGCTTAAATCGCGATATGGGCAAGACTATCCTGATGGTGACCCATGACCCCAAAGCGGCAGAGCACGCGCGTGCAATTGTGCATTTGGAAAAAGGGCAGCTTGAGCGTGATGCTGAGCATTCGGCCTAAACCTGGTCTCACGATGCTGCACCGATGTTAATTTTCAATTTACTGTTGCGTAATGTCTGGCGTCATAAGGGCCGCGCGCTGCTGACGTTATTGGGACTGGTAGTGGCCATTTTGGCCTTTGGGCTACTCTCCACGGTGGTAGGCGCCTGGTACGCTGGAGCTGAGGGCTCATCGAATGCGCGACTAATTACCCGAAATTCGATCTCGCTGGTTTTTCCTCTGCCGCTATCGCACGCGGAACGTATTCGGCAGACCGATGGCGTTCAGCAAATCTCCTGGGCCAATTGGTTCGGCGGTATTTATAAAGAGCCGAAAAATTTTTTTCCGCAGTTTGCAATTCAGGCGGAGTCGTATCTCAATCTCTATCCGGAGTACATGATCCCCGAGGCTGATAAAGCGGCGTTTCTTAAGGATCGACGGGGCGCGGTGATCGGCCGAAAGATTGCGCAGACCCATGGCCTTCAGGTGGGTGACCTGATGACCTTAAAAGGCACGATCTATCCAGGCAATTGGGAGTTTCAGGTTCGCGGCATCTACGACGGTCGCGATCCATCAACCGATGCGGCACAGATGTTTTTTCACTGGGAATATCTCAATGAAGAAGCCAAGCGCAGGGCGCTGCCACGGGCTGCAAACACTACGGGCGTATTCATCGCGCAGATCACTGAGCCGGCACGTGCCGCAGAGATTAGCCTCGCGATTGATGCACTTTTTAGGAATTCTGCATTTGAGACGCTGACTGAGACTGAGAAGGCCTTTCAGCTGGGCTTTGTCGCGATGACCGAGGCCATTGTGTTGGCTATTCAGGTGGTCTCTTATGTCGTGATTCTGATTATTCTGGCTGTGATGGCCAACACCATGGCGATGACTGCGCGAGAGCGGATCGGCGAATATGCCACCTTAAAGGCGCTTGGCTTTTCACCGCGATTTGTCGCCGGATTGGTCACAGGGGAGTCCTTACTCTTGGCAGTCATCGGTGGGCTTTTCGGCGCCGCACTGACGTTTCCTGCTGCCGCGGCATTCTCGGGTAGTGTGGGCACGTTGTTTCCGGTTTTTGAAGTTTCCCGAGATACCACTGCGGCGCAACTGGCACTGGCGGTGCTAGTGGGTTTAATCGCGGCAATCATCCCGGCCACCCGCTCCGCACGGATTCGTATCGTGGAGGGCCTGAGGGCAATCTAGTGAAAGCGATTCGACTTTTATCAATTCCGCTGCACTACAGCCTGCGTAATCTCTGGGTCCGTCGGGT
>JBILVT010000023.1:0-19121 GCA_044370275.1 Burkholderiaceae bacterium | reverse complement strand
CAACAACATGGCAAACTCCGCCTCCGCCCGAAAGAGCGCCCGCCAAGCGGCCGCACGGCGCCTTTTAAATGCTGGGCTTCGCTCGGAATATCGCAGTGCCGTGAAGTCGGTCCGTAAGGCTGTCGCGACAGGGGACGCCAAGGCGGCCTCTGAAGCTCTGCGTTCCGCCACAAGCACCATTGACCGCATTGCTGACAAAAAAATTGTCCACAAAAATAAGGCCTCGCGTCACAAGAGCCGTTTAGCGGCGGCTGTGAAGTCAATTGCGGTGCGATAGTTTTTAGCTCGTCTTTGTTTTGCCCAGAAGCCCACCGATTGGTGGGCTTTTTGTTTTTGGAGGGGGCCAGAAGGTGTCTAAATGAGCCAGTTGGCTTGTGAGTTTGACAAGGAATTTTATAACTATACAAATTAATAGTATCAAGCTGGTCTTAGCATCAGTTCTGACTATTCAATCCTTAAGAAATATATTGCCGTCTCTATAGCTTTAAACCTCTTTGCGATTGCGGCTTCCGAGTACGCGGCGCACCTAAATGCGTCAAAGAAGAGTTAAGCATGGCAAAAACACTTACAGCCTACGGTGACGGATATGGAGCGCTCCGGGCACGATATTAAGCTTTCGTCGCTGAAGCGTTATGTTGAAGCTACCAGCGGAAAATTACACATCGATCTGGAGCTGCCCGATGGCTCGCATTATGGATTTCGGGTCTAAGGGCAGAGGGGTGTTCCCAGGAAACAGTCTCTTAACTACCGAGCTGGCCGAACACCAAAAAGCGCAGTACCGATACGCACCATGGTGGTCGACTGCGGCAGAGACTCGGCGATCGCGGCCTCTAGGTCGGCCGACATTCCCATTGAAAGCGTATCGAAGTGGGCCCGCTGCGGCACGGGCAGTGACACGCGTATTTCTTGAAAGAGTCGAGTAAGTTCCGCAAATCGACTGCGCTGCACTTGCTCATCTTCTGTAGGTTCAGGGATCGCCATCAGGCCGCGCAGCGTGAGATTGGGCAGGCCGGCAATCAAGAGCGCTAACGCTGATGCTTCGCCTGGCATCACACCGCTTTTGGAGGCCTCGCCGCTGACATTGACCTGCACGCAGACCTGAAGGGGATTGAAGCCCTGCGGTCGCTGCTCAGATAGCCGCCTTGCAATCTTCTCCCGATCCACAGAGTGCATCCAATCAAAATGCTCAGCTACCTCTTTGGTCTTGTTGCTTTGAAGTGGGCCGATGAAATGCCACTCCATTAGTCGGCGGTGGGCGATGAGCTGCTGAATTTTTTCTAAGCCTTCCTGGACATAGTTCTCGCCAAAGGCATGCAGGCCTGCAGCGAGTGCCTCTTTCACAGCGGCGGCAGGAAAGGTTTTGCTTACCGCAAGAATTTTGATTTGCTCAGGATCTTTTCCGTGTTGTCGACACGCGGCCTTGATACGCGCTTTGAGCGCGTCAATCCGCTTTTCGAAAACATCTGAGTCCTGAGGCTGAGACATTATGAAAAATCTTTATTACGCTCGCGATTCGATCCCGACACCATATCAAATCGCATCCAGCGACACTCGATATCGCCATTAAACACCGGAACACGCCGGCTGGCTTTTAGTCGCATGCCGGAATCCAGCTTGAGGTTGTCGGAGAGAATCCAGGCCTGCCAGCCCGCGAAGTTTTTCTTTAATGTCTCGCCCAATCCGCGCTCAAAGGCGGCAGCCTCACCCGGCTGCTCAAGCCGTTTTCCATACGGGGGATTGGTGGCAAGCAGCCCCTCGGCGGCAATTGGCGTGAGGGCCTCAAAGGGGGCGGCTTGCCAGGTGATGGCCGCTGCGGCCACTTCGGGCAGGGCCCGCTTCGCATTTTGTTTGGCAACTTCCACCAATCTCGGATCGATATCGCTGCCTTGCATTCTGGGAGGCGTTATCCCACTGCTGCTTGCCGCCTGCGAAACCATCGACTTTATTACTTTCTCAATCGCTTCTTTGGCCTCTACTCGAAGGGCCCGCCAATTTACCTGGCCCATCGGCGACTGGGCATGGAAGTGTTCAGCCGCAAATTCCCGGGGACTTTGGGGCAAATAGCCTGGTGGTAGCCGAAGTGCCCGCTGCATGGCCTCAATCAGCAGGGTGCCGCTTCCGCAAAATGGATCCATCAGCGGCGATTGGCCATTCCATTCGGTTAGTGCAATCAGCGCAGCGGCAAGGTTTTCTCTTAAAGGCGCCTCGCCCTTTGATTGCCGCCAGCCGCGCTTAAAAAGCGGCTCACCGGATGTGTCTAAATAAAGCGTAAGTTCATTTTGATCGATAAAAGCCCAGACTCGGATGTCGGGGTGTGTGGTGTCAATTGATGGCCGCTCGCCACGAGCCACGCGAAAGCGATCGCAGATACCATCTTTCACAAGCAGCGTTGCGAAATTTCTGGCTAATGGCTTTGCCAAATTCGGCTCTCGGCCAACCGCAAGATCGATCCGCAGGGTCTGGCGAAAGGTGAACCAGTTCTCCCATAGAATTTTCGTGGCGATATCTCGAAACTCTTCCGGTGTTCGGAACCGGCCCCGCCCCGCCTGCACCAAAAGCCTTGTGGGAGTGCGGGCCCAAATATTTGCTCGGGCGATTGCCTGCGCTGAACCGCTAAACGTTGCGCCCCCTCGGCCTTTGGCAACTGAAACCAAGCCCGGCATCGCCTGCAGCTCCTGCACCAAGGCGTCTTCAAGGCCGCCGGGGCAGACTGCGAAACCTGCTAGCGCATCTTGCGGCACTTAGAAGGGCTTAATGATCACAAGCGCAATGATCGCGATCAGCAGCAGTACAGGAACTTCGTTATACCAGCGATACCAGACATGGCCGTGGCGTCGTTCGCCACGATTAAACTCTTCGAGCCGATTACGGCAGGAGATGTGATAGCCAATCAGTACTAGCACCAGCACAGCCTTGGCGTGCATCCAGCCCTTTCCCACTCCAACTTCATAGCCAAACCAGAGCCAGACGCCGAGTACGACCGCCAGTACCCCCAGCGGCGTCATGAATCGGAAAAGCTTGTTGGCCATCAGCAGCAGTCGGTCGTTTTCTAGTTTGTGGGCGGGCTCATTGGGCACCATTGCTAGATTTACGAAAATGCGCGGCAGATAGAAAAGCCCCGCAAACCAGCTAATTACGAATACAACATGTAAAGCTTTCAGCACCAAATAGGCCATAGCGAGCGCGCTCCTTGCGGTTGTGCGTGTTAGTTGCGGATCTGGCCTGAGCCCAGAACTACCCATTTGTAGGTCGTCAGCCCCTCAAGACCGACTGGACCACGGGCGTGGATTTTATCGTTGCTGATGCCAATTTCTGCGCCAAGCCCAAACTCAAAGCCATCGGCAAAGCGTGTTGAGGCATTGACCATTACAGAGGCTGAGTCCACCTCGCGCAGAAACCGCATGGCCCTGGAGTGGTTTTCTGTAATGATGGCATCGGTATGCCGTGAGCCATGCTGATCGATATGTGCTATAGCCTCTTCGATGCCGCTAACACTCTTGACTGCCAGTATGGGGGCTAAGTACTCAGTATCCCAGTCTGCGGATGTGGCATCTTTGATTAAGGTATTGGTGAAGCCAAAAGCGGAGAGCACCTTGCGTGTTTTTTCACAAACGCGCAGCTCAACCCCTTTGTCTAGGTATATTTTGATAAGCGGCGGCAGCACCTGATTTGCGATGCCATCCGCAATAAGCAGGGTCTCCATCGTGTTACAGGTGCCGTAGCGCTGGGTCTTGGCGTTATCCGCAATCCGTACGGCTTTCTCGATATCTGCAGCATCGTCAATGTAGACATGGCAGATGCCATCGAGGTGTTTGATCACCGGCACGCGAGATTCTTTTGAGATCCGCTCGATCAATGACTTCCCGCCGCGGGGCACGATGACATCGATGTACTGCGGCATGGTGATCATGGCAGTGACCGCCTGTCGATCGATAGTGGGAATGAGCTGTACAGATTCGGCCGGAAGGTTTGCGGTCTTCAGCGCCTCTTGAATGAGACTCGCCAAAATCCGATTGCTTTCAATTGCCTCTGATCCACCGCGTAAGACTGTTGAATTGCCGGCTTTGATACACAGGGCTGCAGCGTCCACGGTGACATTCGGACGGGATTCATAAATGATGCCGATCACCCCCAGGGGTACCCGCATTTTTCCAACCGAGATCCCGGAAGGCTGTTGCCGCATTGCGTCGATTTCGCCAATCGGATCGGCGAGCCTTGTGACCTGAGCTACGCCCTCAATCATTGCATCAATCGCTTTATCCGACAGTGTAAGCCGATCGATGAATGCGGCATCATGGCCTGCCGCCTTTGCCCGAATCAGATCGGATTGGTTTGCTGATTTGAGCTCGGCCCGCTGGGCCTGAATTAATTCAGCGAGACAAGACAGCGCGTGGTTTTTTTGGCGCGTGCCAGCCTTGGCCATCTCGCGGCTGGCTGCTCTGGCCTTCTGGCCAATCTCAGCAATTAGCTGATCGATACTTTGATGTTGTGTCGACACGGTTTAAGCAAACTCAATGGCCAGGCGTTCTAATGCAACCCATGGATCATCGTTTTTCAGGCCTTTAGTGATTGTATCGACCTCGGCGGTCTGACGCAGGGCTCTCCAGGTCTTCTGAGCTTTGGCCTGTCGTAGCCGTGCCGCAATCAAGCGCTCTTTCGCCCGCGGGATGCGGGCCTCGCGAAGTGCGGCATCTGAGGTCCGGCCCTGGCCAAGCAGCTGCTGGGTGCGGGCAAGCATGCGCAGATCTTCGGCCAGTGACCACAAAATGAGAGGCAATGGCGCGGCCTCAGCCTTTAGGCCCCGCAGGATGCGAACGGCCCGGCCCGCATCTCCCGCAAGAACGGCCTCGCTAAAAAGAAATGGGCTAAATCGTGCGACATCGCTGATGAGGGCCCGCAGGTCATCGAGATCGAGTGCCCGGTCTTTTTGCTCGTAATGAAGCGCAAGTTTTAGGATCTCTTGATGGGCCGCCATGAGATTGCCTTCGCATTGATCACAGAGCCAGGCGATGGCATCGGGTGTGGCGGTAAGGCCGGCAGCACGAAGCCGCTGGCTCATCCAGTTCGGGAGATCTGATCGGTAAAGTTCTGGCACCAGCACGACAACACCGGCCTGATCAAGGGCAGCAAACCAGGAACTGGAGAGCATGGCCTTATCGGCTCGGGGTAACAAGACCAGTAGCACTACGTCGGCTGGAGGGTTGGCGCACCAGGCCTGAATCGCCTTGCTGCCCTCGATCCCGGGCTTTCCGGTGGGAAGCCTTAAATCCATGAGTCGCTGATCAGAAAATAGCGATCCTGTTGCCGCTGCCGCTAGCCAGCCCTTCCAGTCAAAACTGCGATCCGGCACTTCGACCTGCCGGTCAACAATGCCTTGAGAGCGGGAGTGAGCCCGGACGCTATCGGCTGCTTCACCAGTTAAAAGTGGGTCATTCCCGCTGATCGCCCAGATACGTTTTGTCTTGCCCGCCGATTGAATAAGTTTTTGGAGTGCATCGCCAGCGCGAAGCTCAAGCCGGACTTGCATCGCCTAGCCGGGCAGTCGCACAGCGCGTAACCGGCGTACCAGTTGTTGCGCAATATCGCGCTGCATATCTTCGATCATCAGGTTCTCAGCGCCACCAATTGCCAACAGTTCAGCCTCATTAATACTCAGCTCACGCAACTGCGCGATTTCTTGAGCGCCAGAGAGTTCGACCCCGAAACCATCATTGATTCGATAGGCTACCCGCATACGGAGCTGGATCTCGCGGGGCCGGCCAGCGGCACTAAACGCAACGACAGTCCGATCGACCTGCTGAGAGATTACCGTGAGCACCACCTGGGCCTCTAGCCGTTTGCTCGAGATCGTAAGCCCCGGTTTGTTACGAAGAATTTGCAGCACCTCAGAGGCGGTGCCTTGACTGCCTTCGACCAGAATACTTTTAAAGGGTAAATCCAGGCTCTGGCCGCGCAGCGCAAATCCACAGCCTGAAACCAGCAGCGTTAGTGCTGCGATAGCAGAAATTGCGAAGCAACGAAGTCGGGAAGTGTTGACCATTACCGATTCACAACACAATATTGACAAGCCGGCCTGCAACAACAATTACTTTTTTCGCGGGCTTGCCCTCTGAAAACTTTCTGTAGGCCTCAGTTGCAAGGGCAGCAGTCTGGATCTGCTCATGGCTTGCCGATGCCGCAACGGCCACGCTGCCGCGGACCTTGCCATTAATTTGCAGCACTAGCTCAACGGATTCGCGGACTAAAGCGGACTCATCGACCGTGGGCCAGGTGGTATCCAGCATATCGCTGTGGACTGCTGCGAAACCCAGATCACGCCAAAGCACCCATCCAATATGGGGAACGACGGGATAAAGAGTGCGCAGCAGAATCGATAGGCCTTCAGTCAGGGCAAGATTTAAGTCTTCATTCTCAGCCGATCCTGCTTTTGCAGTGTCTTCTAAGGTATTGAGCATTTTCATGGTGGCTGATACCACCGTGTTGTATTGCTTGCGCTGCATATCAAAGTCCGCTTGTTTTAGTAGCGTATGAATTTCTCTGCGCAGAGTTTTTGCGGAATCATCTTTTAACGACCCGAACGCCTTGGCTTGCGGAGAGAGCCGCGGTGTCAGGCTGCCAGCGAAGGCCCAGAGTCGCTTTAGGAATCGAAATGCGCCCTCAACACCCGAATCGGACCACTCTAAAGTCTGTTCTGGTGGTGAGGCAAACATCGTGAACAGCCTTGCGGTGTCCGCGCCGTAGCGGTCAATGAGGGCCTGGGGGTCAATACCGTTATTTTTTGATTTGGCCATCTTCTCGGTGCCGCCCATGAGCACAGGCTGACCATCGCCGGTAAGGCGGGCGCGGGTCGGCCGGCCCTTATCGTCGTACTCGACATCGACTTCTGAGGGGTTAAACCAGGTCTTGCGGCCGGCTTCATCCTCGCGATAGTAGGTTTCGTTGAGCACCATGCCTTGGGTGAGCAGATTCGAGAAGGGCTCATTGAATTTCACGAGGCCGATATCCCGCATAACTTTAGTCCAGAATCTTGCATACAGCAGATGCAAGACCGCATGCTCAATGCCGCCAATGTACTGATCCATCGGCATCCAGTAGTCGTTGCGTTGATCGACCATGGCGCTGTGCTGATCGGGGCTGCAATAGCGCATGTAATACCAGCTGGAATCAATAAAGGTATCCATGGTGTCGGTCTCACGCCGGGCGGGCTTACTGCATTTGGGGCAGTTGACCATTAAAAATCGCTCATCTTTGTTTAACGGATTGCCACTACCATCGGGCACTAAATCTTCGGGCAGTACTACAGGAAGATCTTTTTCCGGCACAGGCACTTCGCCACAGTCTTTGCAGTGGATGATCGGAATAGGTGTGCCCCAATAGCGCTGACGTGAAATACCCCAGTCGCGCAGCCGAAACTGAACACGCTTTTCTCCGAGACCGAGTCTCTCAAGGTCACCAGCAACTGCAGTAACGGCGGCCTCGTAATTCAATCCATCGTATTTGCCGGAGTTTACGCAGGCAGTGTTGTCTTTATCTGCATACCACTCTTGCCAGGCATCCGCTGAGAATCCGGAGCCGTTTTTCACCGGGCTGCTAACAACCTGTTTGATCTCGAGGCCGTATTTTTTTGCAAAGGCAAAGTCTCGCTCATCATGGGCGGGCACACCCATTACCGCGCCATCGCCATAGCTCATCAGCACATAGTTACCCACCCAGACCGGAACATCAGCACCTGTCAGCGGATGCTGAACCGTTAAGCCTGTGGGCAGGCCCTCTTTGTCGCGGGTCGCAATATCGGCTTCTGCGACGCCGCCAGCCTTACACTCTTCAATAAATGCCGAGAGCCTCGGGTTCGATCTTGCGGCAGCGGTTGCAATTGGATGCTCGGGTGCGACCGCAACAAAGGTCACGCCCATAATGGTGTCGGCGCGGGTGGTGAAGACATACATCTTGCCGCTGTGAATCAGGGATCCATCTGCATCTTTAATTTGGTGCGGAAAGGCAAACCGAACACCGATGGATTTACCGATCCAGTTTTCCTGCATGATCTTGACCCGCTCAGGCCAGCCCAGGCCATTTAGATCATTTAAAAGCTCTTCGGCGTATTTTGTGATCCCGAGGTAATACATCGGGATCTCGCGCTTTTCCACAACAGCACCGCTTCGCCAGCCTTTGCCGTCAACCACCTGCTCATTAGCCAGCACCGTCTGATCGACTGGGTCCCAGTTCACGGTGCCGGTCTTGAGATAAGCGATCCCCCGTTCGCGCATTTTTAGAAACAACCACTGATTCCACTTGTAGTAATCCGGCGCGCAGGTGGCGACTTCGCGGCTCCAGTCAATCGCCAGGCCCATCGCAAGCATTTGCTGCTTCATGTAGGCGATGTTGTCGTAGGTCCACTTCGCAGGAGCCACTTTATTGGCCATTGCGGCGTTCTCAGCCGGCAGCCCGAAGGCATCCCAGCCCATCGGCATCAGCACGTTATAGCCCTGCATACGCAGGGAGCGGGTCATGACATCGTTAATCGTGTAGTTGCGGACATGGCCCATATGCAGCTTGCCCGAGGGGTAGGGCAGCATCGAGCAGGCGTAGTACTTGCCTTTGGGAAAGCGGGGGTCGTTTTCCTTGGCGATATAGGCATCGGCCGCCTGCCAGGCGGCCTGGGCCTGCGACTCCACGGACTTAGGCTGATAACTGGACTCGGACGGCGGGACTGCGGCGGAGGACATAGGAGAGAAGGGCAATGTTCGACGGGTTGGGGATGGCGGATTTTATCAAGGGGGATCCCTCCATACGCCTTGCGCCCCCGCGAAATAGACCCAATAATGACACCACCTCCCGAAAAAGATTTTCTCCGCCAGCTTGAGCGCAATCCCAACAACATTCATTTTGAAAAATTAAGGCAACTATGCGAGCAACATTTCGGCAGCCCAAGGCAAAGCGCAAGCCATCTCATATTTCGGACCCTGTGGCCATCCGATCCATGTCTCAACAGTCAGAGCGCGCAGGGAAAGGCAAAGTCTTATCCGGTAAGGCGGGTCGCGCGGGCGATTTAAAAACTCAAGAAAATCGACTCAATGTCGATCGTTATGCTTTCCGGATTTTTTGGTCGGCAGAGGATCGCCAGTATGTTGGCGCATGTGCGGAATTCCCCTCGCTATCGCACCTTGACTCCTCGCCAGCAAAAGCCTTAAAGGGCATTCGGGATCTCATTGAGTCAGTAATCTTGGAACTCACCGAACAGGGAAACGAAGTACCTGCACCCATATCTGAGCGGCCGTATAGCGGTGCCTTTAAAGTACGCGTTCCACCGCTTCTGCATCGCCGCCTCGTGATAGAGGCTGCCGAGCAGGGGGTGAGTCTCAATCGGCTCGTCAGTGCCAAGCTTGCGGTCTAGCCAACCGTACAATCGCTACATGCCCGACCTTCTTGCGCATTTAAATCCCGAGCAGCGCGCTGCTGTCACGCTGCCAGCCGAATCTGCCCTGATCCTTGCGGGCGCGGGAAGTGGCAAGACCCGGGTGCTGACCACCCGTATTGCCTGGCTTATTTCAACTGGCCAAATCAGCCCGCAGGGCCTGTTGGCGGTGACCTTCACGAACAAAGCGGCCAAAGAGATGCTGGGCAGAATCGGCGCCATGCTGCCCGTGAATGTCCGCGGCATGTGGGTAGGCACCTTCCATGGGCTCTGCAATCGGCTGCTACGGGCCCATCATCGCGATGCGCAGCTACCCGCAACCTTTCAAATTCTGGATTCCCAGGATCAGCTCTCGGCGATTAAGCGCTTACTCAAATCCCTGAACTGGGATGATGAAAAATTCCCGCCCCGGCAGCTGCAGTCGTTTATTAATAGCGCCAAGGAACAGGGTCTGCGGTCAGCTGACGTTGAGGAGTCTGACGGCTATAACCGTAAGTTCATTGAGTTTTATCAGGCCTACGATGAGCAGTGCCAGCGCGAAGGCGTGGTGGACTTTGGCGAGCTTTTGCTGCGATCGGTTGAGCTTTTAAAGCGCAACACAGCACTGCGAGATCATTACCGAAATCGCTTTCGTCACATCTTGATTGATGAGTTCCAAGACACCAATCCTTTGCAATACGAGTGGATTCGCCAGTTAGCCGGGCCAGGTACGGCGGTGTTTGCGGTTGGTGATGATGATCAGTCGATTTACGCCTTTCGTGGCGCCGATGTTGCCAATATGCAGCGCTACGAGCGGGAATTCGCCGTGCCCCATCTGATTAAGCTTGAGCAGAACTATCGCTCCTGCGGCCATATTCTGGATGCCGCCAACGCGATGATTCGTAATAACACCCAGCGGCTGGGCAAAAATCTCTGGACGGATGCAGGCGAAGGCGAGCAACTACGGGTGATGGAGGCCGCAAGCGATGGACTCGAGGCACAGTGGCTTGTCGATGAGATCCGATCTCTCGTGTCCGAGGGATCCTTGCGTCGTGAAATTGCAGTGCTTTATCGCAGCAATGCTCAGTCACGCGTGATTGAGCACACGTTGTTTAACGCCGGCATTCCCTATCGAGTTTTTGGTGGCTTGCGCTTTTTTGAGCGGGCCGAGATTAAGCATGCGCTGGCCTATCTGCGGCTAATGGAAAATCCGCATGATGACACCTCGTTTTCGCGGGTCGTGAATTTTCCTGCCCGTGGTATTGGTGCACGCAGCATTGAGTCGCTGCAGAATCAAGCGGCGGCACAGCGCGTAAGCCTCTATGCTGCGGTTCCATACTTAGATGGTAAGGCGGGCAGTGCGCTGTCCGGCTTTACCCGATTGATTGAATCCATGCGGTTTGAGAGCCAGGGCATGAAACTTAATGATCTTGTCGACCTGGTGATCGAGAAGTCAGGCCTGATCGCCCACTATCAGGCAGAGCGTGAGGGACGCGATCGTGTGGAAAACTTGCGTGAACTGGTCAACGCTGCTGCGGTCTTCGTTGGCGAATCGGGTGAGAGTGTGACCGATGATGGTGAGATACAGATGCCGCCTTTGGTGGGTTTTTTATCCCACGCCTCGCTTGAGGCGGGGGATCATCAGGCCGAAGAGGGCCAGGATGCTATTCAACTCATGACGGTTCATTCAGCAAAGGGCCTTGAGTTCGACTCGGTATTTATTACCGGCTTAGAAGAGGGGCTCTTTCCGCATGAGAACTCGGTCATGGAGCCCAATGGCTTAGAAGAAGAGCGCAGGCTTATGTATGTGGCGATTACCCGTGCCCGACAGCGTTTGTATTTGTCGCTTGCGCAGACTCGGATGCTGCATGGCCAGACCCGTTACAACATGCGCAGCCGTTTTTTAGATGAGTTGCCTGAAGATGATGTCCGCTGGCTTACCCCGAGGCTTAATGCTCAAGGCGCTATGGGTGGAGGCTTTATGAACTACGAGGGCGGATCCTCCTATGGCTATGGCAGCCGCCCGGGCAATGGATTTGAGGGCCGTGGCAGAACCAGCCAGCAGTCAGGATTTGGCTCAGCCGCTAAAGGCCCTGGCGGCAGTGGCAGGGCCGTCTCGTTGGCCGACCACGACAGCGGATTTAGGATTGGCCAGAATGTCGCGCACGCACGGTTCGGCCAGGGCGTGATTGTGGCCCTTGAAGGCTCAGGCGAGGACGCCCGGGCGCAGATTCACTTTAAACGCGATGGCGTGAAGTGGTTAGCCCTTGCAATTGCGAAGATAGAGGCCGCCTAGGCCGATTCTTCTTCGGGCCCAAACACGGCCTTGGTACTGGCGTAAAACGATCCGTGGGCGACAGCCATTAGGATCAACGTGATCGGAAATAGAAATGCGGTCACAGTGCTGGGCTTCATTTCAATAATTTCATTGAGTAGCGCCATCGCGACGCCTACAAAAAGCGTTAGCCCAACCCAGGTAATTGCGTAGCGGGTAAACGCACCTTTGTTTCGCCAGACTGCAAAAAAACTATAAAAAAGTGCCTTGACTGGCGTGAAACCCGACCAGACCACCAGCTGAGGCGCAAACCAAAACGCCATCATCACCGGTATATATAAGATAAACGCAACAAAGCCCGAGGTCTGCACGGCCGAGATTTGCTCAGGCTTGGGCACCTGGCCCATTGTGATCCATTCGATGAGCGCGCCATCATCAATCAGGTAGCTCACCAACATAATGATCGTGATCTCCAGTACATACCAGGCCCCCAGTAACAGCACGGATCTCACCTGGGCCGTGCGAAAGGCGGCAATTAGCAGCGGCGGCCTTGGCGGCTCGCGCCGGTCAATGGCTCGAGAGATTTCAATAAATCCCATCGAGAGGCCCGGCGTTAATAGCAGCGGCAGCACCAGTCCGAAAATCGGAATGAAGGCTGCCATGAGCATGGCTGCCCAGTAAATAAAGAGAATCAGGGTCCAGCCAAGGGGCTGCTGGTGAAATAGCCGAAAGCCCTCTGAGAGCCAGCGTGCACCTACTTTTGATTGCAGAATTCGTGGTTCGGTCAGCAGTCGCATTTGCGATTTCAGTGCTGAGCGGTAGCGCGTCGGGTTCGCAGCAGCCGCTCGAAGTGAACCGGGTCTTTGGGGGTGAGCATTGTGGCGTCTCTTGGTAGATGCCAATCATAGAGCCGCGAAACCCAAAAGCGATAGGCGGCTGCCCTCAGCATCATCGGCCAGGCGGCTTTTTCATCGCCGGAGAGTGGACGAACAGAGTCATAGCCAGCCAATAAGGCATCAAGATGGCCCGAAAGAAAAATTCCACTATCGGCTTGGTCGTGCTCAACGCACCAGTCGTTAGCCGCCACCGCCAGATCAAACACGAAGGTATCAAAGCCTGCAAAATAAAAATCGATAAAGCCGCCCAGCACTGGCCCAGAGGGGGCCTCTTCAAACAGTACGTTATCCCGAAAGACGTCGGCATGCACCGCTCCGCTTGGAAGGTGTTTTGCAGCTGCGGTTTCTGCAAATGCCGCCTGAGCAGCGAGCTCATCAGACAGCAACTCTGCTTGATCAGCCGACAAAAACGGCAGGATCTGAGGCACGGTCTGCTGCCACCAGGAGAGTCCTCGCAGGTTGGGCTGACGGCCCGCGTAATCCTTGACGGCAAGATGAGAAGACGCCAGCGCCGCCCCCAGAATTCTGCAGTGTGTCGGCGTGGGTTTAGGCTGCCACTGGCCTTTTAAACGGGTCGCAATCGAGGCAGGCTTAGATTCACATTCGTGCAGCAGTGCGCCGCTGCGATCGGCCATGGGCTTCGGGCAGGCAATGCCGCGGTCGGCTAAGTGCCGCATGAGCTCGAGATAAAACGGCAGCTGCTGGGCTGAGAGCTTTTCAAAAAGCGTCAGTACATAGCGGCCCGTGGTCGTATCGACAAAATAATTGGTGTTTTCGATTCCGGAGGCAATGCCTTCAAATGCAGTCAGCTCGCCGAGATCGAAGCGGCCAAGCAGTTGTCGCAGTGATGCCTCGGAGACGGGAGTAAAAACAGCCATGCGGTCATCGGAGACGTTTAATTAAGCTTGAGGTATCCCATCGCTGGCCGCCCATGCGCTGTAAATCCCCATAAAACTGATCAATCAATGCGGTGGTGGGCAGGGCTGCGCCATGTTTTTTTGCCTCTTCTAAGCAAAGGCTCAGATCTTTACGCATCCAGTCCACGGTAAAGCCGAAATTAAATTGATCATCCACCATGGTCTGACCACGGTTTTCCATCTGCCATGACTGGGCGGCACCCTTACTGATGATTTCCAGCACGAGTTTCATATCCAGGCCAGCCCGCTGTCCAAAGGCAATGCCCTCCGCCAGGCTTTGCACTACGCCTGCAACACAGATTTGATTGACCATCTTGGCAAGCTGGCCGCTGCCGTGCGGGCCCACGCGGGTAAAGGCCTTAGAAAACGCCATCGCTACAGGCTTGGCTTGCTCGAAGTGCGCCAGATGGCCCCCGACCATTACCGTCAGCGTGCCGTTGACAGCGCCCGCCTGGCCGCCCGAGACCGGCGCATCGAGAAATCCCAGGCCATTTTCATCTGCGGCAGAACCTAATTCGCGGGCGATTTCTGCAGAGGCGGTCGTATGATCGATAAACACCGCCCCTTTTTTCATTGTTGAGAATGCGCCCTCAGGGCCGACAGTGGCGTTGCGAAGATCCTGATCATTGCCCACACAGGCAAATACGAGATCCGCATTTTCGGAAGCCTCGGCGGGTGAGCTGGCAACGGCCACGTGTAACTCACTGTGGTCTTTTGCCCAGTGATCGGATTTGACCCGCGTGCGATTAAAAACAGTAACGTGATGGCCGGCCTTGGCAAGATGGCCCGCCATCGGGCCACCCATCACACCAAGACCGAGGAATGCAACCCTCGATGGCTGCGGCATCAGTCTTCCTCGCCAGCAAAGGCCTGATCGCGTTTCTTACGAATAAAGGGCAGGGCAACAATCAGTAGCAGCAGCACTGCGATGCCCAAAAGCGTGGCTGACAGCGGCCGATCGATAAAGACCCCCCAGTCGCCACGCGAGATGGTGAGCGCACGACGCAGATACTCCTCCATTAACTCACCCAGAATAAATCCCATCAGTAGCGGCGCGGGCTCGCAATGCCATTTCTTGAAGTAGTAGCCCATGATCGCAAACGGAATGGTCATGAGCACATCCCAGACGTTGTTATTCAGGCTATAGGCACCGATACAGCAAAACAGCAGAATCGCTGGGTACAGAAAACGGTAGGGCACCTGGAGTAACTTGATCCACAGGCCAATTAACGGCAAATTCAAAATCACCAAGAATAAGTTACCTGCCCACATCGATACGATCAGGCCCCAGAAAAGCGTGGGATTGCTGGTCATGACCTGCGGTCCAGGCTGAATGTTATGGATCATCATCGCAGCGATCATGAGCGCCATCACTGGCGTGGTCGGAATACCGAGGGTCAGCATCGGAATAAATGAAGTCTGGGCGCCGGCGTTGTTGGCGGCCTCTGGACCGGCTACACCCTCGATTGCGCCTTTACCGAATTCATCGGGCCTTTTGGAGATCTTTTTCTCCATGGCATAGGCCGAAAACGAGGCCAGGATCGATCCACCGCCCGGCAAGATACCAAGGAAAGAGCCCAGCGCAGTCCCGCGTACTGCAGCCTTGCCACCCCGCCGCCAGTCTTCTTTATTCGGCATGTAGTTGGTGACTTTTTTCTGCAAAAGCTCCCGCGATTCAGTCTGCTTTAGGTTGTAGATGATTTCGGCGAATCCGAACATGCCCATGGCAATCACAGCGAATTCAATGCCATCGGTGAGCTCGGGTATGCCGAGCGTGAAGCGGGCGGTCCCGGAGTTCACATCGGTGCCGATCATTCCCAGCAGCAGGCCCAGCACCACCATCCCGAGGGCCTTGATAATCGAGCCGTGGGCTAAAACCACTGCGGCGATCAGGCCCAGCACCATGAGTGAAAAATATTCGGCAGGCCCGAATTTAAATGCGACCTCCGCGAGTGGTGGCGCGAATGCGGCAATCAAAAAAGTGGCTACCGTGCCTGCAAAAAACGATGCCAATGCAGCGGTGGCCAGCGCGATACCCGCTCGGCCGCGGCGGGCCATCTGATAACCATCCAGCGTTGTGACCACTGAAGATGACTCTCCTGGCAGGTTCACCAGAATCGCGGTGGTGGAGCCCCCGTATTGCGAGCCGTAAAAAATACCCGCCAGCATGATCAGTGCCGTAGAGGGATCCGCCATCTTGTAGGTGATCGGCAGCAGCATCGCAATCGTTGCCAGCGGCCCGATGCCGGGTAGCACCCCAATCAGTGTTCCCAGTAGGACACCGATAAAGCAGTAAAACAGGTTTTCAATGGTGAAGGCGGTTGCGGCGCCTAGTGCAAGGTTGGCTAACAGGTCCATGGCGATCTCAGTGGTGTTGCGTGCTTATCGGGGGCCGAAGTTTCTAGCGCGTAAAGATCGGCGGCAGGATGGGGAATTGGAGCTCAAGGCCGTAGCCAAAGACCCCTACCCCTAGCGCTAAAAGGCCAATGGCCAGTAGTGCGGTTTCTTTTGTTTTGGATTCTTCGCTGCCCGTTGCCGAGAGAAAGACCAGGGCAAGCACGGCGATGATGAATCCGGTGTAGGGCAGCAGCAGCGCGAATAAGGCCACACTGGCAAGGATGAGCCCGATGCCGCGCCAGTCGGTGGGCCCCGGGGGCTCTTGGGCATCCGCGGGGACAAAGGACATTACCAACACAATTAAGCCCAGCGCGCCCACGATGATGGAGAGCATCAGCGGGAAATAGCCCGGGCCCATCCGCGTGGCGGTGCCAAGGGAGTATTCCAGTGAGTACATGCCGAATCCCAGGCTGATGGCCAAAAACATCAGGCCGGCATTAAAGTCGCGACGGTTATAGATCTTCATTTCTCCTCCTGGCCAAATGGGATTCTTCCATAGACGCCCAGCCCGGGTAAACCTTGGCCCCCAGCGGGCCCGCTGGCCTGTCTCTGGGCCGGGCTGCGGCGGGCAGTCGGTCTAAACTACGGGGTTCGGCAGAGCCTAAGACATGGGTCGCGAACGCGGTGGCCCCCCCTCTAAATTTAAGTGTTGTCTGAGCCATGAACGCATCAGAGATTCGAGAGAAGTTCCTGCGGTTTTTTGAATCCAAGGGCCACACGATTGTGGCCTCAAGCCCGCTCGTGCCGGCCAACGACCCGACGCTGCTTTTTACCAATAGCGGCATGGTTCAGTTTAAGGATGTGTTTCTGGGCCGGGAGCAGCGGCCGTATAAGCGGGCGACGTCGTCCCAGCGGAGTGTCCGGGCGGGTGGCAAGCACAATGATTTGGAAAACGTGGGCTATACCGCCCGCCACCATACGTTTTTCGAGATGCTGGGCAATTTCTCATTTGGTGATTATTTCAAGCGTGATGCGATTCACTTTGCTTGGGAGCTCTTGACCCAGGTCTACAAGCTTCCTGCCGAGCGGCTCTGGATCACGGTCTATCAGGAAGACGACGAGGCCTTCGATCTCTGGGCGAATGAGATCAAGGTTCCGAAAGAGCGGATTGTTCGCATCGGTGATAACAAGGGCGCCCGCTACGCCAGCGATAACTTCTGGCAGATGGCCGATACCGGCCCTTGCGGCCCGTGTAGCGAAATTTTTTATGACCACGGGCCTGATGTTTGGGGCGGCCCCCCGGGAAGTCCCGATGCTGATGGGGACCGTTATATCGAGATCTGGAATTTAGTGTTCATGCAATTTGAGCGCGACGAGTCCGGCAAGATGACGCCGCTGCCCAAGCCCTGCGTGGACACCGGTATGGGATTGGAGCGTATCGCCGCGGTGCTGCAGCATGTTCACAGCAACTATGAGATCGATCTTTTTCAGAATCTGATTCGCGCCACCGCCCGAGAGACAGGCTGTAAACAACTGGAGAACCCATCGCTGCGGGTGATTGCAGACCATATTCGGGCTTGCAGCTTTTTGATTGTGGATGGCGTGATTCCCGGTAATGAGGGCCGCGGCTATGTGCTGCGTCGGATTGTGCGTCGGGCCTTGCGCCATGGCCATAAGCTGGGTCAGTCAAAGCCGTTTTTTTACAAGCTCGTCGAAGATCTCGTGAAAGAGATGGGCCCGGCCTATCCTGAATTAAAAAAAGCCTCAGATCGTGTTGCAGCGACCCTAAAGCAAGAGGAAGAGCGTTTTGGCGAGACCCTCGAAAAAGGCATGGGCATACTGAATGCTGCCCTTCAGAGTCTCTCCAAGGGCGGGCGGCTCGATGGCCAAACAGCATTTACGCTGTATGACACCTTTGGGTTTCCCTTGGATCTCACTGCAGATGTCTGCCGCGAGCGTGGTGTAGAGGTCGATGAGCCAGGATTTGACGCGGCGATGGCCCGTCAGCGTGAGCAGGCGCGTGCAGCAGGAAAATTCAAGGCCGCCGATGTGCTGGAGTACTCAGGCGTCGCGACAAAGTTTGTGGGCTATGAGCAGCTCCAGCATGCCGCCAAGGTCACTGCGCTTTATCGGGATGGTGTAAGCGTGCAATCGGTTGCCTCGGGCGATCAGGCGGTGGTGGTGCTCGATATCACGCCGTTTTATGCCGAGTCGGGCGGCCAGGTTGGTGATGCAGGCGGCCTGCGCGGAGAGAGCATGGCCTTCTCCGTGGAAGATACCCAGAAGATCTCCGCGGAAGTGTTTGGCCACCATGGTGTGGTGCTGACCGGTGAAATCCGGGTGGGCGACAAACTCCACGCGGAGGTGGATATGGTCCGCCGGGCCCACACGGTGCGTAACCACTCTGCGACCCATCTGCTACATAAAGCCCTGCGTGAGGTATTGGGTGCCCATGTGCAGCAAAAGGGGTCTTTGGTGGATTCCGAGAAGACACGATTTGATTTTTCACACAATCAGCCGGTGACTGACGATGAGATTCGCAGAATCGAAGAGATTGTGAATGCCGAGGTTCTCGCTAATCAGGCCACCAAGGCCCAGGTCATGGCCTTTGATGACGCAATTGCCCATGGTGCGATGGCTTTATTTGGTGAGAAATATGGCGATCAGGTTCGAGTGCTGGATATCGGCTCCTCGTGTGAGCTTTGTGGCGGAACCCATGTCAGCCGTACTGGCGATATCGGCCTATTCAAAGTGGTCTCTGAGTCGGGCGTGGCAGCCGGCATTCGCAGAATTGAGGCCGTGACCGGTGAAAATGCATTGACCCTTTTGCAATCACTGGAAGCCCGAATGACTCAGGCGGCTGCAGTGGTGAAGTCTTCGGTTCATGAATTGCCGGCGCGTCTTGCGCAGATTATGGATAACGTCAAGGCGATGGAAAAAGAGATCGCAAGGCTGAAATCGAAGCTTGCTTCCTCTGCGGGCAGCGATCTGGCATCACAGGCCCAAGAAATTAATGGCGCCAAGGTCTTAGCAGTTGCGATTGAGGGGGCCGATGTTGCCTCTTTGCGTGGCACGATGGATCAGCTGAAAAACACGCTGAAATCTGCGGCAATTGTTTTGGCAAGTGTGGATTCTGGCAAGGTCACCCTAATTGCTGGCGTAACGGCCGATCTGACCGCAAAGGTCAAAGCGGGCGAGCTCGTGAATCATGTTGCAGTGCAAGTCGGTGGCAAGGGCGGCGGCAGGCCGGATATGGCGCAGGCCGGCGGCACTGATCCCGCAGGTCTTCCGAAGGCCTTAGA
>JBILVT010000140.1:0-3664 GCA_044370275.1 Burkholderiaceae bacterium | reverse complement strand
TAGCGCAAGCACCCCGATTGAATCGAATGCGGAACGCGTGCTGGACACGCGCGGCCTAAATTGCCCCATGCCGATTCTGAAAGCGAAGAAGACCTTAAACGAAATGACTGGCGGGTCGTTATTAAAAGTCCTTGCAACGGATCCTGGTGCAGTGCGGGATTTCGAATATTTTTGCCGACATACGGGCCATCAACTTATGGAAAGCACTGAGGTCGAGGGGGAATTTCGTTTTTTAATTCGCCGGAAGGGTTAGACTTCGTGCCGTGAGGAGGAGGGATCGTCATTTGAGGGAGTGACGATCATTTGGGCGCCAAGAAATTGGCGCCTTTTTCTTTTCAGCACCCGATGATCTGGTGCCTGGCCTTGGGTTAAAGATGCGCGAGTTGGTTCTTGATCCGCGCGATCACAGTCTCAAACTCTACGAGGCGCGCCTTTTCTTGCTCCACGACTGCAGCTGGCGCACGGGCTACAAAACTCTCATTTGAGAGCTTGCCGCGGGCCTTAGCGATCTCGCTCTCTAGTCGCGCGACCTCTTTTGATAGCCGCGCACGCTCAGCTTCAATATCGATCTGCACGATCAGCATGAGCTTTAAATCACCCACAATCTGCACCGGCGAGCGCTTGGCCTCTTCACCGAGTGATTTTTCAAAGCTGACTTCACTGAGTTTGGCCAAGGCCTTTAAGCTTGCCGCGATCTGCTGGCGCTCTAGGCCATCAATACGCAGATCAAGCTTAGTTTGCGGGTTCATGCCTTGCAGATTCTCGAGGCTGATACGCAGCGGCACCTTCTCTGCCGGCGAGAGGCCCATCTCGGCCCGCAGTGCCCGGATTGCGCCCACCATGGCTTTAAGCTGCGCTACACGGGCATCGGCCAAGTCATCGATCTTGCCCATCTCTGCCTTGGGGTAGGCGGCCGTGACAATCGAGTCGGGTTCGCCCGCCTCAAGCTTTGCTGACCGCTTGGCGGTTTTCGCAACGGTCTGCCAGAGCTCTTCGGTAATAAACGGGATGATGGGATGGGCAAGCCTTAGGGTAGCTTCCAGTGTGCGCAGCAGAGTGCGACGGGCGGCTTTCTGGGCATTTGGCTTTCCGACTGCCATTTGCACCTTGGCAAGCTCTAAATACCAGTCACAAAACTCATTCCACACAAATTCATAGAGCTCGCGGGCTGCTAGATCAAAGCGGTAGTCATTTAAGTGCTGCTCGACGGCAGCCTCGGTTCTTTGCAGCTGCGACACAATCCAGCGGTCTACGAAGGTAAAGTTCAGCAGGCCCTCAGGCCCGCAGTCGCCTGCGCATACATCTAGGCCATTGTCTTGGCCTTCGCAATTCATGAGTACAAAGCGGGTGGCATTCCAGAGCTTATTGCAGAAGTTGCGATAGCCCTCGCACCGATTCAAATCGAAATTGATATTTCGGCCCGGGGTTGCGAGGCTTGCAAATGTAAAGCGCAGGGCATCGGTGCCAAAGGCGGCAATGCCCTTTGGGTATTCCGCGCGGGTCTTTTTCTCAATCTGTGCGGCCTGCTTGGGATTCATTAGCCCACTCGTCCGTTTTGCGATCAGCGCATCCAAATCAATGCCATCAATCAGATCAATCGGATCCAGGGTATTGCCCTTGGATTTACTCATCTTCTGGCCTTCGGCATCGCGCACGAGGGCATGGACATAGACATGGTGAAAGGGCACCTTGCCTGTGAAATGGCAGGTCATCATTACCATGCGTGCGACCCAGAAAAAGATGATGTCAAAGCCTGTGACCAAAACACTCGAGGGCAGAAACTGTTTAAGCGCATCTCTGATCTTGGGGGTGTTGTTGGCCCGATCCCAGACCTGATCGGGCTCAGCTAAGGTGGAAAAGGGCACAAGCGCAGATGAAAACCAGGTATCTAGAACATCCGCATCACGCACTAAGCCGCCACTCCAGCCTGCTGCCCGGGCCTTTGCTTGGGCCTCAGCATCGTTGCGGGCAACAAAGACGGTGCCATCATGGATGGGCTGGCCCTGGCCGTCGGCTTTGTACCAGGCGGGGATCTGATGGCCCCACCAGAGCTGCCGCGAAATGCACCAGTCCTGGATGTTGTCCAACCAATGCCGATAGGTTGAAGTCCAGTTCTCAGGAACAAACTTCACCTCCCCTGAATCCACCACTTCGAGGGCCCGCTGGGCAATGCTTTTGCCCGGTGTGAAGGTACCCTCGGGCGCAGGCTTACTCATGGCGACAAACCACTGGTCGGTGAGCATGGGCTCGATGATGGCGTTAGTACGATCACCACGCGGCACCATGAGCTTGTGTTTTTTGGTCTCAATGAGCAGGCCCTGAGCCTCGAGATCAGCGAGAATCCTCTTGCGGGCCTCAAAGCGGTCTAGGCCCTGATAGACGGGTGGCGCATTCTCATTGATGCGAGCATCCAGGGTCATGATGCTGATCTTCTCAAGGCCATGCCGCTCGCCTAAAGCATAGTCATTGAAATCGTGCGCTGGGGTGATCTTTACGCAGCCCGTGCCAAAGGCTGGATCAACGTAGTCATCAGCAATAATCGGCAAAGATCTGCCGACGAGTGGCAATTTTAGTGCTTTGCCAATTAGGCGGCGATAGCGCTCATCTTGGGGATTTACGGCAACGGCGACATCGCCCAGCATGGTCTCGGGCCGGGTGGTGGCAACAATCAAGCCCTGACTTCCATCAGAAAGCGGATAGTGAATGGACCATAAAAATCCATCTTCTTCTTCGCTGACTACCTCGAGGTCAGAGACCGCGGTGAGTAGCTTGGGATCCCAGTTGACGAGCCGCTTGCCGCGATAGATCAGGCCCTGCTCAAAAAGTGCCACAAAGACCTGTTTGACGACATCAGAGCACTGGGCATTCATGGTGAAGTACTCGAGATCCCAGTCACAGCTTGCAGCAAGCCTTCGCATCTGACCGGTGATCGTCGAGCCCGAGTGCTCCTTCCATTCCCAGACCTTTTTAATGAAGTCTTCGCGGCCTAAGTCATGGCGGGAGACGCCCTTGGCATCGAGCTGGCGCTCCACAACGATTTGTGTGGCAATGCCAGCATGATCAGTGCCGGGAAGCCAAAGCGTGTTGTCACCCTTCATCCGATGCCAACGGGTGAGCGTATCCATCAGCGTCTGGTTAAAGGCATGGCCCATATGCAAGGTGCCCGTGACATTGGGCGGGGGCAGCTGAATCGAGAAGGCCGCGCGTTGGGCCTCATTGCCTGCGCGATAAAGACCGCGGGACTCCCACTCTGGGCCCCAGCGTTTTTCAATATCTGCAGGTTCAAAGGATTTGGCCAGCTCAGTCATGATGATTTTTTTGTAAGGTCGAAGTTATTGATGGCGTAGCCGCGGTCACGATAAAAGCTAAACCGCTCGCGGGCCTTAGTGCGATCGGTATCGTCGGTCGATACGACTTCAAATAGCCGGGTATATCGCGCGAAAAAAGGCGGCGGCGCATCGTCGAGATTCAGCAGCAGGCTATGGACATCGAGTTTGATGTCTTCATCGGTGAGCAGAATCGGCGAGTCTTGGGCCTCCGGCAGGGCGACATGGGCATGCGGAATGAATTCTTCAGGCCACAGGCTCCAGAGGAGATCATCAAAGTGATCTAGCCGTGGCCGTTCGCTGCAAAACACAACGAGAGGCGATTCCACTTTCGCCTG
>JBILVT010000098.1:0-6485 GCA_044370275.1 Burkholderiaceae bacterium | reverse complement strand
GCGCCTTAAGCGGGCCTCGATTGAAAGCGATTCGTTTAGGATCAGCGCCTGCCAATTGCCATTCCAGCGTTTTTCAAAAAACTCTTCGAATATTCGGTGGATCAGCGCCTGCTTGGAGGGAAAGTAGCGATAGAGAAGGGGTTGCGCGATCCCGAGAGAGCTGGAGAGCTCGCGGGTCTGACCACCAAAACCATGCTCTGAGAAAAATTGGGCTGCGCCGGCGATGATTTTTTCAATGCGCGCTTCACGCTTGGTGGCCGGCATGGGACTTGCACCTAGGCCGCCTGTAGCAGGCCGTTATGCCTCAGGAGCGGCTCAACAGCGGGCGCACGGCCCCGAAATGCGGTAAAGGAATCCATCGCTGGTCGCGAGCCGCCGACCGAGAGGATCTCTTGCAAGAACCGTTGGCCAACCTCGGCGTAATGATCCGATCCAGCTTCTTCGAAGGCCGCGTAAGCATCGGCCGATAGCACCTCGGCCCATTTGTAACTGTAATAGCCTGCGGCATAACCGCCGGCGAAGATATGCGAGAAGCTTTGTGCGAACCGATTAAAGTCTGGCGGTATTAGCACGGCGATTTCACGACGAATATTCCAAAGAGCCGCTTCGATTTTCTTTCCGATTGCCTCGGGTGTGTCATTTGGTCCGGGTAGAAGCGTTGTGTGAATCTGCATATCAAATACGGAGAATTCAACCTGCCGAAGCATAAACATTCCGCTTTGGAAGTTCTTTGCAGCAATCATTTTTTCGAAGAGCGCCCGAGGAATCGCTTCGCCCGACTCGACATGGGCTGTCATGTGGGCAAGGGTCTCCCACTCCCAACAGAAGTTCTCCATAAACTGGCTAGGCAGCTCGACTGCATCCCATTCCACGCCGTTGATACCCGAGACTTCGAGCTCCCCGACTTGGGTAAGTAGGTGATGCAATCCATGGCCAAACTCATGAAAAAGGGTGATGACATCGTCATGGGTCAGCGTGGTCGGTTTATCGCCCACCGGCGGCGAGAAGTTACACGTCAACAGCGCAATCGGGGTCTGCACGCCAGCTGCGAGTACGCGGCGGCCGCGGGAGTCATCCATCCATGCGCCGCCACGCTTGGTGTTGCGGGCATAGAGATCCAAATACAAGTGGCCGATAACTTTTCCGGCCCGAACGATCTCGTGGAGTTGGACATCTGGATGCCAGACAGGCATCGGCGCGAGTCCCGTCACGGGCCGCACCGTGACACCGAAAAGGGTCCGGATTACTTTGAATAGACCATCGAGCACTTTGGGCAAGGGGAAATACTGGCGCACCTCCTCTTCCGAAAATGCGTAACGACGTTGACGCAGCTGCTCGCTAGCAAAAGCCACATCCCAGGCTTGAAGATCAGCAAGATGAAGCTCAGCGGCAGCAAATGCTTTTAATTCTTCAAGATCTCGCTGCGCAGCTGGCCGTGCCTTGGCTGCAAGATTCATTAGAAAGTCGATGACCTGCTGTGGGCTGTCGGCCATTTTTGGCGCGAGCGAGACCTCAGCGGCGTTACGAAATCCCAGGAGTGCAGCCTGCTGCTGACGAAGCGCTAGGATTTCACCCATGATTGGTCCGTTGTCGTGCTGCGGGCCCTCACTTGCAATTTCCGAAGCCCGCACGGCCTGCTTGCGATAAATCGCTTCGCGCAGGGTTCGGTCTTGTGCAAATTGAAGTACTGGGCCAACACTAGGATGCTGCAGTGTAAATACCCAGCCGGTGAGCGCGCGACGTTGGGCCTCAGCTGCGGCCGATTCAATCGCATGTTGGGGCAGCCCTGCGAGTTGTGCCTGGTCAGTGACATGGACGATGGTCGCATTCGTGCTGTCGAGTAGCTGTTCAGAGAATTTTTGAGTCAACTGAGCAAGTCGGGCCTGCAGTTCTGCAAAGACTTTTTTCTTGTCTTCGGGTAGCTCAGCGCCCCCTAGACGGAACGCCCGCAGAGAATTCTGCAGGGCTCGGAAACGGGCTTGGCCGGGGCTGTCGTCTGACGCTGGCGGTACTTTTTTGAACTGATCTCCCAGCGCTTTTGAGGCGCGGAATAAATCTGGGTGCTGCGCTAATTCAGTCCAGAACGCTGTTACCTCCGACAGTCGGCTGTTTATCGCCTCCCGCCACTCGGGGGAGTCCATGACGCCTGACATGTGATGCACCGCGCCCCAGGCACGGCCAAGCCGCTCGGTGGCATCGGTGAGCGGCTCGATCACCGTGGCCCATGAGATGGGGTTGGTCGGTGCTGTCACCCGGGCCAGTGTGGCCCGGGCCTCGGCAAGTAGCGTATCCACCGCGACGACGACCTGCGCGGGCTGAATTAGGTCATAGCGCGGCAGATCGTCGCGGGCCAACATTTCATGGAGAAAGGTGTTGTTCATGATGGAGAAAGATGAAGTCGGCGTTCAGCAGATTCAAGGGTATTGATTAAAAGCATTGCAATAGTCATCGGTCCAACACCGCCCGGTACCGGCGTAATCGCGGAAGCAACCTGGGACACTGAAGCGAAGTCGACATCGCCCACAAGACGGCCATCGGTAAGCCGGTTAATTCCGACATCAATAACGATGGCTCCGGGTTTGACCATATCCGCAGCAATCATATTCGGCCTGCCGACGGCAGAAACCAGAATATCCGCGCGCCTTGTGTGCTCTTGCAGGCGTTGGGTCTTGCTGTTACAGACTGTGACGGTGGCACCGCGTGCCAGCAGCATCATCGCCATGGGTTTACCGACAATGTTGCTGGCACCGCAGATCACCGCATGGGCCCCCCAGATCGGCGCACCAATTGACTCCAGCATCTTCATCACGCCATACGGGGTGCAGGGCTGAAACAGGGGCCGGCCAGTCATCAATGCGCCCGCATTGCTGACATGAAAGCCATCGACATCCTTGTCCGCGGCAATCGCTTCGATCACGCGTTGCGCATCGAGCTGCTTTGGAAGCGGCAGCTGCACCAGAATTCCATCGATCTCGGGATCGCGATTTAAGGCGTCAATGATGCTGACCAATTCGATTTCACTTAAGGTCTCGGGCTTCTCAATCAGGCGTGATGTGATGCCGGCTTCTGCACACGCCTTGATCTTATTGCGGACATAGACTTGGCTGGCAGAGTTGTTGCCGACCAGTACGACCGCTAGGCCTGCCGCACGGCCCTTTGCAATGCAGGCCCGGGCCCGCTCGGCAGCCTGGAGCCGAAGCGATTTTGCGATGGCCAGGCCATCAATGAGGGTGGCAGTCATAAGTGGGTTTCGCGTCGAAACAGCACAGCCCTGAAATTGGACTTTTCCGCATTATTCCCCTAAACTCGAGGGCTTGCTTAGATGTCACGGAACGTGCGAAGCACGGGGCTATAGCTCAGCTGGGAGAGCGCTTGCATGGCATGCAAGAGGTCAGCGGTTCGATCCCGCTTAGCTCCACCAGTTAGTCCAGTGTCGCTGAGCAAAGACCCAGTTGTTCACGGGTCCCCTTCGTCTAGAGGCCTAGGACATCACCCTTTCACGGTGAGTACAGGGGTTCGAATCCCCTAGGGGACGCCAGTCAATCATTTCTGGGCATCCCAAAAAACTCATTAAAATTATCAAATAGCCCTAGAAAATAGGGTTTTTCGACTGAATTGTCGTTCGAGAACGTCCCAAGAAATTCCTCTGGGTTTTACACTGAAAAGGGTAAAAAATGGGATAAAATTTTTGAATCCAATGAACGGATTCAAACTCAACACAACGGCCATACGGAACGCGAAAGCGAAGGCAAAACCGTATCGTCTATCGGCCGGGAGGGGACTTGTTTTGTTAGTCCATCCCAACGGATCTAAATACTGGCAGTACCGCTACAGAAGGCGCGGAAAAGAGCACCTCATATCGATTGGCGTCTGGGGTACGACGAGGGATTTCGTGAGCCTGGATGAGGCATTTGCTGCTCGCGAGGAGATCCGCGCAAAGATCAAACACGGGATCGATCCGGCAGAGGAAAAAAGGGTCCAAAAACGGGCCGCGGCAGAGTGCGAGGGCAAGGCCACCACCTTTGAGAAAGTGGCGCTGCAGTGGCTTTCCGTTTGGGGTCGAGGCAAAAGTGAGCGTACCTTTAAATACCAGGAACGAAGGCTTCAAACCGACATATTTCCGCTCATTGGGCCTATGCCGATCGAAATGGTTGGGCGCAAAGACGTCATCGAGGTTGTAAAGCACATCGACTCCCGCGGGGCACATGAGATGGCTTCACGAGCCTTAAACGTCATCTCCCGCATCCTGATCTACGCCGTAAATCACGAGCTCAGGGACTCAAACCCAGCCCATGACATTAAACCGTCTGATCTCATCGGATCGGTAAGGGCAAAAAACTTTGCCAGTATCGAATCCAAGGAGTTGCCCGAGCTATTGAAAAAAATCAGCGGCTATCAGGGTTTGTTAACGCGGTATGCCATGGAACTTATGGCGCTTACATTTGTTCGTACCTCTGAGCTGATTCAGGCAAAGTGGAGCGAATTTGACTTCGACAATAAGCGTTGGGTGATTCCTGCCGAGCGGATGAAAAAAGCGAAAGGCATGCAGGCGGCCCATATTGTTCCTCTTGCAACGCAAACGCTAACGCTTTTGCAGCAGCTGAAAACTATTTCGGGGGCCAGCACC
This sequence comes from Burkholderiaceae bacterium, assembly GCA_044370275.1. GTDB lineage: Bacteria > Pseudomonadota > Gammaproteobacteria > Burkholderiales > Burkholderiaceae_A > Lacustribacter. The sequence goes on along the minus strand of JBILVT010000098.1, from coordinate 1,858 downwards.
TTTTTGTTTCCGGGGCTCGATGCAAGAAAGCCCATTAGTAACAATACGATTTTGATGGCCCTAAAAAATCTCGGCTACAAAGGTCGCATGACAGGGCACGGATTTCGATCGGTTGCGAGCACGGTGCTACACGAGCAAGGCTTCAATCATCTTTATATCGAGCGGCAGCTATCTCATATGGAGCGTGATGAGGTTGCTGCTGCCTACAACTACGCTGAGTATCTAGAGCAGCGCACGGCCATGATGCAATGGTGGGCGGATTACTTAGAGGAAGCTCGAAAGTGAGAAAGCCAGCGACCTCGAAAAAGGCGGAAAAGCGAACTTCAAAGGCTGCCTCAGGCCAGCCCCAGGGATTAACCGAGGAGGAGATAAAGGAGATTTTTGAGGACTTTGGCGTTAGCAACCCCAAGCAGAGCAGGCTTCGAGGCTTCACACCCAAACCCCCTGGTCAGACAGGTGGTATCGCGCCCAGGAACATGACGCCTGAGCTGATCAGAAATTGGCTGCATTTTGCCAGTCCGGCAGGGCGTCTCGAATACATAAAAGCGCTCATTTTTACGCTTGATGAAGTACCAAATGATGTTCGTCACGAGCTTGAATTGGTTTCACTCATGGTTAAAGCAGGGGACTATCCTGAGGCCCGGGTTCGATTAAGAGATCTTGTGCACTGGTACAACAGTGAATGCAAAAGACTTGAAAAAGGTACTCGCACCGACAGCCGTAGTGATCGAGTCCACAAAAGAGAGTTTATGGCGTGGGCTAAGTCTGCTGATTCCAAGGGGGCTTCCAATCTCGACGAACTTAGTCAGTTGCCTAACTTTAATCCGCAGTGGCTGCGAGATAACGCCCTCAGTGTTGTGCGCAGGTGGGCTAGAGAGGCGGGTTTCCAACTTAAGGCGGGTCGACCAGCAGGAAAACTAAAAAAAATTTCTTAATAATCTGGCCGCATCAAGATGCGGTTAATTTTCTTTTTAATTTCGGATATTTAGAGTGCATTCGTGATTTCCCATAGGAGGTTTACGAATGCAGATGGAACCGTTGAGCTCCGTGCTCAAAAAGAAAAGCGACAGCCGCACGAGTCTTTATAAGCAGATCAAAGAGGGGCTTTTCCCCCCAGGGGTTAAGCTCGGGGCAAGACGCGTGGCGTGGCCAGATTACGAGATTGAGAGCGTACTCAAGGCCCGAATCGCCGGGCAGACAGACGATCAGATCCGGGCGTTGGTAGCGGAGCTTCAGGCGAACCGTAAGGTGGGGGTGTCTGTATGACTATCCCCTTTGTGGTCTTAGCGGCCGAGATTGATCCCAACTCTCTCAAAAGGCCGCCCGACGGGATTTTGAGAACAGCGTTCTGGGACGTGGGCGAGGGGTTTGCGATCCGAGCCGTAGTTCACGCTCCAAAGGGCAATCAGGCGGAGGTCACCTACGAGTGGTCGCCTTGCGAGCCAACATCGGCTGACCCACTTCAACCTGATCCGGAGCGCCTTGAGTCGGTGTATCGCGCTCTCGATATACGCATCTATCTCTATTACGCGACCGTTTACGGATTTTTTCCCGAGCGCATGGAGGTGTATTGATGACCCCCGCAATGGTCTCAGGCTTCGGTAAGTACCACGGCAAAAATGTGGGCTCCTACGCAAGCATCACGTACGAACAGATCCAAGCCTTGGTGGATAACCCACAGCAAGTCGAAAAGGACGTTGCGCAGTGGGTGATTCCCTCTACCTTACAGACGCGGGTGCACGCCGAGCAGAGGGAGTTTGGCGATTTTTGGATGCTCTGGGCGGATCTGGATAAAAACCCGCTGACGATTAATCTCGTAGAGGAACTGGTTCGAGCCCTTGGCTGTGATTACGAGATC
>JBILVT010000016.1:0-23142 GCA_044370275.1 Burkholderiaceae bacterium | reverse complement strand
AGGAGCGGCTGGCCTTAGAAGCCGGAGTGGATAGAACGCTGGTGAGCAAAATCGAAAGAGCGGTCGCTAATCCGACACTCGGGGTGCTGACTAAACTGGCCTTAGTGTTAGAGGCCCCTGCGACCCGCCTGCTGAAATCTTAATTCCACACGGGGCGTGGAATTTTTCTGTCCCTTTTTTAATTGAGGATTAAAAGCCTCACAATAGTTTCTCAAGTTTATTGATATTTTTTATCTTTATAGTGCGGTGGGGGGGGGGGAATGCCAAACTTGGAAGCCTTTTCTACCCGGTTAAGAGAACGGCTACGAAAGAAGTATGGGCGCTTGCCATCTGCTGCTTTCGTAGCCATTCACTTTAATCGGCAAAACAGTCTTAAGAAACCAATATCGCAGGAAACTGCGAGAAGATGGATGCGTGGCGTATCAATGCCCAATTATCAGCATCTCTTTGTGCTATCGACGTGGCTGGCTTTTGACATCAATCAGGTGGTGGCTAGCGACAATGCCCAATCGACCGAAGCCGCACCGTCACAAAAAGTTGAATTTTCCGAAAACACAATGAGACTTGCGGAGTTATTGAGCAGTCTGCCCAGCGATAAGCAGAGCCTGCTGTTTAACTTAGTGAATAATTTACAAATCGGATAGAGTGGAAAACGGTTTTGTCATAAGGCGGAGCGTAAAACTTTTTTAAGCCCACGCCCCCGACAAAATCTCAACGGTACCCTTAAGGTTAAGAATGGTAGGCCGTGCTGGACTCGAACCAGCGACCAAAGGATTATGAGTCCTCTGCTCTAACCAACTGAGCTAACGGCCCCCAGGATTGCTCTCACTGCGCCAATGTGTAGAAAAAAGGCCTGGTTCCCCAGGCCTTTTTTTACAGCGTATCTAAAAAACTCTTCAGCTTATCGCTGCGGCTGGGGTGCCGCAGCTTACGCAAGGCCTTTGCCTCAATCTGACGTATTCGCTCACGCGTGACATCAAACTGCTTACCGACTTCCTCAAGCGTATGGTCTGTGGCCATCTCCACACCGAATCGCATACGCAGTACTTTCGCCTCGCGCGGAGTGAGCGAATCCAACACTTCTTTCACGACATCGCGCATGGAGTCCTGCAGGGCGGCTTCCATCGGGGCAACTGTATTGGTGTCTTCAATAAAATCGCCAAGGTGGGAGTCGTCGTCATCGCCAATCGGGGTCTCCATCGAAATCGGTTCTTTGGCGATTTTCAAAATCTTGCGGATCTTGTCTTCTGGCATCTCCATCTTAATGGCGAGCGTTGCCGGGTCGGGCTCCTTGCCGGTCTCCTGCAGAATCTGGCGAGAAATCCGATTCATCTTATTGATGGTTTCAATCATATGGACCGGAATTCGGATCGTTCGGGCCTGATCGGCGATCGAGCGGGTAATCGCCTGACGAATCCACCAGGTCGCATAGGTCGAAAACTTATAGCCGCGGCGATATTCGAACTTATCAACGGCCTTCATCAGGCCGATATTGCCCTCCTGGATGAGATCCAGAAACTGCAGTCCACGGTTGGTGTACTTCTTAGCAATCGAGATCACCAGCCGCAGGTTAGCCTCGGTCATCTCTTTTTTCGCTGCCCTGGCCTTGCGTTCGCCTGCAGTCATCTGCTTATGGATCTCTCGAAGATCACGCAAGGGCAGAACGACTCGGGTCTGCAAAGCAATCAGTTTTTGCTGCTCTTCCTGCAGGGCAGGAAGATTACGCTGAAGTAGCTGTGAAGATGCGCCTGCCGTTGCGACTTTCTTTGCGAAAAGATCAAGATTGGTCTCATTACCGGGGAATTCTTTGATGAACCAGTCTTGCGTCAGGCCGACCTTATCCACTGCAATCGAACGAATCTTGCGCTCGATTCGGCGCACATCCTCAACCTGACTGCGCAACGTATCAGCCAAACGCTCAACCATCTTCGCGGTAAAGCGAATGCTCATGAACTCATTGCTGACCGCCTTCTGGGATTTCTCGTAGGCGGGTGATTTATAGCCATCGCCATCGACCGCTTTGCGCATTTTGTCGAAGGCCTTTTGAATTACATCGAATTTTTCCAACGCTGCAACCTTACGCTCCTCAAGCCGGGCGTTATTTGCGGCAGCTGCAGCAGCACCGTCATCATCCACTTCTTCCGACGCTTCAATGGCGGCAAACTCGGCCTCAGTCGATGACAGCAGATCTTCCTCGGGGGCATTGGGATCGACGATGCCATCGACCACATCGCTAATCGGCATCGTGCCTTCACGAATCTTATTGGCACACTCGAGGACTTCGCCGATTGTGGCGGGACAGGCGGAAATCGCCATCACAATATCGCGCAGGCCTTCTTCAATTTTCTTCGCGATGACGATCTCGCCCTCGCGGGTGAGCAGCTCCACAGTGCCCATCTCACGCATATACATCCGAACGGGGTCGGTCGTGCGGCCAAACTCCGAATCCACGGTCTGCAGCGCTGCCTCTGCCTGCTCTTCGGCATCATCATCGTCAGAGGCGGGTGCATTGCTGGTGAGCAGCAGGGTCTCGGTGTCGGGGGCCTGCTCGTAGACCGCAATGCCCATGTCGCTAAAGGTCGAGACGATCGACTCGATCTGCTCGGCTTCCACCACGTTCTCGGGCAGATGGTCATTGATCTCGGAATACGTTAGGTAGCCGCGCTCCTTACCCAGCTTAAACAGGGTCTTGATCTTGGCTTTACGCGCTTCAAGTTCTTCCGGCGTGACCGCGCCGCCCAATGGGAGAAATTCTCTCAGGACGCGATCGCGGGCCCGGCGGGCCGATCCTTTTTTCGGCGGCGGAGGCGGCTCGATGACGTCAGCAGCTTCAACATCATCAATAACTGTGTCATCGAGACCGCTGGCCTCGGCCTCGATTTGCTCTGGTGATTTTTTCGGTGGCCGGCCTGGCTTGCCCTTTGGCTTCACAAACGGTTTCTCTGCAGCGATCGGCTCGGGTGCTGCGGACGCCTTGCCTTTCTTTGACGCAGGGGCTGGAGGTACTTGTTTTTTTCCGGCAGCAGCGGCTACAGGTTTTTTAGCCTGCGGCTTTTCACCGGCCTTCGTGACGGCCTTGCCAACCGGCTTGGCCTGAGGCTTGATAGCCGGCTTGACCGGTGCTTTGACAATCGGCTTTTTCGCCGCGACCACCGGCTTTTTTGCGGCCGGCTTAGCTGCCTGTTTTTTTACAGCAGGCTTGGCTGCCGGTTTTTTGGCGGCTGGTTTTTTCGATACTGCTGCCGGCTTCTTCGCGACTGGCTTAGCGATCGGCTTTTTTGCGGCCGGCTTGGCCGCCGGCTTTTTGCCAGCTGAGGCTTTTGCGGCAGCCTTGGCTGCGGGCTTGGCCGACGCAGCTGGTTTCGATGGCTTTCCTGCGGCGGGCTTGGCCGCCTTGGCGGCCGGCTTTTTGGCCGTGGCAGGCTTTAAAGCGGATTTCTTTGCGGGGGTCTTGGCAGTCGATTTCTGGGCTTTGCTCACGGGCGTGGGGTCCTTGTGTGGCAATTTTTGGGTGCGTCAGCGGAAACCCTCCATTATAGCAAAAAATGTTCAAAATCAGTACCTTAAGCTCGAAAATCCTCCCCTGAGTTGGGTGGTTGGGCCTTTAATTGCTGGATGGTCTCCCGCACCCGCTGAAGCTGCGACCGCGCACCGGGATCAAGCGCTGCCTGATCGGCGAGTGCCGCAGCTTGATCCTCGAGCACCCGAAGCTTCAGCCGACCGAGGGCCAGATTGAACTCTTCCCGAAGCAGTTGGGCGCTCTCCGAGAGCGCATCCAGCGCAGCATCCGGCTGGGCAAGCCGAATAAAAAATCGCACCGCCTCAGATCCCCGCTCGCGGCCCTCAGCGAGGGCGGCCTCGTGCAGCATCGCGAAGTTCACCGATCCTTGTTCAGGAATTCGTTGCTGAATCCACGACAGTAATGCCGACTGCGGGCCATCTAAGGCGGCCCGGGCCTGATCATCAATTAGCCTTGCCCAGGCAGGCTCGCGCACAACGATCTGCAAGAGCCGCTCGCCAAGCGGCCGAATTATTGGCCGCGTAAATCGCGATCCGGATGGCGCGCCTGAGTCAGGCATTGGAGCACCACGCGGCCTGACATCATTGCGCGCAAAAGCAGAGGAAGAATCTTTTGCAAGGTCGGCGGCATCAAGTCGTCGGGCCGCCTCAAGTGCAATCTGATTTCTCAGTGGGCCGGCTGCCATCAGCGACAAAAGCCGTCGAACCTCTGTCACTGCGGCGGCCCTGCCCTCTGCAATCTCAAGCGACTGACCACTGCAGGCCACCTCCAAACTCCAGGCCGATAAGGGCATGGCCTTCGAAACCCAATCGCGAAGCGCCTCAGCACCATGGGCGCGAACAAAACTATCGGGATCATGTTCTTCGGGCAAAAAAGCGAAATCAATGCGATTCTGTTCATTTGCAAAAGGCAGCGCTGTTTCCATTGCGCGTGCTGCAGCCCGGCGACCCGCGGCATCTCCATCAAACATAAACACCACGCGATCACTCAGCAGCAAGAGCTGCTGAAGATGCTGCGCAGTGGTTGCAGTTCCGAGTGTGGCCACGACATGCCCCAGTCCATGCTGGGCCAAGGCGACAACATCCATATAGCCCTCCACTACCCAGATCTGCCGCGCCTCTCGGATCGACTGGCGCGCTTCAAACACCCCATAGAGTTCAAAGCCCTTAGAGAACACGGGTGTCTCAGGCGAATTCAGATACTTCGGCTCATCAGCGCCAAGCGTGCGGGCGCCAAAGCCTAATACTTCGCCTCGGCTGCTGAGAATCGGAAACATGATGCGATCTCGGAAACGGTCATAACGCCGATCAGATTCGCCATCAATGACCAAACCGGCATCGAAAAGATCTCGGCTCTGATAGTCAGAAAAGACCGATTGCAGTGACTGCCAGGCCTCAGGGGCATAGCCCAGGTGGTATCGAACAGCAATCTCACCCGACAAGCCGCGGCCTTTCAAATAATCAATTGCCTGCGGCGAGTCTTTAAGCCTGCGCTGATAAAAACGGGCCGCCTGCAACAGGCAGTCCTTCAGTCGTGCCCGCTGATCCGATTCACGCTTACGGAGTTCGGGATCCACAACTGGGGCCTGACGCGGGACCTCGAGCCCGACCCGACGCGCCAGATCTTCGACGGCCTGCGGGAACGGCAGGCCCAGATGTTCAATCAAAAAACCCAGTGCAGTGCCATGGGCCCCACAACCAAAGCAGTGATAGAACTGCTTGCTCGGACTGACCGTAAAGGAGGGCGACTTCTCGGTGTGAAAGGGGCAGAGGCCAGAATAATTCGCGCCTGCTTTTTTCAGCTGTACATGCTGGCCAACGATCTCAACTACATCCACGCGACGCAGTAGATCATCGATGAATTGCTGAGGAATCATGTCCCTAGTGTATCCACGCTGCGCTGCCCGGCACCCCGATAGCTCGCAGCCCCGCCCCGCAGGGGCAATTGGTCTGGTGCTGCTACTGCGTCAGGCGGGCTTTGAGCCGCTGAGAGACCTGGCTCATATCGGCCTTGCCAGCAAGCCGGGGCTTAAGCAGCGCCATGACTTTGCCGATCGCCTGAGGGCCAGAGGCGCCCGATTCGATGATCGCCGCAGCAATCGCGGCATCGAGCTCCGCTTCGGACATCTGCTCGGGCAAATAAGCGGCCAGTATGTCGAGTTCGGCCTGCTCTTTGACAACGAGATCCTGACGATTTCCGGCGGCGAATTGGCTGATGGAGTCCTTACGCTGCTTGATCATCTTTTCGAGGACAGAGAGCACGGCTGCATCATCGAGCACGATGCGCTCGTCGACTTCTTTTTGCTTGATGGCTGCGGTCACGAGCCGCAGCGTGGTGAGCCGCTCGGCCTCTTTGGCCCGCATGGCGGCCTTGATGTCTTCTTGAAGGCGGTCCTTGATGGACAATTAGTATTTGCGCTTGGGCAGCATCATGCTGCGAACGCGCTTATAGTGGCGCTTCACTGCAGCTGCTTTTTTCCGCTTGCGCTCGGCCGTGGGCTTTTCGTAGAACTCGCGTGCGCGCAGTTCGGTCAGCAGGCCGATCTTTTCGATCGTGCGCTTAAAGCGGCGAAGGGCGGCCTCAAAGGGCTCATTTTCTTTAACTCGAACAACCGGCATCGTGAACGTCTTTCCAATCGGCAATAAGGGGCTTGCGCCCGGAGAACCCATAAGTATCGCCAACCCAAGGAATTCTGGCAAGTGACGAAGGGGCTTGTGGTCCTAGGCATTGAGACCTCCTGCGACGAGACAGGCGTTGCCCTCATTCGCGCATCCGCCGACCTTGGCCCAGCGCCAGGGCTAGGCGGCCGGGCCGAAATCCTGGCCCAGGCCCTGCACAGCCAGGTGTCCCTGCACGCCGCCTATGGTGGAGTTGTGCCCGAACTGGCCTCGCGAAATCATATTCAGCGGCTCGCCCCCCTATCCCAGCAGGTTATTCAGGAGGCGGGCCTGTCCTGGGAAGATCTGGATGCAGTCGCCTACACAGAAGGGCCAGGCCTTGCCGGGGCGCTACTGGTGGGCGCAAGCCTCGGCCACGGGCTAGCCCATGCGATCGGCCGGCCGGCCATCGGCATTCACCACCTGGAGGGCCATCTGCTCTCCCCGCTACTCGATCCGGCCGCCTCGGAACTTCAATTTCCATTTCTTGCCCTGCTGGTCAGCGGTGGGCATACCCAGATCATGCGAGTCGATGGCCTCGGCCAATATCAGCTACTTGGCGAAACCATCGATGATGCGGCGGGTGAAGCCTTTGACAAATCAGCCCAGCTGCTGGGGCTGGGCTATCCCGGAGGACCCGAGATTGCCCGGTGGTCAGTACAAGGCAACCCAAAACGATTCGAGCTGCCTCGGCCATTATTAAAGCGTCCTACGTTGGACTTCAGTTTTGCCGGACTCAAGACTGCGGTCTTAACCCATGTGCAGAAACTGAAAGCAGCTGGTGGGCTTAATGATCAGGCCCGCGCTGATATGGCGGCTGCAGTTCAGCAAGCCATCGTCGATGTGCTCACGACAAAGTGTCGAAAGGCGCTGCACGAAACCGGGCTGCGACAAATGGTCGTGGCAGGCGGTGTTAGTGCCAATCGGCTGCTGCGTGAGCAATTTGCTGCAATCCAAAAATCTGATCAAGTTGAGGTGCTCTTTGCGCCGCCCCACCTGTGCACCGATAACGGCGTAATGATTGCGTGGGCGGCAGCGCTACATTTGCTTGCGGGCAATCCAGCGGCAATGAGCCCCGGTTTCACAGTACGACCGCGATGGCCGCTGTCGGCGCTTATTCCGGAGACTTCTTGAAGGCTTTTTCCTCGCCAGTAAGCAGCGCGCTGATATTGCGCTGATGTCGCGCAATCAGCAGCACCGCAACAAGAATTACTGCCCAGAGCATCGCCTCTGCCCCATGGCGCCAGAAAGTGAGCGCCGGCGCCGCCACTGCGGCGCAAAGCGCCGCCAGCGATGAAATTCGAGAGAGCTTGGCAACCAAAATCCAGATCAGGCCCACCAATAGCCCCATTGCCGCATCAAAGCCCAGCAATACGCCAAAGGCGGTGGCTACACCCTTGCCCCCCTGGAATCGAAAAAATAGTGGCCATAAGTGGCCAATGAAAACTGCGACGCCCGCTGTGATGATCAGGAGCTGCTGCTGCGGGGCTGGCCACTGCTGCGCAAATGCAGCCGCCAGCAAAACGGCAATTAGTCCCTTGGCGGCGTCACCAAAAAGTGTAAGGGCTGCGGCGAGCCTATCGCCGCTTCGCAGAACATTGGTTGCTCCGGGATTGTTTGAGCCATAACTGCGTGGATCCGCTAAGCCACGAAGCCGGCTCACTACAATCGCAAAGGAGACCGAGCCCAGCAAATACGAGAGCAGCGCGGCAAGTCCGAGAGCGAAGTGAATTGTCATGGTGTGATTCTAGGCCCGTGGGTGGTGCCTGGCATGGATCGATTTCAATCGATCGTTGGCCACATGGGTGTAGACCTGCGTCGTCGAGATATCGGCATGGCCCAGCAGCATCTGGACCACGCGAAGATCGGCACCATGATTCAGCAGATGGGTTGCAAATGCATGCCGCAGGCTATGCGGAGAAATTGGGCCCTGCAGGCCAGCTGCCGCAGCATAGTTCTTGATAATTTTCCAAAAACGCTGCCGCGTCATGGCTGCCGCACGTTCGGTAACAAAAAGCGCATCACTGCTGCGTCCTGCCAGCAGCAGTGGGCGGCCGCGCTGCATATAGAGTAGTAATGAAGCCATCGCCTCTTCGCCAATCGGAACCAGCCGCTCTTTATCGCCTTTGCCAATCACGCGCACCACGGCATCGGCCTGAGATACATCAATACTTTTTAGCGCAATGAGCTCGCTGACGCGAAGGCCTGCGGCATACATCATTTCCAGCATCGCCCGATCGCGCAGGCCGAGACTTGACTCAGGATTGGGCGCCAGCAAAAGCGCTTCGATCTGCGATTCGGCGGGCGCCTTTGGAAACCGCTCGGGCCGCTTGGCCGATTTCAGCAGTAAGCACGGATCATCTTCACGTCGGCCATGCAGCAAAAGCCAGCCGTAATAGCGGCGTAAGGACGAGAGTCTTCGATTAGCGGTGCTGGCCCGAATGCTTGCAAAACGAACAGAGAAATATCGGCTGATGTCCTCACGCGAGGCCATCGGCAGGCCCGCGCGGCCCTCGCTCATCAGCCATGCGCCGAGATCAACGAGATCCTGGCGATAGGCCGACAAAGTATTTTTAGACAGGCCCGCCTCCAGCCACATCGCATCACAAAATCGGTCGATTTCAGCGGCATCGGATGCATCGGGCCTGATCGGCCCATTAGACTGTGCGTCTGCCTCGCTCATCATGAACGGATTTTCACTTCTTTTCCCCGACTTCGCCATGATTGTGGCGGGTGCGATCATCATGCACTCAGGGTGGATCGGCCGAAGCTTCTGGGAGGGCGCCGAGCGGCTGGTGTATTTCGTGCTGTTTCCTGCCTTGCTGTTTGCCGCAGTCACACGAACCCCACTGGCCTCTGGCCAGACCACGCTGATGGTCCAGGCTGCCACTGTGGGTGTACTCGTTGCCGCAGCGCTCGGCGCTCTCACCCGATGGATTCCCGGCATGACACGCATGGACTGGGCATCCGGCATCCAGTGTGCGTTTCGTTTCAATACCTATATTGCTTTTGCCATTGCTTCCCGCGCCTGGGGAGGCGAAGGCCTTGCGATGATGGCGGTGATTGTTGGATTTGCAGTGCCGCTGGCCAATGTCATGGCCGTTTCTTTTTTGGCCAATACCCTGCACCCCGGCAGACTTATTGCAGAGCTGTTGCGCAATCCGCTGCTCATCGCAACCCTAGCAGGAGTGATTTGTAATCTTCTGGGACTCATTCCCCCGGAGCTAATTTACGGGGTGCTCGATCGGGCGAGCTCGGCTGCAATTTCTATTGGTCTGATGTGTGTGGGTGCAGGACTTAGCTTTGCCGGGATGAAAAGTACCGCGGCCCGCTGGCAAGGGGTCTGTATCACGGCCATCAAACTATTGATTACACCGCCCGTGGTCTGGGCCGCCTGCAAGTGGATGGGTATTGAGGGACTGCAGCGGGATATTGCGATTTTATTTGCCACCATGCCGACCGCCAGCAGTGCTTATATTCTTGCCGTCCGAATGGGCGGCAATGGGCCACTCACTGCAGGCCTGGTATCAATCTCAACCCTTGCATCAATGGTGACGATTACCCTCTGGGTGACCGTCTTGCGGTCCCTGGGCTAGTGCCCAGTCGATGTGCTCCACCACCAAATCGCTTGCGGACTGACGGTGCAGCTGTAACGATGCAATCAGGGCGGATCTGGTCTCGGCCGGACAGTCGGCCGAACCCACTGCATTGCCGGCGGCGACCACGAGATTGCGCAGCCATCGCTCATAGCCGATTCGCAGAATCGCACTGCCTTGATGGCGTTCCAGAAACTGGGCCTCAGTCCACTGCAACAGCTCCAGTAACGTGGCGCGATCCAGGCCGTGACGGACATCGAAATCGGCGAGTGTTGCCTGCTGGGCATACTGATTCCATGGGCAGACCTGCTGACAGTCATCACAGCCATAAACACGATTACCAATGAGCGGCCGCATCGCAGTCGGGATGCTGCCCTTTAACTCGATCGTTAGGTAAGAAATACAGCGGCGGGCATCCAGCTGATAAGGGCCAACAAAGGCCTGCGTTGGGCAGGCCTGCAGGCAAGCAGTGCAAGTTCCACAGTGGCCTGCAGGGGCCTGGGGCGGGTCGGTAACCGCCTGCATCGGGGCAATGGGCAGATCGGTTAAGAGGACTCCGAGAAAGAACATCGAACCCTGCTCGCGATTGAGCAGTAACGTGTGTTTACCGCGCCATCCGAGTCCACACTGACGGGCGAGCTCCACCTCGAGCACGGGTGCTGAGTCCACGCAGGCCCGAAACTGTGCGTCCTGATCTGGCCATCGCTTGCGCAGCGCACGCGCCATCTGAAGCAGCCGCTGTCGAATCACCTTGTGATAATCGCGTCCACGGGCATAGACCGAAATCACAGCCCGCTCCGGGGTTCGAATCGCGGCGCTGTGCTGCTGCTGCCACTGCTGGGCAGCCTCATGCAAGTAATTCATCCCCACCACAATTGCCCGCAGTGCTCTTGGCGGCTGCGGCATGAGCCTTGCGGGATCTTCGCGGAGCTTCGCATGTCGACTGAGATACTCCATCTCGCCGGCATAGCCTGCCGCGCACCACTGACGATACTGGGCCATCGCGGGCGCGAAGCGGTCTGAAACCTCGGCCGAAAGATCGACCACGCCGACATGGCTAAATCCGAAAGAGCGGGCGATTAGAATCAGCTGTTCATGATTAGGCAGCATGCACCAAAGTATGAGCCAAAACCCTAAGCCCCTGCTGCACAAAGAATTTCATCATCTTGATGCGCAAGCCTGCGAGCGGATCGCTGCAGCGACCGCACGGCTCGTCCTGCAAGCACTCCGGCAAGATCATCACCCTAGGATAACGGCGCAGATTACATTGCGCGGCGAGCTTGGTGCTGGCAAGACCACCTGGATCCGCGGATTTCTCAGGGCCTGTGGCATCCGAGACCGTGTCAAGAGCCCAAGCTTTAGTGTGGTGGAGTCTTATGAGATCGATCTGGAGGGTACGGCCCTTCCCATTCATCACATTGATTTTTATCGACAGACCTCGCCCACCGATTGGTCCTCTGCGGGATTACGTGATCTCTTTACGCAACGGGCCATTGTATTGATTGAGTGGCCGCAGCGGGCGGCCGGACTTCCAGAGGCCCATATCGAGCTGGAGCTGGACTGGGAAGATGACGTCAGCGGCGATGCGCCCCGATGTCTCATGATCAAATTTTTTAAGCGCCCTGACGGACTGTCATTCGACAGCCTGCTTCCCCAATGGATCGCCGACGTCGACAAGTCCTAATCGGCACTGGCGGCACGCTGCTGGTAAGCCTGGTGACCCGGCCGAGCATGGCCGCCCAGGTGATTGGCATTCGGCTCTGGCCGGCGCCAGCCTATACCCGAATCACGATTGAGCATGAGCCAGAGGGCCTGGTTTACAGCACACAGTTGCTGAAAGAGCCGCTTCGTTTTGTGCTTGATCTTGAAGGGGTAACACTTAATCCCGCACTACGCGAGCTTACTGCCCGTGTCGCCAGCAACGACCCCTTTATTCGAGCAATACGCGTGGCACAGTTTCAACCGCGCGTCGTACGAGTGGTATTCGAGCTCAAGCAAGAAATCAATCCCCAGGTCTTCAGCCTGCCTGCGGTCGCGCAATATCAGGCCCGGCTGGTGATGGATCTCTATCCGACGATCGATGAGGATCCGCTTTTTAATTTTCTGGCCACACTAGAGCGTGAGCGTGCCGTTACACCTGATGTCGCGCGATCGCCCGAGCTCTCCGATCCCTCGCAGAATCGTGCAACGCCGAAGGCCGATCGCAAGCCCGTTGTCAGTCGGCTGGTGACCATCGCGCTGGACCCTGGCCATGGCGGGGAAGATCCCGGAGCAATCGGGAAACGCGGCACCTTTGAAAAAGATGTGGTGCTCTCGATTGCTCGCCGTCTGAAGCAGCTCATCGACGAAGAACCCAATATGCGGGCTTATCTCACCCGCGATGGCGACTACTTTGTGCCACTTCACATGCGCGTTCGCAGGGCGCGGCGGGTGCAGGCTGATTTATTTGTTTCAATTCACGCAGACGCCTGGATCTCACCAAACGCACGCGGATCGTCGGTCTATGCACTATCTGAAAAAGGTGCTTCCAGCAGTGCGGCTCGCTGGATGGCCAACCGGGAAAATAGCGCAGACTTAATTGGTGGGCTCAATATTCGTCACAAAGATCCCTCAGTGGCCGAGATGCTCTTGGATATGTCAACCACGGCGCAAATTAAGGACTCGCTCAAGCTCGGCCGCGCCATGCTCACAGAAATCGGTGGCGTAAATGGGCTGCATAAGCCCCGTGTCGAGCAGGCGGGATTCGCTGTTTTGCGTGCACCGGAAATTCCTTCGATCCTGGTTGAGACTGCCTTTATTAGCAATCCTGATGAGGAAGCACGGCTGCTTGATGCGCAGTATCAGCAACAGATGGCCGAGGCCCTGATTACGGGCATTCGCCGTTACTTCCGCGCTAATCCGCCTTTGGCGCGATCACAAAAACTCTCCTGATTCTTTTGCATGCTCTGTCTTTTAGGCCCCACCGCCAGCGGAAAATCTTCCTTGGCCTTTTGGCTTGCCCAGGAAATTCCTGAGGTAGAGATCATCAGCATGGATTCAGCGCAGATTTATCGCGGCATGGATATTGGCACTGCAAAGCCGACTGTAGCCGAATGCGCGCAATTGCCTCACCATCTAATTAACATCCTTGACCCTGCAGAGTCTTACTCGGCGGCCCGATTTGTTCGCGATGCATACAGGGCGGCCGAACATATTCGTGCGCGCGGAAAAATTCCGATCATTGTTGGGGGCACGATGCTCTACTTTAAAGCGCTCTCCGAGGGCCTGGATGATTTGCCAACGGTGCCCGCCGAGATTCGCGCGCACATCGCCAAAGAAGCCATCGCGGTCGGCTGGCCGGCACTACATCAACAATTGAAGGGTATCGATCCTGAGACCGCGCGGCGGCTTAATCCCAATGATGCGCAGCGCATCTCTCGAGCGCTTGAGCTCTATCGATACACCGGTGAGAACATGACAACGCTGATTGGCCGGAGCGTTGCCCGCGGCGCTCGGCAGCCGGCCGGAGAGCGTCTGCATGTCGTTGGCCTGCAGCCCGAAGATCGAGCATGGCTGCACCAACGCATCGGCAGTCGGTTTGAGCAGATGCTGGCCGAAGGATTCTTAGACGAGGTCCATGCGCTCTTTCATCGCGGTGATCTTCATAGTGGACTTCCGAGTATGCGTTGCGTGGGCTATCGCCAAGCCTGGGACTATCTTGCGGGGCGCATCTCCTATGCGGCCTTTGTGGACGCTGCAATCGCTGCGACCCGGCAACTTGCGAAGCGCCAAATCACCTGGCTGCGAGGCTTTAGCGGCATCACGCGATTTGATCCCCGTGATGAAGCGCAGACTGCACGCGAGTTGTGTAAGGAGTTGATTCTGGCTGGTTAGTCTACGCAGATGCGCGATCAGATGATCAGCCTGGCTGCGGGAATACTGATAGGACTCGGCGTATCGAAATATCAGGCCCGGAGCTATTTAGAGTCTGGTTTTCAGCAGGCCATCGCCAGCCAAGACCAGGCCTGCCTCACATGGTGGTGGGGAGGCGATGCTGCCGCACTGGCGCGGGCAAAGGCATCGATCTGCCCTTCGCCGCGGCCAGCACTGCCCATCACTGCTGAATAATGGTCTGCGGCTCGCCTTCTGCGCGTGCGCGAATTTCGCCGATGCGATAGACCCGTTCGCCCTGCAGGGTCAGGTGCGCAGCAATCGCTTGCGCATGTTCGGCCTGCACCACGACCGCCATTCCGATGCCACAGTTAAAGACCCGGTGCATTTCGTCTCGGGCAATATTGCCTTTGGCCTGAAGCCAGCGCATCACGGCCGGCAGTGTCCAAGAATCTTCTTGTAAAACTGCCGTTAAATGCTCGGGCAGCACGCGCGGCATATTACCCGTGAGCCCTCCGCCAGTGATGTGGGCCATGGCCTTAACGTGATCACGGTGTACCGACAAAGCCGACAGCATAGGCCGGACATAAAGCCGTGTGGGTGCCATCACTAAGGACGATAGCGATTGCTCCTCGCCCTCAATGCGAACACTATCCACCGCCGGTAAAGATAAGCGGCCGCACACATGCTCAAGGACTTTTCTCACCAGAGAGTATCCATTGCTGTGAAATCCACTTGAGGCCAGACCAAGCACGACATCGCCCTCCACGACTCGCCGGCCGTCAAGAATATGGGCGCGCTCGACGGCCCCCACCGCGAATCCGGCGAGATCGTATTCGCCATCGGCATACATGCCAGGCATCTCCGCGGTCTCGCCACCGATCAGGGCGCAGCCCGAGACTTCGCAGCCTTTTGCGATGCCCCCAATGACACTGGCCGCAGTTTCCACTGCGAGTCGGCCGCAGGCAAAGTAATCTAAAAAGAAAAGGGGCTCGGCGCCCTGCACCAGAATGTCATTGACACTCATCGCGACCAGATCAATACCAACGGTATCGTGCTTGCCGAGCGCAAAGGCCAGTTTGAGCTTGGTTCCAACGCCATCGGTCCCGGAGACCAGCACCGGGTCTTTAAACCGCTTGGGGACCTCAAAAAGGGCGCCAAAGCCACCGATACCAGCGAGCACTTCGGGCCGCATTGTGGCCCGCGCAAGGGGTTTGATGCGATCCACGAGCGCATCCCCCGCATCAATATCGACCCCCGCATCTCGGTAGGTCATCGCAATCGCCGGGGCTTTGTCCAGCCTGTTAGAACTCATGAGGGAGAATCTTCCTAAAATCGACATTTTATTGAACTTGTCGTCCCAGCCCACGAAAGCCCCAAGGATGCAAATCCCCTTAAACCTCATGGAGCCCCCTCGGCCCCACCTCGCCGATGGTGTCATCGGAAAAAATGCAGCTGCGCTCAGCGCACTGACTGCGTTAATTGAGGGGCCATCTGCGGGGTTTGCATCGTTATTTTTATGGGGCGCCCCAGGAAGCGGGAAGACCTTCTGGCTAAAAGCTTGGGCCCAGGACCATCCGGAATCTGCAATTTATTTTGATTTAAAGGCCCCCGGGCATTCTCAGCAGGCCATGGACCCGCTCAGCAGCGTCCTTGCGCAATTTCAGTCAGCCCCGCCAAAGGCCTGCCTCTTGTTAGATCATCTGGATGAAGCCCATGCCACCACTGCAGGCCAGCTTTTTCAACTCTACAATGCCGCGCGGGAGGTCGGTGGCCGCATTGTCTGTGCAGCCGCCTGCGCGCCACTGCATCTTCAGCTGCGCGATGACTTGCGGACCCGCCTGGGACAGAGCCTCATTTTTGAATTGCAGGAATTAAGTGACCAAGAAAAACGAGCTGCCCTGCAAGAGCGGGCGATGCGACTGGGGCTGCCGCTGGCTGATGAGCTTATCGGCTATTTGCTTACCCGCCT
This sequence comes from Burkholderiaceae bacterium, assembly GCA_044370275.1. Taxonomy (GTDB): domain Bacteria; phylum Pseudomonadota; class Gammaproteobacteria; order Burkholderiales; family Burkholderiaceae_A; genus Lacustribacter. The sequence continues at coordinate 7,527 of JBILVT010000016.1, read as the reverse complement.
GCCAAGGGATCTCGGACGCCTGATGCAGGTTATTGACGGCCTAAATGAATTAGCGCTCTCGCGACAGCGGCCTGCGACACTGCCACTTCTGAAAGAGCTACTCGATTCCTAATATGCAAGCCCTGGCGCTATTCGATCTCGACAATACCCTGCTACCCATCGACAGCGATGTCTCTTGGGCGCAGTTTCTGGTCGATCGCAATGTTGTTAATGCCGAATGGTATTCGCAGCGTAACGACTACTTCTATGCGCAGTATTGTGCGGGGACGCTCGATATTTACGAATTTTTGGACTTCCAGCTTGCGCCCTTGGCCCAACATCCGCGGTCGCAGCTGCTGGCCTGGCGCGAAGAATTTATGCGAGACGTCATCCGGCCACAGATCCGCCCGGCTGCTCTTGAATTGGTCCAACAGCATCAGCGAGAAGGTGCGCTGTGCGCCATTGTGACGGCAACCAACTCGTTTATCACTGGACCGATTGCGCGCGAGTTTCATGTTGAACACCTGATTGCCACCGAAATTGAAATCGGCGCCGACGGTAATTTCACCGGCAAGCCTGCGGGGCTGCCCAGCTTTCGTGAGGGCAAAGTGACCCGGGTCGAACAGTGGCTTGCCCTGCAAGGCCTTGGCCTAAACGATTTTTCTGAGTCGTGGTTTTACAGTGACTCGATGAATGATCTGCCCTTGCTGGCCCGTGTCGGCTCGCCCGTGGCCGTCAATCCCGACTCCCGTCTGCGGGCCCACGCCCAGGCTCAGGGCTGGGATGTTCTAGATCTGTTTAATCGGACCGAAAGCACAGGCGACTAGGCCCGGATGATTCGCAAACTCTTTAAAAATCTCTCGCGACTCGCCCCGGGCCGGCTGTCCATGAAGGCCCTAAGACGATCAAAGGCGCCCGCCCATGAGCCCGAGATTCATAAAGGCAGCCGACTGGGCATTGATCGTCGGCTGATCTCCAATGCGGCCGCCCGCACCATTGAGGAATTGCAGCGGGCAGGCTTTAAGGCCTACGTGGTGGGCGGCGCCGTTCGCGATCTGCTGCTCGGAATACGGCCAAAAGACTTCGATGTCGCCACCAATGCAGAGCCCGAGCAAATTCAGCGGAGTTTTCGGCGGGCACGCATCATCGGACGGCGATTCCGGCTGGTTCATGTCATGTTTGGCCCAGAGACAATTGAGGTCTCAACTTTTCGTGCACTTCAATCTGACGATATTGAGCTCGATGAGCATGGGCGAGTACTGCGCGATAACGTCTTTGGTGAGCAGCATGAGGATGCGACCCGTCGTGATTTCACCGTTAATGCTTTGTATTACGACCCTGTCAGTGATCAGGTGCTGGACTATCACCATGGCGTAAAGGACCTGAAAGGCCGGGTGCTGCGAATGATCGGTGATCCCGAGCATCGCTATCGAGAAGATCCTGTACGGATGCTGCGTGCCGTGCGGCTGGCAGCAAAACTGGGTTTTGAAATTGATCGGGCAACCCGCCGCCCAATTCGAGAGATGGCCGATCTGATTCGCAATGTGCCCAATGCGCGGCTTTTCGATGAAATGCTCAAGCTCTTACATTCCGGCAATGCCCTGGAGGGTCTGACGCAGCTAAGAGCCGAGGGGCTACATCACGGCTGCCTGCCGCTACTGGACCTGGTATTCGAACACCGTGACCCACGCGGCCTGGATTTCGTCACTCGGGCGCTGAAGGCCACTGATGCCCGTATCCATGATCGTAAGCCCGTTTCGCCCGGATTTTTATTTGCTGCCCTGCTATGGAACTTAGTGAACGAACGCTGGCTGCAGCGGCATGGCCAGGGCGAGCATCTGATTCCAGCGCTGAACGCTGCCATTGATGAGGTGATTGAAACCCAGCTCGATGCCTTGGCAATCCAGCGACGCTATGTCTCGGATATGCGCGAAATCTGGCTGATGCAGCCCCGCTTTGAGAAGCGCCAGCCGGCCACAATCACACGGCTGATGGAGCACATTCGCTTTCGCGCAGCCTATGATTTCATGCTGCTGCGGGCAGAGGCCGGCCTCTGTGATGCAACACTTGCGCAGTGGTGGCAGGCCTATATTGATGCAGATGCGGATGAACGCAGCCAGCTGATTGCGCAGACCAAATCGCATCGGCTGCCCACCGGCAGCCCGAGACGCCGGCGGCGGCGTAAGTCCGGAGCGACACCGGGGGCCACTGAGCCCACTGGTCCGGGCCCATCCGATTGAGCATGAGCCCGACCACCGCCTACATCGGTCTGGGCGCAAACCTTGGCCAGCCCGATACGGCCTGCCAATTAGCAATCCAGCGGTTCAGCGCCACACCTGGAATTACCGTTTTGAAATCATCGGCGCTTTATCGGACTGTGCCGATCGATGCGCCGGGCCCCAACTACTGCAATGCCGTGATTGAAATCACTTCCGAGCTTTCCGCAGCGGCGCTCCTGGATGCGTTGCTAGCCATTGAACTCGAATTCGGCCGCACACGGTCAGGCTGGAATTCACCTCGTACACTGGACTGTGATCTGATTGCAATGCAGGGGGTGCGGGTTTGTGAGCCACAACTCGTGGTGCCGCATCCGCGGGCCCATCTCAGGGCCTTTGTGCTTGTTCCCTTATGCGAGCTCAATCGTGAAGTCCTGCTGGGTCCGCCAGGAGCGGCACCACTGGAGCCTGCGGGAATATGGATTTCACGGCTCTCAAGTGCGGCCCGTAGTGAGGTGGAACGCTGGTGAGACAATAGCAACATGAATATGCCTGCGACTTTCACGGCATCCTGGCCCGCCTGGGCCAGTCGTTTTCGCTCGATCGTCATCGAGGGGCCGATCGGTGTCGGCAAGAGTAGCCTGGCAATGAAGTTTGCAGAACGCTTCGGCTATGTGCCGCTGATGGAGGCGCCACAGGAGAATCCCTTTCTTGCAAAGTTTTACCGCGACAGCAGCCGCTATGCGCTGCCCGCCCAACTGTTTTTTCTTTTTCAACGCATTGACCAGCTGCGAGAGGTCGCCCAGCGCGATCTTTTTTCCGAAAATATTGTGAGTGACTTCATGATCGAGAAAGATCCGCTTTTTGCGCGGCTGACCCTTTCCGACGAAGAGCTCAGTCTGTATCAGAAAATCTATGATGCCCAGCGGCCACAGGCGCCGACCCCTGATTTGGTGATTCTGCTGCAGGCCTCCGCCGATGCGCTTATTGAGCGGATCCGTCAGCGGGGAGTCCCCATGGAACAGAACATGTCCGAGGATTACCTGCGCCGGCTCTCCGAGGCGTATATTCATTTTTTTCACCACTATGAGTCCTCGCCTTTGCTGATCATCAATACCGAGCAGCTCAATCCAATTGGGCGCGACGAAGATTTTGATGCACTGATCGCGCAGATTGCCAGCTTTAAGGGTCGGCGGGCTTTCTTTAACGCCCACTAAGTCCGAATGAAAATCGTCCGCAGCATTTCCGAACTTCGTGCCCAGCTCCGGGGCCAACTGCGGACCGCGTTTGTACCGACGATGGGCAATCTGCATGAGGGCCATCTGTCGCTGATGCGGCTTGCAGCCAATCACGGAGATCCGGTTGTAGCCTCAATCTTTGTGAATCGACTGCAGTTTGGCCCCAATGAAGACTTTGATAAATACCCGCGGACCCTAGACGACGACATCGCCAAGCTTGAGAAAGAAGGGGTCTATGTCTTATTCGCACCCGATGAGCGGGAAATGTATCCGGTGCCCCAGGAATATCGAATTAGCCCGCCCCAGGATTTGGGTGACATTCTGGAAGGCGAGTTTCGTCCCGGATTTTTTATTGGCGTTACTACCGTTGTGATGAAGCTCTTTCAGTGCGTACAGCCTCAGGTCTCCGTGTTTGGCAAAAAAGATTATCAGCAGCTGATGATTATTCGGCGCATGTGCAGCCAGTTTTCAATCCCGACGGAAATCATTCCTGCTGAAACGATTCGTGAGTCCGACGGCCTGGCCATGTCCTCACGCAATCGTTATCTGAGCGCCGATGAGCGCCAGGAGGCTGTCTGGCTATCTAAAACTCTGCATCAGGTTGCCGACCGAATCCGCCAAGGCCAGGCGTCTGCCCGAATCACGGTCGATGACGTTGTAGAGATTGAGTCAGCGGCTAAGCAGATTCTTAACCACCGGGGCTGGAGTACCGACTACATTTCGGTGCGCCGTCGCAGCGACCTCAAGGCGCCACAGGCGCAGGACCTGGCCGAATCGAATCAGCTGGTGGTGCTAGCCGCATCGCGCTGTGGCGCAACGCGGCTGATTGATAACCTTGAAATTTAAGTCAGGACTTCTCGTAGCTGACCTGGCCGGCGCTACGGCCCTTTAACCAGGCACCCACTGCCGTGCAGCCCACGACCGTGGCCATGACGATCAACCAGTAAACCCATACGGGGAGTGTCGAGACCCAAGCCTTCAGAATGGGCTCATTTAGCACCATCTTTGCCGCCGTAAAGGCCAGCACTGCTCCACCAATATAAATTACGACGGGGTAACGCTCGATCAGTTTTAAAACCAGCCGGCTGCCCCAGACTACAATCGGAATCGAAATCAGCAGCCCCAAAACGACAAGCAGGAAACTGCCATGGGCTGCACCTGCGACTGCCAGGACGTTATCCACACCCATTACAGCATCAGCAATGATGATGGTCTTCATTGCGCCCCAGAAGGTTGTCGCAGTCGGTGAGTGTTCGTCAGCACCATCTGCAGGGGCAATCAGCTTGACAGCAATCCAGACCAGCAGCAGTCCACCGATCAGCATGAGGCCGGGAATCTTCAGCAGCCAGACTACCCCCACGGTCATCAGCGAGCGCACCACAATCGCCCCGATCGTGCCGAAGATAATCGCGCGATTTTTGTCTTTTTCAGGAAGATTACGTGCCGCCAGTGCAATCACGATGGCGTTGTCGCCCGCCAACACAAGATCAATGACGATGATTGCAAGCAGTGCGGAAAAAAACTCGGCGGAAAAAAGCTCCATGAAGCGTGTTCCTTATCGAATGAGCATTGCGACCAACAACGCGGCAATGCCAACGATGGCCATGGTCTTCAAAATGGTGCGGCTTTTGGCCGGATCGGAATGCATGAAGGCAGACTCTTTTATGACTAAATCAGAGCACGGACTTTAACAGTTTGCCCATCTCCGAGGGATTCTTGGTTGTACGGATACCGCAGGCCTCCATGATGTCCAGCTTGGCCTGGGCCGTGTCCGCGCCGCCCGAGATTAAGGCGCCCGCATGGCCCATCCGCTTGCCGGGAGGCGCGGTCACGCCAGCAATAAATCCAACGATCGGCTTTTTCATATTGTCTTTCGCCCACTGGGCGGCATTCGCTTCATCGGGGCCGCCGATCTCGCCAATCATGATCACCGCATCGGTCTCGGGATCGTCATTAAAAAGCTTTAAAACATCGATATGTTTTAAGCCGTTAATCGGATCACCCCCAATGCCCACCGCCGAGGACTGGCCTAGGCCGAGTTCGGTCACCTGACCCACCGCCTCATAGGTCAGGGTGCCCGACCGCGACACGATGCCGATCCGGCCCTTGCGGTGGATGTGGCCCGGCATGATGCCAATTTTGATCTCATCAGGTGTGATCAGGCCCGGGCAGTTGGGCCCCAGCAGGAGCGTTCGCTTGTTATTGGCCTTCATTTTGTTTCGCACGACCATCATGTCGCGCACCGGGATGCCCTCGGTGATACAAATCACCAAATCAAGGTCCGCCTCCACGGCTTCCCAGATGGCATCTGCTGCGCCGGCAGGGGGTACATAAATCACGGAGACCGATGCGCCCGTTGCAGACTTCGCATCTTTGACTGAGGCGTAAATCGGTACACCCTCAAAATCTTCACCTGCTTTTTTCGGATTGACGCCCGCAACAAAGCAATTTTTTCCGTTGGCATAGTCGCGACACATACGGGTATGAAATTGACCTGTCTTGCCGGTGATGCCCTGCGTGATGACCTTGGTGTTTTTATTAATTAAAATAGACATGGTTGGCGCTCCAGGGCTTATGCTTTTTTTGTGGCATCAACCACGCGCTGCGCGGCTTCGGCCATGGTGTCAGCCGTGATGATCGGCAGGCCGGAATCGGCAAGAATCTTCTTACCGAGATCCTCGTTGGTTCCCTTCATTCGCACCACCAGCGGCACCTTTAATCCGACGGCGCGTGAGGCGGCAACAACGCCTTCGGCAATCACATCGCAACGCATGATGCCGCCAAAGATATTGACCAAAATCGCCTTGACCTTCGGATTGCCCAGCATGATCTTGAAGGCCTCGGTAACCTTCTCCGTCGATGCGCCGCCGCCGACATCAAGGAAGTTTGCAGGCTCGGCACCATAGAGCTTGATGGTGTCCATGGTGGCCATTGCGAGTCCGGCACCGTTCACCATGCAGCCGACGTTGCCGTCGAGTTTCACGTAGTTCAACCCGGCCTCCCCTGCTTCGACCTCGATGGGATCCTCTTCCGAGGTGTCCCGCATCGCGGCGTAGTCTGGGTGGCGAAACAGGCCATTGCCGTCCAGGGTGACCTTCGCGTCCACTGCGATGACCCGGTCGTCCGAAGTTTTCAGCACCGGATTGATTTCGAACATGGTCGCGTCGCTTCCGACATAGGCGGCATAGAGTGCCGTCGTGAAGCGCGCCATTTCCCGCGATGCCTTGCCGGTCAGGCCCAGGTTGAAGGCGATGCGGCGCGTTTGGAAGGCCTGCAGGCCGACGGCAGGATCCACCTCCTCCCGGAAAATTAGCTCGGGCGTATCGTGGGCCACGGCCTCGATGTCCATGCCACCTTGCGGGCTGTACACGATGACGTTGCGGCCACGCGCGCGGTCCAGCAACACACTCATATAGATCTCCTTCGGCTCACTTTCGCCGGGCGCGTAGACGTCCTCCGCGATGAGCACCTTGTGGACCTGCTTGCCTTGGGCGTTCGTTTGGGCCGTCACCAAATGCCCGCCGAGAATCCCCGCAGCCTTCTCCCGCACCTCGTCCAGTCCTTTCGCCAGCACGACCCCGCGCGAGCCCGTTTCCGTCACGGTCCCTTTCCCCCGGCCGCCCGCATGGATCTGCGCCTTGACCACGAACCACTTGGTTCCCGTGGCAGCGGCAAGTTCAACGGCGGCATTGTGGGCGGCGTCCGGCGATTCGGCCACGCGGCCTTCCTGGACGGCGACTCCGAAGGACTTCAGGATCTGTTTTCCCTGGTACTCGTGGATGTTCATGGCGGCGCGAAGTTAGGCATCCGCCGTAGCTTTCGGGCATGGAAGATGTGGTCATCTCTGCCCGCGGGCTCGTCCGCCGCTACGGCTCCCTCGAGGTCCTCCGCGGCATCGACCTCGACATTCCCGCGGGCCAAATCACCGCCATCGTCGGCCCCTCCGGCGCAGGAAAAACCACGCTCCTCCACCTCCTCGGCACCCTCGACCGCCCCGACGCCGGCACCCTCACGGTCCACGGCACCCGCGTCGATGCCCTCCCCCCCCGCGACCTCGCCGCCTTCCGCAACGCCCACATCGGCTTCATCTTTCA
>JBILVT010000017.1:0-23142 GCA_044370275.1 Burkholderiaceae bacterium | reverse complement strand
CCTTCGGCATCGGTGATTCGAAAGCATCATCGCCCCCCTCCACCACCGGAAAATCCTCTAAGGCCGATCCAAAATCTCCATCCGTCACGCCCGACGGCGCCCCAAAAAAACACCGCACGGTTGCACTCCAAGGCTACAGCGTGCCTTGGCTGTTAAAGCGCACGCGGAGAAAAACTGTAGGTATGTCGATTGGCCAGGGCATGATTCAGGTCAACGCGCCACGATGGGTACCGATCAGCGATATTGAATACATCTTGCAGGAGAAATCCAAGTGGCTCTTGGCCCGCCTGGCCGAGTGGCATCAGTCTGAGCAGCATCGTCTACTGCCAGAACAGCAATGGACCCATGGCGCCTCACTGCAATATCTTGGTAAGCCACTCACTTTGCTACTCACCCCGCAGCTTCGACAAACGCAGTGGGATGATTTTCGTCGTGAGCTACAGCTGCCACTTTCCGCCGAGGCTTCAATGGAGCAGATCCGCGACACCGTCCATGCCTGGCTTCAGAGTCAAGCCAAGGCGCTTTTCACACGGCGCCTGAAAGCCATCAGCGAACAATCCGGCCGGCGCTACACAAAATTTAGCCTGAGTAATGCCCGCGGCCGCTGGGGCAGCTGCACCGAGGATGGCCACATCCGGTTAAATTGGCGCCTGATTCATTTCGGCCAAGAGGTTATTGACTACGTGATTGCCCATGAGTTGGCCCACACCCACACCATGGATCACGGCAGAAGCTTCTGGGAAGAAGTCGCAGAAATTCTGCCAACCTTCGAAGAGGGCAAATCCGTGCTCAGAAAAGCACGGCTCGATACCCTACCGACTTTCTAGCGGCAGGCTGGCCACCGCATTAGCCAGTCCAACAAAATGATCGACCGATAATTCCTCAGCCCGCTGGGTGGGTGAAATATCTAGTGCATTCCAGTCAAGCATTACCGCGTAGGCAGCCAGTGACTTACGCAGCATTTTTCGTCGTTGCGAAAAAGCCAGCGCGACGACCGCAGCGAAGATAGGCCAATCGCGGACTCGCACCGCCGAAACCGGCAATGGCACCATGCGAATCACTGCAGAATCGACCTTCGGAGCCGGCATGAATGCTCCGGGCGGCACGGTCAGGCAGCGTACCATCTGATAGCGAGCCTGCAGCATGACGGATAGGCGTCCATAGACCTTTGATCCGTGGCCTGCGACCATACGATCGACAACTTCTTTCTGAAGCATGAGATGCTGATCTATGATCTGCTCAGCCGACTCAAGCAAATGAAAGAGAATAGGGCTAGAGATGTTGTAGGGCAGATTACCCATGACGCGCAACGGTCCACCGAGCTGATCGGCCAGCGCCGAAAAGGAGACCCGCAATACATCCTGCTCGGTGATGGAGAGCTCAGACTCGGCAAAGCGCTCTCGTAGCCGTGCTACCAAATCCCGATCGATCTCAATGGCGTGGAGCTGGCCGGCTTTTGCAATCAGCGGCGCGGTGAGCGCCGCCTGCCCCGGGCCAATCTCGACAATGCGATCGCCAGGCTTGGGATCAATCGCTTGGATGATCCTTGCAATGACTCCGGGATCATGCAGAAAATTCTGGCCGAATCGCTTACGCGCGACGTGGGCATCAGAGATCGTCACGCTTGATTTCAACGTAGGCATTGGCGCGCACCTCACGGGCCCAGTCAGCGACTGCGTCGGCCAATTTTTCCTCGCGTAGGGCAAGCCGCGCAGCAGTCCGCAGACGCTGCTCCGTCAATGGCTCACGCTTTCGCTCCAAGAGCTGAACCAAGTGAATACCGAAGGCGGACCGGACAGGATCACTGATCTGACCGGGCTTGAGGGCCACCATCGCCTGCTCGAACTCCGGCACCGTATCTCCCGGGTAAGCCCAGTCGAGCTCTCCGCCCCGCGGAGCAGACCCAAGGTCTTGAGAATGATCCCGTGCAATCTGACCAAAATCCGCACCCAACTCGATTCGGCGGCGCAGATCCAAGGCACGCCGCCGGGCCTGATCTTCGGTCACCTGCGCATCAATCCGAATCAGAATATGTCGGGCCCGATGAACAGTGACCTCTTGGGTGCGCAGGCCCGAGCGTCGATCCTCTAATTGAAGGATATGAAAGCCATTTGGACTGCGGACCGGTTTACTGATCTCACCCGTTTTCAGGCCCGAGACCCCATCCAGAAAAAGTGTTGGTAAGCGATCGCGGGTCCGCCAGCCCAGACTGCCCCCCTGCTCACGATCCGGGGAGTCCGAAAATTCCTGGGCAATGCTTGCAAATGTTCGCGGAGAACGCAGCAATTCCTGAATGCGTTTGACTCGAGACTCGGCCTCGGCGACCACGGCGGGACTGGCTTTTTCGGGCAGACGAATCAGGATCTGCGCGATTTTGAATTCTTCCGTTTTCTGCAATGACTGGCCTTGGGCCGCAAGAAAAGTGTCGACCTCGGCCTCAGTGATCTGTAGCTTATTGTCGACTTCCCGCTCACGCAGTCGAGTGAGGATGATTTCCTCGCGAATATCTTGGCGAAACGCCGCAAAAGAAATGCCGTCGGACTCGAGCTGATTGCGCAGCCCGCTGACCGACAGCCCATTTTGATCCGCGATCCGAGCAATGCTGCGATCTAGGGTCATATCATCGACCCGAATACCAGTCTCGCGGGCGGTCTGGAGCATAGCCCGATCAGTGATCATGCGCTCTAAGACTTGTTCACGCAGCGCCAAACGATTGGGAATTGGGATGCCCTGCTGGTTTAGATTCGCAACAAATTGCTTTTCACGCCGGGCGAGCTCGCTTGCGGTAATGATCTCCCGATTCACAATCGCTACGACGCGGTCAATCAACTGCGCGCCTTGAGTCCGAGGCGCAGACTGCTGTGCAAAAACAGCTGGGGTCACGATCACCAGAAGATTCAGCACTAAAGCTGCAGCGGCCACGAGGTGGCCCGGGCCCTTTCGGCAGCAGACAGACCATCGCGATCGCAGAGTTACAGAGTCAATCATTACTGAAAATTATCAAATTTAGACGGCAGCGGCGTGATTTCATTAATCGATCGGTAGTTCGGAATATTTCGTCTCAGCGCGCCGATTGGATCCGTTCCGACTCGGCCCAGACCGTTAAGTTCAATCTGAAAAAACAGCGTTGTATTGCGCTGGGTAGCATTTGCTGCATATTGCTGGGCTACGATACGGCCAACCCAGCAGCCTCCATCGTACTCAAAACCGGCCAAGGCCTCGACCAGGCCGGGATTAATAGACTCCCGCACACCCCCGACATTACGTAGGGCTTGCTGATAGCGGCCCACAGCGTACCAGTGGGCCGCCACGGGCCACTGGGCAGCCACGTCGACGGTATTCGATGAGTCGCGGACAAAGCGATAGGCGATACTCAGTGCATTGGCGGGTTTCGGGTTATAGCGACTCACCACTGAAAAGCTCTGCCACTGCGAGGACTCCAGGGTGTAGCGGGCCAAGGAGTCGATGGTCAGATCTTTTCTGGGGCGTACCGTTGCCTGCCCCAATAGGTCGGATCGCCGATCAGTCCTTGCAGTGCCACCGGGCAGGGTCACACGCTGATCCGAAAAGTAAAAACGTTGTCCCACTGCTGCTCGCAGCCGCTCAGCGCCCGTTGATTGCTCGATGAATCGGGTCGTGACACCCGCTGTGATCTGATTCAAATCGGCAATACGATCATGGCCATTAAATGCACGATCAGAAAATAGCTGTGCGAAATTCAGACTCGGTGAGCCCGTATCAAACACTGGAAAATTCGATTGATCCTTATAGGGGGTGTAGATATAAGAGATGCGGGGCTCCAGTGTCTGCTCAATCCCAGCGTCTCCGATTCTTAAAGGCCGATCAAAGGTTGTTGAGATATCAGTGCTGAAAGTGGGTAGCACCCGAGTGTAAGAGCTCGCCGCAGCAGCACCTACGTTGTTGGTATACAGGCCCAGCGCAGCGTTGGAATACTTTTGTGCTGTCAACGTACTGTCGCCGAGCCGACTGGTCGAATAGTGGGTGGCATGCATCGTCAGCTTCGGAGTGATCGCCACGCCAGAGCTAAAATGCCGCCAGGCAACCGATCCAGTGCCCACCACCCGCTCGCCCTCTGCGAGAGTCGGATGACGAAACGACGCAAGCTCTCCCGAGACGCTCCAGTCAATCGGCAGCCGCTCCTCACCGAGCGCAGCACGATGGCCGCGGGATACCGCCACTTTAGGCGCAAAACTATACGGCCTGATCAGCGGTGCGCCCACATCCTGCAAGAGCTGAAACTCCTGCGCCTCGGCCTGAACGGCCCAGCCCGCCAGCGCAGCGTTCATGGTAATTGAACCGGGTAGCAGTCGCTGGGCGGAGACCAACAGCGTGTTTCCCAGATCAGAAAAATAGTTGTTATCGGATGCCCGCTGCACATTTAATCCGACGGTCAAATTATCAGCAGGCCGGAAACTGGTCATCAGCGAGCCGAAATGTCGGGTTGTTCCGGACTGGCGATCATCCGGCAGCACCTCAAACGCCGCGGCTCCCGCTGCGTTGGGTCGCAGAAATCGCAGCTCGTTACCCAACTGAACACCCCGCTTGGTAATCAGTCGTGGATAAAACGTCATGTCATGCTGGGGCGCGATATTCCAGTAAAACGGTACGCGGACATCCAAGCCAAGGCGTGTTGAGGTCGTATACGAAGGGGCGAGAAACCCTGTCTTTCTGCCCTCACCAATTGAAAACGACGAATCTCCAAACGGGAGAATCGGCACTTCACGCCAATACAAGGTCGCAGACCGGGTCGCACCGACCTCCCGAACTTGGTCAATTAGCATCTCACTCATGCGCAATTCCCAGGCTGGGCGATCACGCGGACAGGTGGTGTATCGGACTTCAGTCAGCCGCGTCTCCAGCGGCTGAATAAATTCCGCGCGGCGGGCAGTGCCACGGCCACCGGTCGAAACAAGCTGATAGGTGACTTCATCAAAAAATCCCTGGGTGGTGCCGAGTTTGAGCCGAAGCCGAGGGCCTTCGTAAAACTCACCTTCTCGAAAGAGCTTGACATCGCCCTCCGCATAGAGCTCATCGCGAATAAGGTTATGACGAATAAAGTCGCCCTTAATGAAGAGCCCCAGCTTTCGAAATTCGGCAGCACCTCGGGCCTCAATCTGATCATCTGTCTGGCCAGAAATCGATTGGCCAAAAACATAGACGGGTGTATCGGTGCTCGAGGACGGCTCAAGATTCAAAACGGGATCAAACTTCAGCCCCAGTGAAGTCCTCACTCCCTGAGCCAGTCGAATTTGGGCCGCTGTAGCGTCGGTCGTAACAGTGGCAGCCTGGGCCAGCCGGATGGGCTGGGCGTCATAAGCTGCCGCAGAACAACTCCCAGGGAGATTAAAAGCGTGTGCCGCAGGTTCCGATGCCAGCAGCAGGGCCCCAAGAAGCCCCCGGAAGGCGCGCAGGCCGATAGTGGTCACATCTTGGCCCACCCGAGAGGTGACAGTCCCAAAAAAATGCATGCTCTATTATAGGTAGGGCCCCTGCTTAGGCCCCCATCTCAGGGCCTTTGCGGATTACCTCAGACACTCTCTTTACTCCATCACCGACAGCTCCTGATGAATCCCTCTGAAGACCCGCGCCGCGCCTTAGCAGAGGGCTGGCTAACGCAGCAGGCTGCTGCGCTTGCCGGACTTGGCTGGTCTCTGGATCCTGCCTCCCTAACACCTGCCTCCAGCGACGCCTCGTTTCGGCGCTACTTCCGGATCACTGGTCAGCGCGAGGGGCAATCTGGATGCCTCATCCTCATGGATGCACCGCCCGATAAGGAGTCGATCGGGCCTTTCATCAGGATTGCATCGCTGCTGCGTCAGGCGGGAGTCAACGCGCCTCGCATTTGGCACCACGATGCAGACCAAGGATTTTTGCTTTGCGATGATTTCGGAACAATGACCTACGCGGCAGCCATCGAGAATCGACGGCATGATCCTCTGGCTTGCGGGCCGCTTTATCGCGACGCACACCAGGCGCTGGTTACTTTTCAGCGCTTCAGTCTCCAGCAACCGACTGCATCGGAAATGGGGGGGCTTGCCGCCTACGACCGAAACAAAATGTTGCAAGAGATGCAGCTTTTTGATCAATGGTTTCTGGTACATCACCGGCCAATCGCACTCTCGGCTTCTGACCGAGAGATGTTGACCAACACTTACGACCTGGTTATCGATGCCTGCCAGGCGCAGCCCATGACGCTCGTACACCGGGACTATCACAGCCGAAATCTGATGCTCACCGGGCAGTCCAACCCCGGCATTCTCGATTTTCAAGATGCAGTGATGGGGCCCCTCAGCTATGACTTGGTTTCTCTGCTTCGCGATGCCTATATTGAGTGGCCCGAGGAAGTTCAACTCGACTGGGCGATTGACTACTGGGAGCGGGCTCGAAAAGCAAAGCTGCCAATTGCCCAGGATTTCTCGGACTTCTGGCGGGACTTCGAGTGGATGGGCCTGCAGCGGCAGCTCAAGGTATTAGGTATTTTTTGTCGATTGAGTGTTCGCGATGGCAAGCCAAACTACCTAAACGATATACCGCGAGTTCTGCGCACAGCAATTTCAACCTGCCGCCGGTATCAAGGCTTAGGGCCGCTAGCAAAGTTACTGGAACGCTGCGCATGAAGCCAACATCTAAGCGGCTGCATGCAATGATTCTGGCGGCGGGCCGAGGAGAACGGCTGCGCCCACTGACTGACACGGTGCCCAAGCCCATGGTGGTAGTCCAAGGAAAGCCGTTAATTCAATGGCATCTTGAGGCGCTCGCAGCAGCCCGCATCACTGAGGTCGTGATCAACCTTGCGCACCTCGGAGACCAAATTCAATCCTTTGCGGGATCGGGGGCAGCCTTTGGGCTCAATATTCGCTATTCACAGGAGCCGTCTGGTGCGCTGGAGACAGCAGGGGGCATCGCCAACGCCCAGCCATGGATCGACTCTCTTGGTCAACACAATCCACAGCCTTTTCTGGTCATCAATGCTGATGTGTTTACAGACTGGCCAGCCGCCAAAGCATTTTCAATTGCGCAGGATCTGATTGCCATGAAATCTGCGCGAGGCCAGACCCTCTGTCCGCAGTGTCATCTTGTGCTTGTTGATAACCCCCGGCATCACCCGCTGGGCGACTTTGGCTTGGATGCGGCAGATTCAGAACCGGGCCTGCGATACGTGATCCGTCGGCCAGCCGAAGGCAGCCTGACCTTCTCGGGAATTGGGGTCTATGATCCGGAGTTATTCACTGCTATTCGTCCCGGCGAGCGGGCAGCACTTGCGCCGTTACTGTTTCAGGCCGTTGATCAGGGCCGCTGTGTCGGGAGTCATTTCCGCGGTGCCTGGTCCGATGTGGGAACGCCCGATCGCCTTCGCGTGCTCAATTCGGTATAACTCAGACTTTACTTAGCCCTTTAATGCAGAGCCCATCATGAACGGCCCAGCCCCAACGCCCAGCGAAATTTTTAGTCAGTCCCTGGCCACAGAACTGAGGCCCCAGGAGGTCGCGGCCCCTATCCATGGCCAGCAACACCGGGCCCGCCAGGCCTGTCTTGCTCAGTGGATCGCACAGCAAGGTGGCGGAGTGGTTGTGCTCGCTGCCGGCGAAGAAATCATTCGTAATCGTGATAACCCCTTTCCATTTCGAAGCCACAGTGATTTTTTGTATCTCACAGGATTTCCCGAGCCCGATGCCTGGTGGCTGATGCGCGTTGATGACGAGGGTAATTCCGAGACAGTTCTGGCCTGCCGGCCAAGAGATGCTGAACGCGAGATCTGGGATGGCATTCGGGTGGGACCACAGCATGCCGCCCAGCGCTTTGCAGCCGATCGCGCCATCGAGCTAAGCGCGCTCGATGAGACTGTCATTGCACTGGCGGGCGATGTGCCTGCCCTTTACGCCCATATGGTTATGGATGCGAGGCTTGACGAACGGCTGCGGCATTGGCTCGCCGCGGTACGGGCGAAAGGCCGTGCTGGCGTGAATGCGCCCGATCGAATCATTGATCTGAGCGCTGCGATCGCGCGACAAAGACTCATCAAAGATGCAGATGAGATTGCAACGATGCGGCGGGCAGCCGAGATCTCGGCGCAGGCCCATGTGCGGGCCATGGCCTTTACTCGGCCTGGCCATCATGAGTTTGAGATCGAGGCAGAACTCTTGCATGAGTTCAGGCGACAGGGTGCACAGTCAGTAGCCTATGGAAGCATTGTTGCCTCTGGCCCGCACAGCTGCATCCTGCATCACCGCGCAGGAAGTCGGCCAGTCCGCGATGGCGAACTTGTGCTGATTGATGCCGGCTGTGAATTAGATAGCTACGCCTCGGATATCACCCGCACCTACCCGGCCAATGGAAAGTTTACTGCTGCACAACGTGCGGTCTACGATGTGGTGGTGGCCGCACAGCAGGCCGCGATCGACGCAACACGACCGGGAGCACTACTTTCCGATCCACACGATGCTGCTGTCCGCATCTTGGCCCAGGGCATGCTGGATTTAAAACTGCTGGCCCCATCCTCTGTTGATGGGCTAATTGAGTCGGGAGGCTACAAGCGCTTTTACATGCATCGCACCGGCCATTTTTTAGGCCTGGATGTTCATGATGTAGGTGATGTCAAAACGCCTCTGGCTGCTGGCATGGTCACCACAATCGAACCGGGTCTCTACATCCGGCCGGCAGACGATATTGCGGCTGAATTCTGGAATATTGGAATTCGAATCGAAGATGATGCCCACCTGACAACTACAGGCGTTGATCTGCTCACGCGGGGTGTGCCCGTTGAGGCAGAGGCAATCGAAGGACTCATGCGTGACTGATTCCCTCATCCGAATCCAGGGAGCGGGGCCGGTCGGCATCATGGCCGCCTTGTTTTTGCTGAAATACGGCTGGTCACGGGCCGCAATTCAAATCATCGATCCAGCTTTGGATGCGGCCCAGCCTGCTGCGATCGATGACCCAAGAATTTTGGCGCTATCACAGGGCACATTAAGTCGACTTGCTCAGTTCGGTTTGGATTGTCAGCCAGTACGCATTCAAGAGATACACGTCTCTTCCCAAGGTCAATTCGGTTCCATGCAAATCAAAAGCGAAAACGCAGGTGTGGCCTCCCTCGGCGGACTGGTGCCGTATTCACAGCTCTTGGAGACCCTGCGCAGCCGACTGCATGCTGAAGGCATCAGCATTGCGGCCACTGCCCCAGCAGCCACAGGAAGCGCCATACCCGCAGTCCATATCATTGCCGAAGGAGGCCTGTATCAGTCAGCAGATCAGTCTTTGATCGATTCCGGCATGCAGGTTGTGCGTGACTATCAACAGCACGCGGTCATCGGATGGGTCCAGACGCAGCTGCCCGCAGGAGCGACCGCCTATGAGCGCTTCACAGCTGATGGTGCAGTTGCCCTGCTGCCGATGCATCAACGCTACGCATTGATCTGGTGTGCTGCAGTAGACAAAGCCCAAACGTTTTTTAGCGCAGACGCCGCCCGACAATGCGAGATGATTGAAAACGTGATGGGAGGACGGCTCGGCCGAATCCGCGATGTCTCGCTTACTGGCAGCTATCCCCTTGGGCTGAAGTGGCGCGAGACCCTGGTCCAAGGCAACACGGTCTGGATTGGAAACTCTGCCCAGGCGTTGCACCCCATTGCGGGACAGGGACTCAATCTCGGATTTCGTGATGCGGAGACCCTCTCAGCCTGCCTGCTGCAGCGGGGTCAGCCCATTGCGGAGCGTCTTCAAGACTACGCGCAGCGCCGAAAAACAGACCGCTGGGCAGTGCGAACCGCAACCGATACACTGGCGCGCGCGGCATGGGTCCGTCGATCCATCGGCGCGATGTCCCTCATCCCGGGCGCCAAGCGCCTCTTGGGCCAGGTCCTGATGTTTGGCGGTTAACGCCGAATCACGTGGCTGCAAATCCCCGATGCCGATCTTTCCCGTCTTTAAATCCCCGCTCACCATAGGTCGCCACGTGCTGCCGAATCGGGTATTTGTTGCGCCGATGGCGGGCGTCACCGATCGGCCCTACCGCCAGCTATGCAAGCGGCTCGGTGCGGGCTATGCCGTCAGTGAAATGGCGGCCTCAAATGCACTGCTCTGGGCATCTGATAAAACAACACGTCGTATCAATCACGATGGTGAGATTGCGCCGAAAGCAGTCCAGATCGCGGGCGCGGATCCTGACATGATGGCCCAGGCTGCACGTTTTAATGTCGAACGCGGAGCGCAAATCATCGACTTGAATATGGGCTGCCCCGCTAAAAAAGTCTGTAATGTCGCGGCTGGCTCTGCACTCATGCAGACCCCAAAGCGTATTGCTGAAATTATTCAATCGGTCATCAAGGCGGTCGGGGCCGATGGCATACCGGTCACGCTGAAGATGCGCACCGGATGGGATCGCGAACATCGAAATGCGCCGGAGATCGCGCGCATGGCTGAGGATCTTGGTATCGCCATGATTACAATCCACGGCCGTACCCGGGCCGACAAATATCAGGGCATGGCCGAATACGACACGATCGCAGAGATCAAATCGCACTCTGGGGTGCCGATCGTGGCCAATGGCGATATCGATAGCCCTACAAAAGCCCTTGAGGTGCTGCGCTACACCGGCACCGATGCCGTCATGATCGGACGAGCGGCACAAGGCCGGCCATGGATCTTTCGTCAGATTGATCATTATCTGAATACAGGCGAGCTGCTGGCTGACCCCAGCGAGACAGAGATCGCAGGCTGGCTTCGTGATCACCTAAAGGATCACTACGCCTTTTACGGGGAATCCACCGGTGTTCGCACTGCACGCAAACATATCGGCTGGTACTTAAAAGGTCTGCCTGGGGCTAAAGTATTCCGTGATGCACTCAATCAGCTGGAATCCACCGAATCACAACTGCGTGCCATCGACGCATTTTTTAATGATCGATATGAGTCAGAATTCCGGCAGGCCGCCTAGGCCCGAAGACACCGGCATCGACGAGACCATTCGTCGGTCGCTCGACCAATACTTCAAAACTCTGGATGGCCAACAGCCCCATGCCCTCTACGACATGGTGATCCAAGCAGTCGAGCGGCCGCTACTGGATTACGTCCTAGCCCACTATCAAGGCAATATCAGCCATGCGGCCAATGCCCTTGGCATCACCCGAAACACCCTTCGAAAAAAACTCGCCCAACACCAGCGTAGCCCAGCCGCAATCAGCCAGCGCCGCGCCTCTCACTCAGCCTAGGAGTTCAGTGTGTCTCAGGTTGCCCCCACCGCTTCTTCACCCCGGCCGAATCGGATCGCGATTCACCGAGCGCTACTGAGTGTTTCGAATAAAAATGGCATTCTTGAATTCGCACAAGCACTCGTGTCTCGCGGTGTGCAGCTGCTCTCGACTGGGGGCACTGCGGCATTGCTGCAAAAATCAGGAATCGCTGTCACCCCAGTAGAAGCCATCACGCAATTTCCTGAAATGCTGGATGGCCGAGTCAAGACACTGCATCCTGCAGTGCATGGCGGGCTGCTGGCCCGACGCGACCACGGTGCGCACATGCAGGCCTTGCAGCAGGCGGGCTTTACTGCGATTGACCTGCTGGTCGTCAATCTCTATCCCTTTCGTGAGACCCTGGCGCGACCATCCGCAAGCTATGAAGATTTGATTGAAAACATTGATATCGGTGGCCCAGCGATGCTGCGGGCTGGCGCCAAGAATCATGACGGCGTTGCGGTTGTCGTAGATCCCAGCGACTACATCGGCCTACTGGCTGAGATGGATCAACACAGCAACACCTTGGGCTGGCCCACCCGGCAGCGGCTGGCCAAAAAAGTGTTTGCGCATACTGCGGATTACGACGCTGCCATCAGCAATCTGCTTAATGCCCTGCCTGCCAGCGACTGCGCGCCTGCCGACAGCGGCTGCATGCCGCCCGACCCAAAAACTGCCGATCTTTATCCCGAGATCCTGACCCTGCAGTTCCACCGGGTTCAAGCGATGCGCTACGGCGAAAATCCGCATCAGAGTGCGGCGTTTTATCGGGAATCCGATCCGCAGGCGGGCACACTGGCCAATTACACTCAGCTGCAAGGCAAGGCGCTTTCCTATAACAACATCGCGGATTCCGATGCCGCATGGTCATGCGTTCGGAGCTTCTCTGACCCTGCCTGCGTGATTGTCAAACATGCCAATCCCTGCGGTGTTGCAATCGGGGGCTCGGCGGCGGCGGCTTATCAAAAGGCCTTTAAAACCGATCCCACCTCAGCTTTTGGCGGCATTCTCGCCTTCAATGTGCCGCTTGATGAGCAGGCCGCCCGCGATATTGCCCAGCAATTTGCTGAAGTCATCATCGCCCCGGATTTCACAGACGGTGCACTAAAGATTTTTGCAAGTAAAACCAATCTGCGGCTTCTCAAGCTGCCACTTGGAGAGGCTGCGGCAATTTCCAGCGGCCGAGAGCTTAAACGCGTCAGTGGCGGACTGCTGGTGCAGACACCGGATCGTAATACTCTGAGTCCATCAGAGCTGAAAATCGTAAGCCGCCTTCAGCCGACCGCCGCCCAGCTGGAGGATCTGCTGTTCGCATGGAAGGTCTGCACCTGGGTGAAAAGTAATGCGATTGTGTTTTGTTCAGACGGCATGACACTCGGCGTGGGTGCGGGCCAGATGAGTCGTATTGATTCCGCCCGAATCGCCGCAATTAAGGCGCAGCATGCGGGGCTGAATCTCCAGGGATCTGCGGCTGCCTCCGATGCATTTTTTCCTTTTCGAGATGGGCTGGATGCCGTGGCAGATGCTGGGGCCCAGTGTGTGATTCAGCCCGGCGGTTCGGTGCGCGATGATGAGGTAATCGCTGCTGCCGATGAGCGCGGCCTTGCGATGGTCTTTACCGGCATGCGGCACTTTCGCCACTGATGTTCTGCTGCAATCAACAATCTGCTGTCAGATGAGAGTCCTCGGTATTGATCCTGGCCTGCGACGCACAGGCTTTGGTGTCATCGAACTCTCAAGTCAGCGGGCGATCTACATCGGCAGCGGTGTCATTCGGCCCGAGCTCAGTGGCTCTGAACCCGAACGGCTCGCAGAATTGTTTCAAGGCGTCAGGCAGCTCATTGCCGAATTTCATCCCAATCAAGCAGTGATCGAGCGGGTCTTTGTGAATGTCAATCCTAAGTCCACGCTGTCGCTTGGTCAGGCGCGGGGTGTCGCCATTGCCGCACTCGCTGAGCATCAGCTTCCGATTGCGGAGATTACGCCTCTAAAAATCAAACAATCCGTGGTTGGGTCCGGCCGAGCCACCAAGGATCAAGTCCAGCGCATGGTGCAGCGGCACTTAGCGCTTGCCCGTCCGCCCGGGGCTGATGCGGCCGATGCCCTGGCCTGCGCCCTGGCCTGGTGGCAGTCACTCGGCATGCAGCGGGCACTGCGGCGCGCTGAATCTAGGGGACAATAGCGGCCATCATGATTGGCCGAATCTCTGGAACCCTGATTGCCAAACAGCCCCCGCGGGTCATCATCGATGTGCAGGGTGTGGGCTATGAAATTGATGTTCCAATGAGCACTCTGTATGAACTCCCCGACCTGGGCCGGCCGGCCACGCTGCTGACCCACCTCATTGTTCGCGAAGATGCACAGCTGCTCTACGGCTTTGCGACCGAAGCAGAGCGCAATGCATTTCGGGAACTCATCCGAGTCAGCGGCGTGGGCCCGCGGATTGCGCTGGCAGTTCTCTCAGGGCTGTCCGTTGAACAGCTGTCGCAGGCCGTGAGTCTTCAGGAAACGGGCCTGCTGACCCGAGTGCCCGGCATTGGTAAAAAAACTGCTGAACGCCTGATCCTGGAATTGAAAGGGCGGATGGCCCAGGCTATCGGCACGGCTGCAGCATCACCGGTAACCTCAAGCACCGATATTCTCAATGCCCTGCTGGCATTGGGCTACTCGGAGCGCGAGGCCCTGCCGGCCATCAAGACCCTTGGCCAGAATGTCTCAGTAGCTGAAGGCATTCGTCAGGCCCTAAAGCAACTGGCTAAGTAAACTAAAGCCATGATTGAACACGAAGACCTCTCTAGCGCTGGCGAAGGCGATGCGCCGCGCCTGATCTCGGGTCAGTCCAAGACGCCTGCTGAGGAGGCCATCGAACGGGCCCTGAGGCCGCAGCGTTTAAACGAATACATCGGCCAGGAAAAAGTCCGAGATCAGCTCGGCTTATTTATTCAGGCGGCCCTACAGCGTGGCGAGGCACTGGATCACGTACTGCTTTTCGGGCCCCCGGGGCTAGGCAAAACCACACTGGCTCATATTCTTGCGCGAGAGCTTGGTGTCAATCTGCGTCAGACCTCCGGCCCAGTACTGGAGCGGCCCGGGGATTTGGCTGCGCTGCTGACAAACCTTGAGCGCAATGATGTACTGTTCATTGACGAGATTCATCGGCTCAGTCCAGTCGTTGAGGAGATCCTTTATCCCGCCCTTGAGGACTATCAGATCGACATCATGATCGGTGAGGGCCCAGCAGCACGCTCGATTAAGCTGGACATCCAGCCCTTTACGCTGGTGGGCGCAACCACGCGTGCAGGCATGCTCACCAATCCCCTACGCGATCGATTTGGAATCGTGTCGCGGCTTGAGTTCTATAACGCCAGCGATCTCAAAACCATCGTGATGCGATCCGCCAGCCTGCTGAAGGCTGTGATCGACGAGGCCGGGGCCCACGAAATTGCCAAGCGATCTCGCGGCACCCCGCGAGTCGCCAATCGGCTGTTGCGCCGTGTCCGGGATATTGCCCAAGTCAAACACGAAGGCATCATTTCGGCTGCAATTGCAGATCAGGCGCTCTCTCTGCTCGAGGTCGACCGTGAGGGCTTTGATCTCATGGATCGAAAGCTTTTAGAGGCCATTATTGAGCGCTTTGATGGGGGGCCCGTCGGACTGGATAACCTTGCAGCCGCAATTGGCGAGGCTAAAGACACAATCGAAGATGTGCTGGAGCCTTATCTGATTCAGCAAGGCTTTTTGCAGCGGACGCCCCGCGGACGGATCGCAACCTCAGCGGCTTATGCCCATTTTGGAAAAACGGCACCAGCACCACAACACAATGAGAGGCTTTTTTAGATATGACTGCGAGCCCCGATCTCTCTGTCCTAACACTCATCACTCAGGCGAGCCTGCCGGTGCAACTGGTCATGCTGCTCTTGGTCAGTATTTCAATTCTTTCCTGGACGGTCATTTTTAAAAAATGGCAATCCATGCGTCGGGCCCGCCAGGACACCGAAGACTTTGAGAAAATCTTCTGGGCGGGCGGCGACCTGATGACCCTGTACAAAAAAGCCGAAAAAGGAGATCTGCCCGGGTCACTGCCGAGAATTTTTGAGTCTGGCATGCGTGAATTTTTAAAATCGCGATCAGGTAACCTCACGGATTCATCGGCCATGATTGACGGTGCGCGTCGTGCGATGCGCGCCGCCTTTCAGCGGGAGCTCGATGGCCTTGAGCGCAATCTGCCCTTTCTGGCCTCCACGGGCTCGGTTTCGCCGTATATCGGCCTGTTTGGTACGGTCTGGGGAATCATGCATGCATTCACGGGGCTCGCGAATGTTCAGCAGGCGACACTGGCCAGTGTGGCGCCCGGCATTGCCGAGGCCCTGGTCGCGACCGCGATCGGCCTGTTTGCCGCTATTCCTGCGGTCGTAGCCTATAACCGCTATGCCACCGATCTCGATCACCTCAGCATTCGATTCGAAGGCTTTATCGAAGAATTCTCCAACATCTTGCAGCGTCAGGCTGCACGATAACGCGCCGATGATCGCGCATGCCGATCTTATTTTCCGCCACATGACCGACGATTAAATATGGGTGCCCCAACCGCCTCGCGTAAATCCGGCAGACGCCGAATGATGAGCGAAATTAATGTTGTGCCTTATGTCGATGTCACACTTGTGCTGCTGATTATCTTCATGGTAACGGCACCCATGATTGTCACCGGCACTATCGATCTGCCTAAAGTCGGTCAGGCAGCGCAAACTCCTGTTGCGGCGCTTGAGATCACGATTCGTCAGGATGGCTCCACCACTATTCGTCGCAATACTGAAGGTGAAAAAGAAAAACCGATCGCCCGTGATGAAATCGTCTCTGCAGTGAAATCTGTCGGTGCGGCCGTGGATATGCCACTGATCATCTCAGCAGAGAAATCCGTGCGATATGAACAGGTGGTCGCCGCGATGGATCAGTTGCAGCGGGCGGGATATACCCGCGTTGGGCTCAACCTGCGCAAGGAATAGCCATGCTCGCCATCGAGGCACGCGAGAGCCGAAATGCCGTCAGCGCGGCATTGCTCATGCATGGCTTGTTGGCAGCAGCCCTCCTATTCTCTTTGCAATGGAAAGACCGCACCCCCATCGTGCAGGCAGAGCTCTGGAGCGCAATGCCTCGAGATATCCCTGCCACACCCACACCGCCAGCGCCCGTGGTCCGATCCACACCGCCCGCACCCCCTGCTCCAGTCCCGGAGACCAAGGCGGATATCGCACTGAAGAAAAAAGAAGAGCCAAAAAAGGAAGAACCCAAGAAACTCGAGCCGCCAAAGGTAGATGTTTTAAAGGCCCAGCAGGAAGCCCAGAAAAAAGCCTTAGAGAAAAAGCTCGCAGAGAAAAAAGCTGCTGAACAGCTCGAGGCCCAGCGACGGGCAGAGCTTGCCCGGCTGGGCATTGATCCGAACGCGAAACCAGGTGCCGCAGGCCGAGACGCCGCGACCAAAACCGGTGTGATTGCCGGCGGTGCTGAGGTCGGATCAAAGACTGGCCGTGATGCAGATTACGAATCGCTGATTCAAGCACGAATCAAAGCACGGATTAACTATCCAGATCGGTCGGCAGCAAATCCTGAGGCGATTGTTCAAGTGGATCAACTGCCCACCGGTGAGGTCGTGGCAGTCAAGCTCGTACGCGCAAGCGGTACCCCCGCTTGGGATGAGGCCGTGCAGCGGGCTGTATGGGCTGCAAGCCCGCTGCCAAAGCGTAAAGACGGGACAGTCGCGCGGGTATTGGAACTTGCCTTCCGCCCGAAAGAGGACCGCTGACTATAATCAGTCCTTATGAAAATCGCGGCTGCTTGTGTATTTTTTCTTTCGCTGATCACCGGCAGTGCCCAGGCCCAGGCCCCGCTGCGTATTGACATCACAGGGATTGGCTCGCGACAGATTCCAGTAGCAGTCGCGCCCTTCGATGCACCCGAGCCCGCAAGAAACTTCTCGCGCACCATCACCGATGTGATCCGGGCCAATCTCGCCCGCAGCGGCGTGATTGCGATTGTGGATGCCGGCGTGCCGCAGCCCACGCTCAATGAGCGCAGCCCAATGGAGCCACTGTTTCCAGAATGGCGTCAGAAGGGTGCCGAAGCGCTGGTGATTGGCAGCACCGGTATTTCTGCCGAAGGCCGGCTTGAATCGCGCTTTATTCTTTTAGATACCGCACGCAACGCTAGCCTTGGCGGTCTTGCGATTTCTGCACCCGCTTCCGAGCTTGAAGCTCGACGCACCGCCCATCGTATTTCAGACTTTATTTACGAAAAGTTAACCGGTGAGCCGGGATTCTTTGCGACCCGACTCGCGTTTGTTCGCCGCGATGATGCAGTCTACAGCTTAGTTATCTCAGATGCGGACGGCCAGAACACCCAGATCGCACTGCGCTCGAAAGAACCGATTATTTCTTTAACTTGGTCGCCTGACGGAACGCGACTGGCTTATGTCTCATTTGAAGAGCGCAACGGTATCAATAAGCCAATCGTGTATGTCCACACACTAGCCACAGGCCGGCGAGCCATCATCGCCAACGAACGCGGCAGCAACAGCGCGCCTGCCTGGTCACCGGATGGAAATCGTCTTGCGGTGGTGCTGACTCGAGATGGCAACTCACAAATCTATATCGTGAATGCCGATGGCAGCGGACTGCGTCGGCTATCGCGATCCTCGGGAATTGATACGGAGCCCACTTTTACTCCGGACGGAAAAGAAATTTTCTTTACCTCCGATCGCGGCGGGTCGGCGCAAGTCTATCGGGTCTCTGTAGAGGGCGGTGAGGCACGCCGCGTCACCTTCGGTGGGCCATTTAATGCCCGGCCTCAAATCAGCCCCGATGGAAAAAGCCTTGCCTACATCACACGACGTGAGAAATCATTTCGTGTCGCAGTGATGGAGCTTGCCTCACAACGCGAAACGCTTGTCAGCGAAGGCCCCAAAGATGACTCACCAAGCTTTGCGCCAAATAGCAAATGGATCATCTACAGTAGCCGCGTCGGCGAGCGCGATGTGCTCTCGGCGGTCTCGATCGATGGCAAATTAAGGACCCGGCTTTCTGCCGAGGGCAGTCAGGTTAAAGGTCCCGCATGGGGCCGTTTGCCCTAGTCAAACGGGGAATCAAACACGTCTTTCTGACTTAGCGGTAATGAGAGACAGCAGGGATGGCAGCAGTTTTATGTCAGAATTGTCCTTAGAACAATAACGCTCAAGGAGGAGCTATGGCTTTGCCATTAAATTGGTTGTCCCGTGCAACTTTAATCGCAAGCAGCATATCGATTGCAGTCCTTGCTGGCTGTGCCTCGCAGGTGCCGCTTGAAGACAAGAAGCCAGCAGCTGCGACAACAGCGCCCTCGGCAGCGTCCGCAGAGGATCCCGCTGCTGCAGCCCGTGCCCGTGAAATTGCTGCAGCCCGCGCTGCGCTCGAAAAAGTAAAACCCAGCATTTACTTTGACTATGACCGTTTTGAAGTAAAGCCGGAATATCAGGCAACGCTGACAGCGTTTTCCAACTACCTTAAGGTCGACAGCAAAGCACGGCTTGTGATCGAAGGCAACGCCGATGAGCGCGGCACCGCGGAGTACAACCTAGCGCTTGGACAAAAACGAGCCGAGGCAGTCTCCAAAGCACTGGGTGTGATGGGCGTTGCCGGCAATCGCGCCGAAGCGGTCAGCAATGGCGAAGAGAAACCGCGGGCCAAAGGATCCAATGAGGCCGCTTGGACAGAGAATCGTCGTGCAGATCTCATCCTGAGATAACATCCGCTGATGCGCTTGATGTTTTTTAAGTTAATGGCCGCCTCGGCATCGAGCGCGGCCATTTTCTTATGCATAGGGCTCAGTCTTTTTTCTTTAGCATGGCCTGCGGCCGCGATCTTCTCCGATGATGAGGCGCGCCGGGCCATCATTGATCTGAGAACCCGCCTGGAGACTCTTGACTCCAAACTGACCGAACGCATCGCAGAGCTTGAACGCAATCTTCAAGCCTCCGCCCGTACGCAGCTTCAACTGCTCAACGAAAACGAAAGGCTGCGGTCTGAGGTTGCCCGACTGCGGGGCACCGTTGAGGAAGCCAATCAAAATCTCAACACTGGAAAATCGCAACAAAAAGATCTGTACGGCGATCTTGACCAGAGGCTCAAACAGATCGAGCCTGTTTTGGTCACGATTGATAAAAATACAATTGAAGTCAGCCGCGGAGAAAAAACGCGATTTGATGAGGTCCGCGATGCGCTAAAAGCGGGCGAATTTGCAAAGACAGTTGCTGCAGCAGATGCGTTTCAGCAGGCTTATCCATATTCACGCCTCTCGGCTGATGTGCTGCTGATTAAGGGCTCAGCCTTTTATGCCGATAAAAACTACAAAGCGGCGATCGCAGCGCGACAAGAATTTCTGGACCGCTATCCCGGTCATCCCGCCCGGCCACAGGTCACGCTCAACCTTGCCGCTGCTCAGGCAGAGTCCGGCAATCCGAATACCGCCCGAGGCATCTTAGAAGGCCTGATTAAGGCGTATCCCAACTCTTCGGCTGCCGCTGATGCCAAGGAGCGTCTGAAATCGCTGCGGCCAGGGGCTGCCGCCAAGCCTGCGCCAAAAGCAGCCACATCAAAGTAAACTTCGGGGATGCTCGACCCCGAGGAACTCAATCGGCTTGAACTGACGGTGGTGCTCATTGGCCTGGCCATCGGCCTGGTACTAGGATGGATATCGCGTTTCAGTAACTTCTGCACTCTTGGTGCCATCTCGGATTGGTATTCCAGCGGTGACCAGTCCCGGCTTCGCATGTGGCTGCTGGCCATTATGGTGGCCATGATCGGAACCCAGTCCCTCATTGCGGCAGATCTCATCGTGGTGAAAGACGCTTTTTACACGGCCCCCCGATTTTTCTGGCTCTCGTATCTGGTCGGCGGACTCCTGTTTGGCTTTGGCATGGTGCTGTCTTCGGGCTGCGGCGGCCGCAATCTTGTGCGAATCGGCGGCGGAAGCCTAAAGGCGGTGGTCGTGTTTGTAGTGATGGCGATCTTTGCTTACATGACCATGCGGGGAATTTTCGGCGTCTTGCGTGTCAACACGCTTGAGCAGATCTTTATCACTTTCGACACCCGGCAGGACCTGCCCAGCCTACTAGGCCAGCCCAGTAACGTTATTACCCCAATCATTGCAATTGCGATGATTGGCATTGTTTTTTTAAATCAAGAGCTTCGCCGCCAGCCACGACTCATTGTTGGCGGAATCGTGATTGGCTTACTTGTCGTTGCCGGATGGATCACGACCGGCAACATTGGATTTATCGAAGAGGATCCCAACACACTAGAGGCCAGATTCCTCGCCACTAATACCCGCGGTATCGAATCGCTGACCTTTGTTGCGCCGCTGGCCTATTGGCTTGATCTAATGATGTTCTGGAGCGATACATCGCGTGGCTGGACTTTTAGCATCGCTACAGTCTGCGGCGTTGTACTGGGCGCTTTGATTCACGCAATCAGCTCGAAAACATTTCGATGGGAAGGCTTTGTCGATCGGGCGGACTTGGCCCGACACCTGATTGGCGCAGCACTGATGGGGGTGGGCGGTGTGACCGCCTTTGGCTGCACAATCGGCCAGGGCATCACGGGACTCTCGCTACTCGCGCTTGGAAGCGTGGTGGCCACGGCTGCGATTATTGCCGGGGGATGGCTGGGTCTGCGTTGGCTGGAGCGCCATGCATAGGGTTTTGAAATCCGCTAAAATCTCGCTCTTTACTTCACGAGGGCGGTCCCGCTTTCGTCTCCCCCGCGGGTTGTTAGCTCAGTCGGTAGAGCAGCGGACTTTTAATCCGTTGGTCGCAGGTTCGAATCCTGCACAACCCACCATTGATTACCGGGCCGTATAGCCGCCATCAATCACAAATTCAGCGCCAGTCACAAAGGCGGATTCATCGCTAAGTAAGTACACCGCGCACCAGGCGATGTCATCCGGAGAGCCCATGCGTCCGAGCGGATGGGCTGCCGCAACCGATGCCTTGGCGGCCTCCAGATTTGGGCTGCTGGTCTTTAGATGATTTTCGACCATTGCGGTCCAGATATACCCCGGATGAATCGAGTTGAATCGAATCTGTTTTGAGGCGTACTGAATCGCATCATTTTTTGTCATCAGCCGGACTGCCCCTTTGGCGGCATGATAGGGCGGCACAGCGGCAAGCCCCACTAGCCCTGCGATCGATGAGATATTCACCACACTGGCACCCTTGACCTGAGAAAGATGAGGTAGAGCGTGCTTAGTCGCAAAAAATACACCCTTCACGTTGACGGACTGCACCGCATCCCACTGAGCTTCAGTGATCTCATGGGTGGGCCGATTCACGCCGGCGATGCCGGCGTTATTGACCAGGCCGTGCAGTGCGCCAAAACGTTTGACTGCCCCATCCAGGGCGGACTTCAAATCCGCCTCATGGGCGACATCACAGTGCCAGTACTCTACCGTCCTGCCCCTGGCCCGAAGGTCTGCAATTAGGGCGGCACCCTCCTGGTCCAAGACATCCAACACCGCCACCGCGGCCCCCTCTTCGGTGGCCCGCTCGACACAGGCCCGGCCAATCCCTTGGGCTCCGCCAGTCACGGCAATCACCTTATCGCGTAAACGATGCATCGCTGAATCTTTCCCAGAAATAAATGATCATATTTTCCGATGAAACACGAGCTAAGAGATTGCGCGAAAAGATGAAACTACAGGCTAGGCGATCGGAATCCACACCGCACGGTGTGATCTAATTAAAAACAATGAAATCCATCATCTCAATCGAGGATCTGCGGTTTTCTTGGCCGAAAGGCCCGGCCATATTGCAGATCTCACAATTTCAACTGGCACAGGGTGAGCGGCTGCTGGTTCAGGGGCCATCGGGCATTGGTAAGACCAGTCTATTGAGTTTGATCTCAGGAATTATCCGGCCCCAAGCCCGCTCATTTAACGTCCTCGGCGAGGATCTCCTGCGCCTGCCTGCAGCCGCCTGCGATCGGCTCCGCGGTGCGCGGATGGGCGTCATCTTTCAGCAGTTCAACCTGCTGCCGTACCTCTCGGTGCTGCAGAATGTTCTCCTGCCGACACAACTTTTTCCAGAGCGCGAAAAACGCTGTATCACCGAGGACGCCTCTGCACAGGCCCAGGCGGAACGGCTTCTGGACGCTCTGGGTCTGCCCGCCGCCGCCTGGCATCGGCCGAGCCATACGCTCTCGGTTGGCCAACAGCAGCGGGTGGCTGCGGCCCGGGCCTTAATTGGGGCTCCTGATTTGATTCTCGCTGACGAGCCAACATCAGCACTCGATGAAGACCGGCAACAGGAATTCATGCGGCTATTGATGGAGCAGGCACGACTTACGGGTGCGGCCTGTATTTTCGTAAGCCACCAGCGCTCTTTGAATGAATTTTTTGATCGCGCGATAGATCTCACAGTGATAAATCAAGCCAAGGGAAAAGCAGCATGAATACTTGGGCTTTGAGCAGCCTAGTACTAGCGGGCCGCAGCGCGTGGGCGCGTAGGGGGCCGCTTTCGTTATTGGTTATAGCAATTGCTGTCTCGGTGGCCATGGTGCTTGCCGTCATGCAGCTGCGAGAAGATGCCCGAGACAGCTTTTCCCATGCCATTAGCGGCGTTGATCTGATTGCCGGATCGCGAACCAGCCCTAGCAATCTGCTGCTGTACTCCGTGTTTCATTTAGGGCAGCCAGTCCGCAGCATGTCCTATAGCCACGTGGACGCTATCGTCAAGCTGCCCTATGTGGCATGGGCAGTGCCGCTTCAGTTGGGCGACCACTTTCGGGGCTTCCCGGTGGTGGGTACCACGCCCATGTTTTTCTCTAAAGTGGGCGGGCCATCGGGCCTTGGCTTCTCAAGTGGCGGCCCC
>JBILVT010000094.1:0-7067 GCA_044370275.1 Burkholderiaceae bacterium | reverse complement strand
GCGCGCATCCATAACCGAGGCCTCGCCCGATGCCTTCATGCGCAGCCTGCCCAGTATTAGGACTGCAGCAAATGCCACGAGGTACATTAGTCCGTACCAGCGTATCGCAAGTGGGCCTAATGAAATCGCAATGGGATCAAACTGCGGATGAACAAGAGCCGAGGGCGCCATACGGCACAATATAACCTTTGATTCCTTCCAAGGAGACCAGCGCCATGGCCAAGCCGAACCCCACCCCGCCCAAACGACTCAATGAGCGGTCGCGCATGGTGACCGAGGGGGTAGCCCGTGCGCCAAATCGATCCATGTATTACGCCATGGGCTACAAAGAAGAAGACTTTGTAAACAAGCCCATGGTGGGCGTCGCCAATGGACATTCCACGATCACACCGTGCAACAGCGGCCTGCAGCCCTTGGCCGATGCCGCTGTCATTGCGCTGAAGTCGGCCGGCGCAAACCCCCAGCTCTTTGGCACCCCAACAATTTCGGATGGCATTGGCATGGGCACTGAGGGCATGAAGTATTCACTCGTCTCACGGGAAGTCATCGCTGACTCGATCGAGACCTGCGTAAATGGCCAGTGGATGGATGGCGTGCTGGTAATTGGCGGCTGCGATAAGAATATGCCCGGCGGCATGATGGCCATCGCGCGCAGCAATGTGCCGGCCATTTATGTCTACGGCGGCACCATCAAACCCGGCCACTACAAAGGCAAAGACCTCACGATTGTTTCCGCCTTTGAGGCGGTCGGTGAATTCACCGCAGGCCGGCTAAACGAAGTCGACTTCAAAGAGATCGAAAAGCGCTCCTGCCCAGGATCGGGCTCCTGCGGCGGTATGTATACGGCCAACACCATGAGCTCGTCTTTTGAGGCGCTCGGCATGAGCCTGCCTTACTCCTCCACCATGGCCAACGAGGATCAAGAAAAAATTGCGAGTGCAGCCGAGTCAGCGAGGGTATTGGTTCAGGCGATTGCCAAAGGCATTCGGCCGCGCGACATCATTACCCGCGAATCGATTGAGAATGCGGTTGCCGTCATCATGGCCGTCGGCGGATCGACCAACGCAGTGCTGCATTTCCTGGCGATTGCGCATTCAGCTGGCGTGCGATGGGATATCGAAGATTTTGAGCGTGTCCGCAGGCGAGTCCCGGTGATTTGCGATCTAAAGCCTTCCGGCCGTTATGTCGCCACCGACCTGCATCGTGCAGGTGGGATTCCGCAGGTCATGAAGATCCTGCTACAGGCAGGGCTTTTGCATGGGGACTGCCTGACCATCACGGGAAAAACAGTTGCAGAGATGCTGAGCGAACTTCCTGCCATGCCCCACGCTGATCAGGATGTGATTCTGCCCATTGAAAAAGCGCTTTACGCCGAGGGCCACCTCGCTATTCTCAAAGGCAACCTCTCTCCTGAAGGCTGTGTAGCCAAAATCACTGGCCTGAAAAATCCGGTTATCACCGGGCCCGCCCGTGTCTTCGACTCGGAAGATGCGGCTATGCAGGCCATCATGGAGCGCGCAATCAAGCCAGGTGATGTTGTAGTGATCCGCTACGAGGGACCTCGCGGCGGACCCGGCATGCGCGAGATGCTCGCTCCGACATCGGCCCTCATCGGCCAGGGGCTGGGCGAATCGGTGGGCCTGATCACCGACGGCCGCTTCTCGGGCGGCACCTGGGGTATGGTCGTCGGCCATGTGGCCCCGGAGGCCGCAGTCGGCGGGCCGATCGGATTGGTCAAAGAGGGGGACTCGATCACGATCGATGCCCACCAGCAGCTGATTCAGCTCAACATCAGCGAGGCCGAGTTCGCGGCCCGCAAGGCGGCCTGGCGCGCGCCCAAGCCCCGCTATACCCGCGGAGTGCTGGCAAAATTTGCAAAGCTCGCAGCGTCAGCAAGCCGTGGCGCCGTCACCGACCCCGAGCTCTCTCAGCCCGAGATCCAGGGCTAGACAGGTTTTGCGGCTACAATTCGGGTCAACCGGCCGCTGCGGTGGCCCGTTAGAAGAAGCAGATGGACTGCATTGAATCTGCCGAAACACTTGATTAGATTTTCAACAGGAGAGTATCCATGCGTAAGTTTGTTGCTCTGACCGTCGCCGCAGGCATGATGGCCTCCGCCGGTGCCGCTTTTGCCTCGCCCGAGCTGCTCAAAAAATATAACTGCACGGCCTGCCATGCTAACGACAAAAAACTGGTCGGCCCTGCCTACAAAGATGTCGCTGGTAAATACAAAGCAGATGCAGGCGCTGCCGAAAAATTGGCCAAGAAAATCAAGGCTGGCGGCCAGGGCGTGTGGGGGCCGGTACCGATGCCTCCCCATCCCCAGGTCTCTGATGCAGATGCCCTGACTATGGCGAAATACGTATTGGCTGTTAAGTAAGTCGCCCACGGGAAGACCGCCAAAAACCCTTCGAGCGATCGAAGGGTTTTTTGTTTTTTAAAGCCCTTAAAGTAAAGCAATGGCACTGCCGCGACAGTTTCGACGACTACGAATTGGCTTGGTCGGATTTGGCGATGTGGCGCGTCGCTCGCTTGAGCTCCTCCTGTCGCGCCGATCCCAGCAGCATGGTCCCCGATTGGTTGTGGTGGGTCGCACTGCGGGCCAACGCCTCCCACCAAACATTCGGCCCGCATTTCTCTTCGGCCGACACTGCGCGCTTGAGCGCGATCTCGATCATCGACAATCGATTCGGCGCATCACACGCATCGTGCAGTCGGTAATCGTCTATCTGCCAACAGCCGAGCCCAAGACCTCTGAGCCCAAAATCATAAGCGTTGACCGGCGGGCCCGGGACTTGGCTTGCGGACTGCGTCTCAGCCAACATGCCATGCCTTTGGTTTATCTCAGCACGACTGGCGTCTACGGAAACTATCAAGGCGCGGAAGTCTCAGAGACCAGCCGCTGCCAAACGTGTCAGCCGAGGTCACTGCGTCGACTTGATGCCGAGCGGGCCCTTCGGCCACTCGGTGCGCATGTGCTGCGCGTGCCGGGCATCTACGATAGTCATGAGCGCCTGCCCGCTGCGCGCATCGCCGCACGGCAGCCCGCCCTCCGTCAAGAAGATGATGTATTTACCAATCATATTCATGCAGATGACCTTGCACGAATCGCGCTGATCGCGCTGTTTCGTGGCCGGCCTGGCCGCATCACCAATGCGGTCGATGAGACCGAGCTCAAAATGGGGGATTACTTTGATGCAGTCGCTGACGCACTCGGGCTTGCCCGGCCGCCACGCGTCTCGCGCGAAGACATGAAATCCCTAGCGGCACAAGGCGCCGTTCATCCCATGATGATGGGATTTCTTGCGGAATCGCGGCGAGTGAAATCCACGCGAGTTCGCCGCGAGCTCCGCATGCGCCTTCAGTATCCTACGGTTGATCACACGCTACGCGAACTGAAGTCGCAGTCCCATGTCACATCCCCACAATCACGCGTCTGAGTCGCTGCCCGCAGGCCATCAGGATCTGCATGGCCACAGCACCCATGACACCACCCGCGGCCACGCCCGCACCGTGCTGAATGTGACCGTCTTAGGCTGGGCCGTTGCGCTCACGGTGGGCTTTGCAGCAGTTGAATTTGTAGCATCCCTTTGGTCGGGCTCGGTGGCCCTAATGGCCGATGCGGGCCACATGATCACTGACGCCACTGCCCTGTTTCTCGCACTGGCCGCACAAATGATTGCGCGGCGGCCACCGACCGAGACCAGCTCTTATGGTGACGGTCGGGCCGAGGCCCTCGCAGCATTTGTCAATTCCTTAGCCATGCTTGCCATGGTCATCTGGATTACATGGGAGGCAATCGACCGATTCCAACAGCCACATCGTGTGGAAGGCATCACCGTGATGGCGGTCGCTGCAGTCGGATTAGCAGTCAATCTGGTCGTGGTCTGGCTGTTATCGAAGGATCAGAGCAATCTCAATTCAAAGGCTGCCCTGATTCATGTGTTGGGAGACATACTCGGCTCGATTGCGGCCATCATCGCGGGGGCGGTGGTCACCTTTACGGGGTGGACGCCAATTGATCCGCTGCTCTCACTCTTGGTCTGCGCCCTGATTCTGAAGTCGACACTCAGTCTACTTCGCAGCTCCACCCGGATTCTGATGGAGCATGTCCCGGACTCCGTGGATTTCAAAGCGGTCGGCACCGAGCTTCAAGCCATGCGCTCAGTAGTTCGGGTCCATAACCTACACATCTGGGAAACGATGCCTGGCGAAATTAGCCTAACAGCCCATCTCGAAGTCGATAGCCTTGCGCACTGGCCAGAGGTGCTGCAAGCCGCGCAGCAGATGCTGCGGGATCGGCACGGCATCGACCATGCCACCTTACAGCCCGAGCTCGGAACTATCCGCCAAGCCGTTGCCGGGCAGAGCGGTATTCCCGCTCCAGCTGATCCACAATCTCCCCGGCCGGCATCACCGCACTAATACCCGCCACACTCTGGCCTGCGCCCCAGATATCTTTCCACGCTTTCTGGCCAGCGTTTTTGCGCAGGCTCGCAAAATCCACTTTCGATTTATCGGATTGAATCAGATCATCAGGATTTAAACCGGCTCGCACGATGCTGCCGCGCAGATAATTTCCCAAAACACCGGTAAAACTTGATGAGCTCACGATATCTTCAGCGCCCGACTCGACCACCATCTGCTTATATTCTGGAACTGCGCGGGCCTCAGATGAAGCAACGAATCGCGTGCCCATATACGCAAGATCAGCACCCATCGCCTGAGCCGCGAGGATGTGGTGGCCACGACTCATCGCACCCGAGAGAATGATGGTGCCGGAGTAAATTTTTCGCACCTCTTCGACAAAGGCAAAAGGATTGAGGGGCCCGGCATGGCCACCCGCACCCGCGGTCACCAGAATCAGGCCATCGACACCCGCCTCGATTGCTTTCTCCGCGTGTCGCAGGCTGATGACATCATGAAACACCAGTCCGCCGTAAGTCTTGGCCGCCTGCACCACGGGTGTTGGCGCATGCAGACTGGTGATCATGATGGGCACCCGATAACGCACCGCCAGCTCGATGTCTTCCGCAAGCCGCGGGTTCGAGGGGTGAACGATCTGATTGACCGCAAAGGGCGCTACAGGATAAGGGCAGCCGGCAGGCTGGGGCTGGGACAAGGCCTGCTGAATTTGTTCAAGCCACTGAGCAAGCTCTCCGGACTCCCGAGCGTTGAGCGCGGGAAACGATCCAAGAATCCCCGCCCGGCACTGGGCAATAACCAATTCTGGATTGGAGACAATAAATAACGGCGCGCCAATCAGCGGCAGCCGCAGCTGGGCGAGGGATTGTGGAATTGGCAAACCAGTCTCCTTTTCAGGGTCTTTCCCAAGTCCGGCGCCTTGCAAAAAATCCCGGCCCCGGGTTCAATTCAAACGAACGTATGAATGATACCGGACTCCCCCTATCGGCGGCCAGCATCCCCGTGACCCGCGAGCGGCTCTTAGATGTGGCAGAACGGCTCTTCGTGCGCCATGGCTTTGAGGCGACCTCGCTGCGCAAAATCACGGCCGAGGCAGGCGCCAATCTTGCGGCAGTGAACTATCACTTCGGCAGCAAGGAATCCCTCGTCCAAGAAGTCTTGCGTCGACGGCTAGATCGCGTGAACCGCGAGCGACTGCTCGCGCTGGATGCGCTTGAAAAAGCCGCTGCCGGAAAACCACTCAAACCCAGCAAAATTCTTGAGGCATTCTTCGGCACCCTGCTGCGCATTGCCAAAGAAGAGCCGCAGAGCGGGCCCACTTTTCTGAAGCTCCTAGGGCGCACGATGACCGAGCCTGCCGATTTCATTCGGGCGTTTCTGGCCGATGAATATCAACACGTGCTGGAGCGCTATAAGTCGGCCCTATTTCGGGCCCTGCCCGATGTGCCGCGGGCCGAGATCATTTGGCGCTTCCACTTCATGCTGGGCGCGACAGCCTATGCCATTGCGGGCACCGACAGCTTAAAGCTCGTGACCCGCTGGACCGAGCCCGAAAGCGCCGAGATGCCGCGCTCGGCGAGAAAAAAGGCACGTGATGCGGATCAACTGAGCGAGCGGCTGATGAGTTTTCTCATCGGCGGCCTGCGCGCACCCCTTCCCAAATCAATTGACCCACCCGAGAGGAAAACGCCATGTCGTTGACCCTAATAATGCTGATTGCCCTTGCCGCTTGTGTAGCGTTGCTCACAGTGACGCCACTCAGGAAGCGGTTTCTTACGGCCCCAATTCTGAAAGGCTTTCGAGCGGCCCTCCCCTCAATGTCAGAAACAGAGCGGGTAGCCCTGGAAGCGGGCACGGTCTGGTGGGAAGCCGATTTGTTTCGTGGCCGGCCCGATTGGAAGGGCCTCACGGCCATCGCAAGGCCCCAGCTCACCGCAGAAGAGCAGTCCTTTCTTGATCACGAAGTCGAAGAAGCCTGCCGGATGGTCAATGAGTGGCAGGTCAACTTCAAAGATTACGACATGCCCAAAGCCGCCTGGGACTTCATCAAGCAGAAAGGTTTTTTGGGCATGATCATTCCCAAGGCCTACGGCGGCAAACAATTCTCGGCCTACGCCCACTCACAGGTGGTCGCCAAACTCTCTACGCGCTCATCGCCGCTGGCCATTTCAGTAATGGTGCCCAACTCATTAGGGCCTGCCGAGTTACTGCTGCACTATGGAACGGAAGAGCAAAAAAATTATTTCCTGCCACGGCTGGCCCGCGGAGAGGAAATTCCCGCCTTTGCGCTCACCAGCCCCTGGGCGGGATCGGATGCAGCAGCGATCCCTGATTTTGGAATTGTCTGCAGAGGCCTCTGGCAGGGCAAAGAAACACTCGGCATGCGGGTCACATGGAACAAACGCTACATCACGCTGGCTCCGGTCTGCACGCTTCTTGGCCTGGCATTTCGACTCTATGATCCCGATGGCTTACTGGGCAGCACAAAAGATTTAGGAATTACCTGCGCGCTTGTGCCTCACAATCATCCCGGCGTTGAGATCGGCCGCCGTCATATTCCGATGAACACCTACTTTATGAACGGTCCAACACAGGGCGATCAGGTGTTTATGCCACTGGAATTCATTATCGGCGGGCCGAAG
>JBILVT010000093.1:0-7172 GCA_044370275.1 Burkholderiaceae bacterium | reverse complement strand
TTATTCATAAACACGATGATGTAAGGCACGCCCACCTGGCGGGCCAACAAAATATGCTCACGCGTCTGGGGCATGGGACCATCAGCGGCTGAGACCACCAGGATTGCGCCATCCATTTGCGCTGCGCCAGTGATCATGTTTTTCACATAATCGGCGTGGCCCGGGCAGTCCACATGGGCGTAGTGACGATTCGCGGTCTCGTACTCCACGTGGGCGGTGTTAATCGTGATGCCACGCGCTTTTTCTTCAGGCGCTGCATCAATGTCGTCGTATTTTTTTGCCTCACCACCGAACTTGGTGGATAACACCGTAGTGATGGCCGCCGTGAGTGTGGTCTTGCCATGGTCCACGTGACCAATCGTTCCTACGTTCACATGCGGTTTGGTGCGCTCAAACTTACCCTTGGCCATGGCCAACTCCTCAACAAAAATTCAATCGACAAAATTCTGGTGCCCATGACGCGGATCGAACGCGTGACCTCTCCCTTACCAAGGGAGTGCTCTACCACTGAGCCACATGGGCGTTAACTCTTCCAACCACTACCTCTCGAACGGAGAAGCATCGCTGCACTTCCATCGCTTGCTCCAAAGCTCTGGAGCGGGTGAAGGGAATCGAACCCTCGTCGTAAGCTTGGAAGGCTTCTGCTCTACCATTGAGCTACACCCGCCCTGCGCTGATCCGAACCAGCACTCCTGCGCCAACTGCAACACTCCCCGCGGCCTGGCCACCCCACCCGGACAACGGGCACGGGTGGAGGAGGTTGGATTCGAACCAACGTAGGCGTAAGCCAACAGATTTACAGTCTGCCCCCTTTAGCCACTCGGGCACCCCTCCGCGAGGAACCCGCGATTATGGAATTTGCTTACTTAAGCGTCAAGTTAAGGGCGCCGGACGGCCAGCAGATCAAGCACCTGGCCGCGGGCTTCTTCGAATCGGATCCTCACCGGCAAAAGCCGGTCAGTTCGGTCGAGCCAGACATCGATTTGACCCCTGACGCGCTCTCCCCGGCCATAAGTCGACAGATGGATCGCCGGGACAATTACTCCGCCCGGAAGCACGATGTCCGATTCGGAGATCACCGTGAAATTGACCTTCTCGACCTTATTCCTGCCAGCCATGGGCAGAAGAATCGACTCACCGACAGAGAATCGCTCGGGATCAATCTTCAGCATCCAGGCAAGCTGAATCATGAAACTTAAGCGATCTTGAATACCTTTTTCCAGAGGAAGGGGTTCTTTTAACGATGAATAGATGACTTTCCCTGTCTCGTAGTCAAAGGTCGATACCTCTTCACGGCCCCTGGGCGATCGATGGATATAGCGCTCGGGCTGAAGCCCCCCCGGGCCGATTCGGCCGACCGTCTCGGCAAACAGCGGGTTCGGGGCGAATACCGCAGCCCAGCCCATGGCCTTTGTGAGAAGCCGAATCTGATAGCGGCCCTCAGCAGGAAAACTAATTTCAATCGAACCCGTCGCAATCGGCGTGTTCCCAGCGTGATCGCCAAAAAAAACGCTGAGTGCCACCCCACCGACCCCGGGAAGCTCCTCTGGCCGCGGAGTCCGCTCGTCGCTCGATTTTGAGGCGCCTGAGTTCGGCAGCGGGTCGGCTGACTGGGCGTTCACTGATGACGGTGGGTTTTGGGGAACGGCCGGAGCGCTCGCAATATCCTGCTGCGCAATCTGACTCAGACCAGGGAATGGCTGGGGTGGCGGACTCGGAGCAGCCGGGGCCCGCTCTGAAAGCATTTGAAAACTCACGGGCCCCATCTGCAGCTGTGCGGGCATCTCCTGGAGGATGAATGGCCGCAGCAGCCTCTCGAGCCCGAACAGAATGAAAAAATGAGCCAGGATCACGATGAAGACTGCCCGTTTCCACGCAATCCAGGGGCGAACCGACACCACACGTGGGGCCACAAGCCTGTCCATGCTTACGCTATCCTCAATTCAGCGCTCTAAATGAAAGCGATGACCGCAATGGAAAATCCTCAAGCCTTCAATCCTTTTGACATTCTGAACGCGCCCTGGGCAAAACTGCCCATGGGAGCATCGCCTGCTGGAATGGCGAACTTCGACTTCACCGACCTCAACGAGATGGACAAGCGCATCTCGGAACTAAAGGCGGTGGAGCAGTGGCTCAGCCTGAACCTCACTTTACTGAAGACCACCATCCAGGGCCTAGAAGTTCAACGTGGGACCATCGCAGCCATTAAAGCGTTCACTGCCGCAACGCCGGGTGGCACAGATACCGGCCAATCGTCAGCCCAATCGGCAGCAGGGCCTGCCGCCGATCAGGCGAATTTGTGGTGGAGCGCAATGCAGCAGCAGTTCGGCCAAATGATGACGGCGGCCCAGGCCGGCGCACAAAGCATGATGGAGACTAAGCCGCAGGGCCCGAAGCGGGCGGGTGGAACTAAAAAAACCGAAACTTAGCCGAAACTTAGCGGGACGCCCGATGGCGCCATTCGGCGAGGCCGGTGGTGAGATCGGATAACTCTGAGACCACCCTAATATCTGGTGGGGGTCGGCGCTGGAGCACTGGGCATCGACCTCCAGCCCAGATTTCGATGCTGCGCGGCAGTTTGGCCCGCAGTTCGGTTAGACCATCGACCACTTGATTGGGATTCATCACCGCAGAAAACGACAGGGCAACAATATCGATTTCCTGGGCTGAGGCCGCCAGCACAATGTCCCAGACAGGGGTCTGGGTGCCCAAAGAGATACATCTGCAGCCCTCAAGCGCGAGCAGCGCTTCCACCATCAGTAGTCCGACCCCGTGGGCCTCGGAGGGAAATGTGGTTAACAAAACGCGAGGCCGATCACCCGGCTGGGGAATGGTGCTGATCGCATTGCGCAGCACAACCTGAATCGACTCCGTGTAGAGGTGCTCCTCGTAGATTTCCATCTGGCCGCGGGACCATGCATCCCCGACCCGCTGGGTCAGGGGAGCAACGACCTCGGTTACAAATCGCGCTAAACCAAGACGAAGCAGGCGCTGGCCCAGTTGGCGACGAAGTTCCTCGATGTCATGGGACTTGGTAATGTCAACCAAATGGGCGAGATCAGGATTGGTGTCTTGATCGGCCTCGGCCCGATTTGAGCTTCCGGAGCCGGTGGAGGTGTCGGCAAGCGCATGTAACTCCGCGATGTCTAGGCCAATAATCTTGCCGGGGCGGTGACCGATATCCATTAGGCGGCGGATCGCCCGCAGCCGATCTACCTGGTCTAGGGAGTAAATTCTTTCCCCGAAAGCATCCCGCATCGGGTTAGGAAAGCCATACCGCCGCTCCCAGACACGAAGCGTGTCCTTTGACAGGCCGGTATCCCGCTCCACGGCTGATATGCTCAGCGTGACTGCTGCGGCATCCAGGTGTTCCAATTTAGCCCTCTTTTGTCATGGACAAATCATTGACGTCCAATGTCCCCGCCACTAGTATAAGGCTGGAACCTGTAATGACCAAGACAATTTCCCTATGAATTTGAAATTTCCCACGCAAAACGCAACAACATCGGCCCACAGTCTGTCCCCTGCGTGGCGTCGGCGGCTCTGGATTGCATCCGCGATCCTGCTGCTGGCGATTGTGCCGCAAGCATGGGCGAACACGGCCTGCCCAACACTGCTGAATCACACCTTTCCTCGCTTACAAGACGATGTTCCCCAGTCGCTTTGCCAATACCAAGGCCAAGTCGTACTGGTGATCAACACCGCGAGCTACTGCGGCTTTACGCGTCAATACGAAGGATTGGAAAAGCTTTATTCCAAATACAAAGACCGCGGCTTGGTCGTGCTCGGATTTCCTTCAAATGATTTTGGCAATCAAGAGCCAGGCAGCAATAAAGAGATTGCGGAGTTCTGCTCCAATACGTTCGGCGTGAAATTTCCGATGCTGGCCAAAACCTCGGTCAAAGGAGGTAACGCAAATCCTTTATTCAAACAACTGGCCCAGCAATCCGAATCGCCCGGATGGAATTTTCACAAATACATCATTGGCCGAGATGGAAAACTCGTTCGCAGTTTCTCAAGCCTAGTCAGCCCCAATGATCGCCGTCTTACCAGCGAAATTGAGCGGGCCCTCTCTACACCCCGTTCCTGAATTTTTCCTCACCATTACAGGAGTGCCGTCATGAACGCGCCCGACAAACTCTTCTCCTCGACAACCGCCCTACCCGATGTGCAGTCACATGCTGACGATCGTCAGCTGGCGATACAGCGGGTGGGGGTGAAATCACTGGTGCATCCTGTCTTAGTTCAGACTGCAAATGGGCCGCAGCCCTCTGTGGCAACCGTGGACATGACTGTTGCTTTGGCGCCCGAGGTCAAGGGCACGCACATGTCACGCTTTCTTGAGGTCTTTCAGTCCCACGAAGATCCGTTGGCATACCACGCGATACAGGGCTTAATGGATGCCATGCTGACCCGACTGGAGTCGGATCAGGGCTACATCAAAATCGCACTGCCTTATTTTGTGCGCAAAGCAGCGCCCGTATCTGGCGTGGAAAGCCTGATGGATTACCAAGTAACGCTGGAGTGTGAAGTCCGCGACCGCCAGCGCACCACCACAATGACCGTAGTGGTTCCTGTGACCAGCCTGTGCCCCTGCTCAAAAAAGATTTCTGATTACGGTGCACACAATCAGCGCTCACATGTCACGATTGCCGCGCAAGTCAAGACACCAATTGAAATCGAAGAGCTGATCGCAGTCGCCGAGAAAGCGGCCTCTTGTGAGCTCTGGGGGCTGCTGAAACG
Source organism: Burkholderiaceae bacterium (assembly GCA_044370275.1). Lineage (GTDB taxonomy): Bacteria > Pseudomonadota > Gammaproteobacteria > Burkholderiales > Burkholderiaceae_A > Lacustribacter. The sequence continues at coordinate 2,429 of JBILVT010000093.1, read as the reverse complement.
GCCGGACGAAAAATGGGTTACCGAACGGGCCTACGACAATCCAAAGTTTGTTGAAGACTTGGTGCGCGATATCGCATTGGCGCTCGCAGAGGATCGCCGCATCATCGGCTACAGCGTGGAATCGGAGAATTTTGAATCGATTCATAATCACTCGGCATACGCCAAGATCGATCATCTGCGCCGCACATGAGAGTCGCCGTCATCGGAAGTGGTATCTCAGGCTGCGCGGCAGCCTGGGAACTATCCTCATGGGCAGAGGTCACTGTCTTTGAAGCCGACAACCGTCTGGGTGGCCATACCCATACCCAACAGATCCGTGTAGAGAGCCGAAACTTTCCGGTCGATACTGGCTTTATTGTTTTTAATCACCGCACTTATCCGGGCCTGAAGGCCTGGTTTGAGACTCTGGGTGTTGAGACCGCCGCCAGTGACATGTCGTTTTCTGCCAGCCTGAACCACGGCGCCCTTGAGTGGTGTGGCTCCAGCCTCTCCAGTGTATTCGCGCAGCGACGCAATCTCATTTCGCCGCGCTTCTGGCGGATGCTGGCCGACATCTTGCGCTTTAACCGTCAGGCTCCGCGCGATGCTGCGCAATTCCGGCTGCAGTCAGAAACGGGCCCCAGCCTTGGTGACTATCTGGATCACGGCGGCTACAGTCCTCTGTTTCTCAATGCCTATCTGCTGCCAATGGCCGGCGCGATCTGGTCATGCCCGCCTGAACAAATGCGGGCCTTTCCCATGACGACCTTCACCCAGTTTTGTGAAAACCATGGGCTGCTACAGATTGCCGACCGGCCTCAGTGGTACACCGTACGCAACGGATCCGCCACCTATATTCAAAAACTTCAGGCACGATTGGCGCAGACGGGCCGCACTGTCATTTGGCGGACACAGTGCAACGTTGACTCGGTAAGCCCGATAACCTCGATGAGCGGCAATGCCCGGGTCCGAGTTTGCGGCGTACAGACCCATACGGGCGCAGCCCAGGCCTTCGAAGATCATTACGACGCAGTGGTCATGGCCTGCCACTCTGATCAGGCCAGCCAGCTGCTGCAAGAAACCAGTCCAGCCAAAAAAATTGTTTCAAAAATCCGTTATCAGAAAAATCTCGCGGTGCTTCATACCGACACAGCGCTCATGCCCAAGCGGCAGGCGGCGTGGGCGGCCTGGAACTATCTACACACGCACGATCAGGCCAGCAGCAACGTTAGCGTCACCTACTGGATGAATCGGCTTCAGCCCCTGCCCGTGCAGACGCCAGTACTCGTAAGTCTGAATCCAATTGCGCCACCCCGGCCCGAGCATATTCTTCAGTCCATGCATTACGCACACCCCATTTTTGATGGGCCCGCAATCCAAGCGCAGCGAGAGCTGTCCAGCGTGCAGGGCCATGCGGGAATCTGGCTGGCGGGCGCCTGGACCCGCTATGGCTTTCATGAAGATGGTTTTCAGTCAGGAACCCAGGCGGCCCGCGACCTGCGGCACCACTTTGTCAAAAGCGGACATGCTCCTGCCCTGCCCAACCCCGCATGAGCCGCGGCTGGTCAGCGGCCACGTCTGGCACTGCCGGGTCCGGCCCTTTCGCCATGACTTTCGCTATCGGGCCTTCTACCTTCAACTGCCCCTCAGAAGCCTTCAGGCATCGGCAGCCGTCAGCCCGCGGGCATGGCGGGGCTGGGCGCTGAATGGAAAGGCGCTGCTCAGTGTGTACGACCGCGACCACGGAGATGGCCGGCCGCTTTTGGAATGGGCCATTTCGTCACTTCAGCAGGCAGGCATTCATGATGCCGATGGCGAGATCTGGCTGCAGACTTTTCCGCGAATGCTTGGCTACGCCTTTAAGCCGGTGAGCTTCTGGTTCTGTGAGCGCCAAGACGGAAGCCTTCGGGCGATCATTGCTGAGGTCAACAACACATTTGGGCAGCGGCATATCTATGTAATAGATCCGGGCAACCGTGCTGCCATTCTGAATGGCCAGACGCTCGAATCCGATAAAGCCTTTTATGTCTCTCCTTTTTTCGAGATTCAAGGCCGCTACAAGTTTCGTTTTTTTAAGTCCGCAATCGGCGGCCGAGATTTGGCGCGTATTGAATATGCAGATGAACATGGCACCCTGCTGCTGACCTCGATGGGCGGATCCTCCGCCCAACTGACACAGGCCGCCGCAATGCTGGCCTGGATGCGATTCCCCCTGTTCTCACTGGGTGTGATCGCTCGAATTCATTGGCAGGCGCTGTTGCTCTGGATGAAGGGCGCGAAACTTATCCCACGGCCTCGCACGAGCAGCTAAAAACATTTTTCGATTTCCGCTACCTCTAACCTACTGTCGGCCTCTCTTATGACTACAAGCCTTCAATCCTCCGTAACGCTTGAACCCAAGCCTTTGCTGTCCTGGTCGCCCGACACCCGCACACGTCTTGTGCTGCGAC
>JBILVT010000092.1:0-7220 GCA_044370275.1 Burkholderiaceae bacterium | reverse complement strand
AGTAGGAAAGATGATTCAAATGACTAATTCGCTGATGCGAAGATCGCGAAAAACAGTAGGCAAGCGCTTACCGGGTGGGGGATCTCTTGCCGAATGATCTGCGCACATAACAGCAGCGGCGATGGTGCCTGCTGGCCAGTCAACTTGTGCGGAAGGATTGAAGGCGGGACACTAGCGGGATGTCTAAGTTCCACCTTCACTTAGCCTGAGCTCTTGAGCCTCTCCCTCCGAGCAAAGGCCAGTATCGCCGGCATCATCGGCCTGCTGATTACCCTGGGCATCGCACGCTTTGCCTACACGCCCATGCTGCCCATCATGCGCGAGCAGGCCGGGCTCGGCCTGGGTGCCGGGGGCTGGCTTGCAACCGCTAATTACGCGGGATATTTCACTGGTGTATTTCTATGCGGCCGCATCAGTGATTTAGATCTGAAAGATCGTATCTATCGCTGGGGCCTGATTCTGGCAGTGATCAGCACGGCCATGATGGGGATGGTCGCAAGCGAATTGGGCTGGGCGATTTCGCGCTTTCTTGCGGGGCTGAGTACAGCCGTTGGCATGATGTTGGGCGGCGCCCTGGTGATGAATTGGCTGATGCGCAATGGTCATCGTGCCGAGCTTGGCGTCCATTTTTCTGGCGTGGGTTTAAGTGTCGTAATGAGCTCCTTTGCGGTCCTGATGCTGTCGGAGCATGTGCTGTGGTGGGAAAACTGGCTCTTTCTAAGCCTTTTGGGCCTTGTCTTGGTGCTGCCTGCCTGGGCATGGCTGCCTAAGCCGATGCCGGCACCGGCGGTAGAGCACGAATCAAAAATGCAGGACCGGCCGCCAACAGTTGCTGTGCGCAGGTTGCTGCTTGCGTTTTATTTCTGCGCGGGTGTTGGCTTTGTCGTGACCTCGACATTTATTGTCGCAATCGTCAACGCGCTACCGAAAATGGAAGACGTCGGCTTTTGGGTGTTTGTGATTCTTGGCGCTGCCGCGGCGCCGTCTTGCATCCTCTGGGACCTGATTGCCCGGCGCGTGGGGGCAATCGACGCTTTATTACTTGCCAGCGTGTTGCATATCGCTGGCATTTTGTTACCCCTTGTCGGCGAAGGGCTCTTCGGCCCGATTGCTGGTGCCCTATGTTTTGGTTTTACCTTTGCGGGTATTGTGAGCATGATGATGGGCCTTGCGGGCCGGTTTTATCCCACGCGCCCCGCAAAGATGATGAGCACATTGACGATTGCCTACGGCATCGCCCAGATTCTTGCACCTGCGATCACCGGATGGATCAGCGAGCAAACCGGCAGCTATAACGCAGGCTTATTTGTTGCGGCAGCAGTGATGACGGTCGGGCTGGTGATGCTGCTTCAGCTTCGGGGCGTAGCGCGTCTTCCCGATGAGCTAGATTTTTGAGATAGCTTCAGGCGAAAAGCAATGTCTTCTAACAGTGGGTCCGATACCCGCGCGATCTCGTTTTCCATAAGCGCGCCACAGCCCGGGCAAAAAAATTGCCGAAAAACTGGCTGATCATCGATATAGCGTTTCCAGTCGCCAACGTTTGGATTTGAGCTCTCAATCGGCGCATTTTTCTGGGCACAGCCGAGCTTGTAGTTTTGACTGATGGGCCCTAAATCGAGGCTACAGCAGCGGCAGCTCCAGCGCGGGCCGCGACTGTCTGACCTCACCCATAGATTTTCGGTGGCCTCGAGAATCTTCTTTCCTGAAAGGCTGCGCGGACTCTTTGCAAGCTGCTGATCGGCAACCGGATGGGAGCGGCGCTCGTTACGCATCTTGGCGCGAAGCTGCTCTGTGGCGGGATGATCCAGCTCGCCTTTTCTATTGAGCACCACACCATAGATGGCGCGGGCAGCATCGACGGATACCGCCCGCTGCTCAGCGACATCGTGCAGCACCTTCGCCGGATCGCGCTGCAGTGGATCGCCAAAGCCACCGCCGCCCGTCCACGTGACGGCATAGACATCGGATGGACCTTGTTGAAAGTTCTGCTGACGCAGGGCGAGTGTTTCGTCCCGGCCAGTAAGCTCCCCAATATCTGCCGGCATATCGCGACTTTTCAGTCGCTGGCTAATATTGCTGTCGCGTTTAAATTTATAAATGTTGACCGTGGCGGGGTAGCCGCCCATCATGCCGGTTGATGTTGGAATGGCATTGCCCGATGAGAGGGTGTCATGCGTAATGCTCGGTGTGCCGTGCGCCTTAAAGCAGGACTCGGCCGAAAGCCCGCCGCGATGCAGGCCCGCACCCCCGGAATCCACGACTTCTTTTCGGTACATGAAGAGCACCGGGAAGGTCTGCTCGGTGTGTTCGACATTGGGCAGTTTACAAATGGGCGTTCGGGACTGGCCACCAGTGGAAATGCCGTCGCCGGTTGCGAAGGCCCCAATCGCGCCCCCGATGGGATCAACGAGTAAGTAGCCAAAACGCTCGCCCCACTGGTCCTGACCACGGAAGATTGTGGCCGGCCACTGGCTGGTGCCACCAATACACATAATGTCTTTGCGCATCTCGGGGTCGTTGTAGATCATTTTCGCAAGGACGTTGTAGGCCGGATAAAGCGAGATTTCCATCGCCTGCACGGGGGCGGTAGAGACCGACGCCGGAAAGTTCGCGCAGTTCATCGTCCCGGGAGAGGGGTCGAATTTGACATGGCGCAACGCCCCGCCAATTGCGAAATATTGATCCCAGCACAGCAGCTGATTCAAGGCCACCATGATGGACCCGCGCCAGCCCGAGAATGTGGCGTTCATCGCGCCATCTTGGTCGGCGGTACCTTCGTTTTCAAAAATCAGCGTGTTTCCAGCCTTGCGCAGGGTTAGCTGCACACGGTGGGTCTTGCGATCGCCAGGCCGGCAGCACTCCACATAGGTGCGATCCCGCCAGACGCCATCCGGCAGCCGGCGCATCTTCTTTAAAAATGCAGCCTCACCGTCATTGAGAATCTTGTGCATCACGGCCTTGACGGTCTCTGGGCCGTAGCGCTTCAGTAGCGACTCCACCCGCTGCTTAGCGGTGGTGTTTCCGGCGAGCTGCGCGCGAAAGTCTAGTGCGACTGAGTCCGGCTTACGAGACGAGCGAAGGTAGAGTTCTTCGATATCCCTACGGATTTCGCCTTTCTCGATGATCTTCACCGGCGGAATTAGGATGCCTTCTTCATAGGCGTTTTCCGCTGACATGCAGAAACTGGATGGTGTGATGCCACCAATATCGTATTGATGCAGACAGTTGGTCACCCAACAAAAGAGTTTTTCTTCGTGAAAGACGGGACAAATCAGCATCACATCCTGCTGATGGGCGGCACCTACCCAGGGATCATTGGCCAGAAACATGTCGCCATCATGAATACCGGGATTCTCTGATCGGTTTTCAAGAATCCATTTCACCTGGGTATCGGTCACGCCCGACATGTACTGCATATAGGGGCCGAAATACACGAACTCACCGCTCTCGGTAAGTATGGATGGGTTCAGATCCAGCGCATACATTGCCACTGGTGAGCCAGAGAGCCGCTGGATTGTAGCGCCATGCTCTTCGTTGATATTCCATAGACTGTGCCGTATCACTTCATAGGTGATCGGATCAATTTTTTTTGCAGCCGCAGTCTGAAGCTTTAGTCGTGGGGAGATGCTGAGTTTTTCTGGCGGTACATAGCCGGTCTCCCGGCCGTTGAATCTCACATTCTTAATTTCACTGATCTTTGGCATGACTATTCCCCTTAGCTTCGATTGGCATCAAAGTGAAGCTCAAAGTTACCGTAAGCATCGACGGTGAGACGCTGTTCTGGGTGGACCACGATGGTGGTGTCGGTCGTTTCAATTACCGCTGGCCCAGTAATCAGATTTCCGGCAAGAAGTTTGGCGCCATCGAAAATCGGGGTAGAGACTGTTTTTCGATGGTCTGCCCAGTAGATTTTCCGATGGCTGGTAAGCGCCGTTTTTTTGACTGCTTTAGTCAGTCGGGAGGCCTTCGGTAGGGCGATCGTACGGCCCACGCCCCGCGCACGCAGGCGGAATGTCACCATCTCGAGTCGCGATTCGCTGTAGGACGACCCTTTGCCGTAGATCGCCTCGTAGCGTTCGTAAAACTGCTCCGGAATAGCGCGCAGTTGCTTCTCACTCAGCGTGAGTTCGGCGGCCCGGGGTGTGGGAAGCGGAACTTCAACTTCATTGATTTGACCACGGTGCCGCATATCGACGGAGAACGTAAATTCGCGGCCGCGTGCGGGAATACCATCATGGTCGAATTGCTTGATGGCCCGCTTTGAAAGTTCTTTCAGGGTGGCATTCAGATCATCAAGGGTGAAGGGCGAGCCAAGAATTTCGACCTTCTCGTGAATATGAAGAATGTTGGCGGTAGCAGCGCCGAGCGCACACCAAGTCGATGCAATACGATTCAGCGGAATCAAGACACGGGCGACTCCCAGCTCCCGGGCGAAAACGCCCGCATGTACAGGGCCAGCACCGCCAAATGCAAACAGGGTGAAATCCCGTGGATCAAGGCCTTTTTCAACGGTGGTCTTGCGAATAATGTCGGCCATTTTGTATTCGGCGATCTTTGCAATGCCCGCAGCAGTCTCCATCAGGCTGATCCCCAGCCCCTCGGCGACGCGGGAGACCGCCTGAACCGCCTTCTCGCGATCTAGCCGGACCCGGCCCCCAAGAAAATTATTCGGATCGATATAGCCCAGCACCAAGTCGGCATCGGTCACAGTCGGCGTGGTGTTGCCTTTGCCATAGCAGACTGGACCCGGGTCAGCGCCGGCCGAATCCGGTCCGACTCTGAGCGTTCGTGTTGCGGGGTCAACCTTGGCAAGTGATCCACCGCCGGAGCCAATGGCCTGAATATCCACTTTTGGAATGAAATATTCATACTGCGCAACGTTTGCAATAAAACTAAAGCTCGGCACACCCCCGTGAATCACGCCGACATCAAACGATGTTCCCCCCATATCGGTGGTGATGATGTTGGGAATCTTGAGAATCTGGCCCAGAAACTGGGATCCTGTGACGCCCGATACGGGACCAGAATCCAGCGTTAAGAGCGGCGCCTCAATCGCACGCTCCACTGAGATGGAGCCGCCGCCGCATTGTGTGATCTGGAGCGGCCGCTTATAGCCGGCCTGTTTTAACTTTGCATCAAGCTGCCGTAAGTAACGGGAAGTCACTGGCCCGATATAGGCATTGAGCGCAGTCGCGGTCATCCGCTCGTACTCACCCCACTTTGGCACCAGATCGACCGAGCAGCTGATAAAAGTATTCGGTGAAAGCTCCCGGATAATTCGTGCAACGGCATGTTCATGCTCCGGTGCTTTAAAAGACCATAAAAGACAAACCGCGAAGGCCTCCACGCCGGCATCTAATAGCTCTTGAACGACCTTTCGTGTCTCGGCCTCGTTAAGTGGCACGACAACCTGCCCCATGCAATCAATCCGCTCTGAGATGCCGCGAATCCATTTCTTTGGAACAATCGGATCCGGCTTCTGACTTTCGGGAAAATGCACAACCTGATTAAGATTTCGCGACGTCACGCCCCTGGAGCCGCGCATGATATGAATTGCATCCTCGTGGCCTTTGGTGGTGATAAGCCCCACTTTAGCCCCGCGTCGTTGAATGAGGGCATTGGTGCCGACGGTTGTGCCATGGGTGAGTACATCGATTTGGCTACAGAAGGATTCAAAAGCTAGCCCAATGGCCTCACCGGTAAGCGCTAAGGCATTGAGCATGCCTTCGGAGAAATTCGGCGGCGTGGAAGGCGACTTTCGGGCATACAGATTGCCCTTTGCATCGATTGCAACACAGTCCGTAAATGTGCCCCCGATGTCCACCCCGACTTGAAATCCTGCCATCGCAACTCCTTCCGGGTCTGCAGCGTTTTACGCCACTGACGTCCTGCTGATCAAGTTATTAATAAGGACAAATTATGAACCCCCGATTGCGAAATGGGTCGCAAAATGAGGGTTAGTCTTAACTGGTGGCGGAGGGCTTTGGCGCGCGGGCGGGCAGCATCACGGTAGCCATAGCCGCAAGAATAAACGCCAAGGCCAATAGATCGGTTCTGGTCACAGACTCGTTAAGCCAAATTGCCCCGCCAATGACCGCGACCATCGGTACCAACATGATTGAGAGCCCGCTGCTCACGGCAGAAAGTCGTCGGGCGACCGTAAACCAGGCAACATAGCCCAGGGCCAGGGCGATGACGCCGTTGTAAATAATTCCGAGCCACTCAAACGCGTTCGGCCATCTCCATTGCGCCGACTCCATCGCCGCTGCCACTGAGAGACAAATGGCACAGGCCAGCGCCAAAGACCAGAAATTCAAGACCACGTTACTTACCGTGAGGCTGCTGTGCTTGACCATCGCGTTGCCAATGCCCCAACAAATCGCCGCCCAGAGAATTAGCGCCATGCCCAACGGCTGGCCGGTCAGCTTTCCAATTTCATCGATCGTAAGCAGGTAGGTTGCGCAGAGTGCCAAGACAATCCCGGCCCCCGCGCGCAGGGTCATCTTCTGTTTGTAGATCAGAACGCTGGTCAGCAATGCCCAGATCGGCATCGAATACCCAACAATCGCAGCCCGTCCAGAGTTTAAAAGCGTGAGACTGAGAATCAAACCCAGATGCCAAAACAGCATATTAAAGAGCCCGATTCGAAAGACTTGGGCCCGCTCTTTGGGCGGAACACGAAACTGATCGTTGCGGTAGAGGCCGTATAAGCCAATAACAGCGAGTGCAAGCAGAAATGTCAGCCCGCGAAATGTGATCGGCGGGTAGCCTGCGACCACCGATTTCATGACGGGATAGTTAAGTCCCCAGGCCAGCGTCACCAGGAGAATAAGTGCGAGGTCGGCACGCCGCACTGCGGGTGCCCCGGCCTGTGACATTCGGGCGCTATCCGTTAACCACCTGTTTCGGCTGGCCGCGGGCGATTGCGGCATTGACTGCCGGCATGACCTTCTCGGCCATCAATTCCATCGAACGGATTCCGAGAGAGCGATCTGCCCAGTCGTGGCAGGGGTACAGCAGCGTGCCGAAATCGCCAATCTTTTCGCGAAACGCGAGGATCTGATCCACTACCTTATTAACGGACCCCTGAAAGACCAGCTTTGGAAGCATGGATTCCGGAGTGATGGAGGAATCGGGCTCGTCTTGATGCAGCTTGAATAAATTAGAGCGACTGCCAAAGCCAACAAGCTTACGAATCAGTTGTTTGAAATAGAAGTAGT
>JBILVT010000015.1:0-23753 GCA_044370275.1 Burkholderiaceae bacterium | reverse complement strand
CCATAGGGATGGGCGGGATAAAGCGCACGCCAGAGGGCTTTGGTTGCAATCGATTGAGGCTGGGTCATCGACTCACGTAGCCCCGCAGCAGTTCTTAATTTTTCCCGCTGCAAAATCGCCTGATCAAATGCGGGCTCAAACATCATTCGAGATAAAAGCCTGGCAGCCCGCTCACGAACTTCTGCATCCGATAGGGTCCTGAGCGTGATACTAGCCCGATCCAACGACACGCTACCACCACGCTGAACCGCAAGCTCGGCGAAGGCCTCGCTGATTTGTATCTCATTCATTGCAGGCATCGGCCCATTGGCCCGAATCCCGCGCGGCAGCATTGCTCCCACCATTGTGGCAAGGCCCGCCCGCGCTGCGGGCTCCCAGCGGCTGCCCGCATCCACGTCAATCGCAACATCGACCATCGGAATTTCCGGTGCAGAGAGAAAAAGCACGCGCACACCCGCTGCCGTAGTCCACTGCCGAAGATCCTGGCTGCGAGCATTTAGGCCCGGAGCTTGAAAAAAGGCGACGACAGCGATCAATGTCAGAAGGATTCGTTTCATCGCTTAGTTCTCAGTGCCGAGTTCCAGCTGCAGGACGCGGCTTGATCGCTGCATTCGATAGCGGCAGCGGCTCAAACTCCAGAACAGTGAGCTGATCATCAGAAAAATATTGCTGAGCAACCCGCTGAATATCTTCCGACCGGATATCCTCTAGCACCTGCAGCCAGCGCTCGGCATCCGCAAGTTCGCGGCCTGCCAATAAGAGCCGGGCGGCCTCCATGGCGATGGAAAACATTGAGTCCTGACGAAAGACCTGACTTGCCTTCGCCTGTCGCTTTAGCCGGCTGAGCTCTTGCTCTCGAACGCCCTCTTTCGCGATGAGTGCAATCTCATCTTTTATTTTCTGCTCAAGCATTGAGAGTGAAGATCCGGGTGCGGCGACAGCCTCCATTAAAAATAATCCGGGGCCGCGCGCAATGCCGTCTGTGCCAGAACTAAACGACAGCGCGATCCTGTCTTGTCGCACCAGACGTTGTACGAGCCTTCCGGTGCCCGGATCGTCCAGAAGCGCAGAAAGTACATCGAGTGCAACAAGATCCCTCGCAGCACGGGCAGAGACAGAGATCGGTCCGAGCGCCTCACGAAACGTGGGGGCCTTGTAGGCCATCATTAAAAACGGATTCTCTGCTGGCGCTTTCAGGCGAGCGCGCCGCGCGCCGCTTTGGGTCGGCTCCTCTTGCGGTTTACGCGCGGGCAGGGCCCGGGATCGCATCGGTCCGTAAAAGTCCTGTGCCCACTGAAAAACCTGATTGGCTTTTACATCGCCCGCTACCACCAAGATCATATTGTTGGGCGCATACCAATCCCGATACCACTGCTGCACATCAGTCAAGTTAAGGTTCTGAAGATCATTCATCCAGCCGATAATCGGGTTTCGCACGGGGCTTGCCTGAAAGGCAACAGAGGTAAGGGTTTCGAAGGCAAGGCTCGAAGGATTGTCATCCGTACGAAGACGCCGCTCCTCCATGACGACCTGAATTTCTTTTTTAAACTCCTGATCGTTGAGCTTTAAAAACCGCTGACGATCTGCCTCGAGACGCATCACCTCACGTAGAGAGTCTTTGTGGACTTGCTGGAAGTACCCTGTGTAGTCTTTCGAGGTAAATGCATTTTCTCGGCCGCCGAGCGCAGCAACGCGCCGACTAAACTCTCCTGGGCCCAGATTCTGAGTGCCCTTAAACATCATATGCTCCAAAACATGGGCAAGGCCCGATCGGCCACTGACTTCGTCAATAGAGCCAGCCTTCACCCAGACCATGTGCAGAGCCGTTGGTGCGCGTGGATTCTCATACACCAGTACCCGCATTCCATTGGCCAAAGTGCGGTCAAGGCTTGGCTTTAAGGGCTGGCCATAGGCGACCGTGGCCATAAGAACCAGTGCACAAACTGCTGAGGAAAAAATTGATCTGATTAGCATCTCGAGCCTCAGACTATAGAATCTTTTCTTAAATAAAGCGCAGACCACAAACAAGATGATAGGTTTCCTCGGGCTCGGCCGGGCCCTCGATCGGCTGAAACTAAACCGGCTCAAAGATGGGCTGGCCAAAACCCGTGATCAGCTGGGGGCGATCTTTACAGGCCGCAGGCTGGATGAATCATGGTTCGATGATGTCGAGACTGCGTTACTCACAGCTGATGTGGGCAGCCAGGCCAGCTCCGACTTAATGCGCGATGTTCGGCAGGAGATTAAGGCGCATGGGCTCAACGATGACAGCCCGCCACAGGCGCTGCGTCAGGCAGTGGCCGACTGTATCGAGCGGGCTCTTTCCCCCTTGGCTGGAGATGGCTTGAATCGCCCAACGGCCGGTGCAGGCCCGAATGTCGTGATGGTGGCTGGGGTGAATGGGGCAGGGAAAACCACATCGATCGGCAAGCTTGCCCATGCCTGGAAAAGCGCAGGAAAAACGGTGTTGCTCGGGGCCGGCGATACGTTTCGGGCCGCAGCCCGGGAGCAGCTCATGGTCTGGGGCGCGCGTAATCAGGTTGATGTGATTTCGCAGGCCCAGGGCGACCCCTCGGCAGTGGCCTACGATGCGGTCAGCGCCGGGGTTGCGCGCCACGTCGATGTCGTCATTGTCGACACTGCCGGCCGGCTACCCACGCAACTGCACCTGATGGAGGAACTTAAGAAGGTCAAGCGCGTTATGGCCAAGGCACTGCCCGATGCGCCTCACGAGGTCTGGCTTGTCATTGATGGTGGCACCGGCCAAAACGCGATTGCCCAGGTCAAGGCCTTCGATGATGCCTTAGGCTTAAGTGGACTCGTCGTGACAAAACTCGATGGCACGGCGAAAGGCGGTGTGCTGTTGGCGATTGCGAAAGCACGGCCCATCCCGGTGCGCTACATCGGCGTAGGCGAAGGCATTGAGGATCTGCAGCCCTTTGATGCGAAGGCCTTTGCGGCGGCATTGGTGGGCAATCTTTAAAAGCTTGGTTTGTGACTTATGCCGGCACGCAATCCACGAAATATTCGATTTTGCCGCCAACCTTTTGCTCGACCAGCCCATGGATATCGGCCTCGAAGCCGGGAAATTCAGCATTAAAGCGGCGCGCAAACTGCAGATACTGAATGATGGTTTTATTAAAACGCTCGCCAGGAATCAGCAGCGGAATACCCGGCGGATAAGGGGTGAGCAGGCTCGTAGTGATGCGGCCCTCGAGCTGATCAATAGGCACCCGCTGGGTCTTGCGGTGAGCCAGATAACCAAACGCTTCGGCTGGCTTCATTGCAGGATTCATATTCGAGAGATACATCTCGGTGGTCAGCCGGGCAATATCGTTGGCCTTATACATATCATGCAGCTGCTGGCAGAGATCCGCCAGACCAACGCGCTCGTATTGCGGCTGCTTGGCGCAAAACTCTGGCAGCACGCGCCACATTGGCTGATTTTTATCATAGTCGTCTTTGAATTGCTGCAAGGCGGTTAGCAGTGTGTTCCAGCGGCCCTTGGTGATGCCGATCGTAAACATGATGAAAAACGAATAAAGGCCAGTCTTCTCGACAATCACACCATGCTCGGCGAGATACTTGGTCACGATCGAAGCCGGAATACCGCGGGCATCAAACTCCCCTTTGATATTCAGTCCCGGAGTGATCACCGTGGATTTGATTGGATCCAGCATATTGAATCCCGGCACCAGTCCATCAAAGCCGTGCCAGTCATCGTTGGGGTCGAGCTCCCACTCCGAGCGATTGGCCATGCCCCAGCTATCCGCGGTGACATCCTCTGGGCCCCAGACCTTGAACCACCAGTCCAGGCCGAACTCTTCATCCACCTTGCGCATGGCCCGGCGAAAATCCAAAGCCTCGACGATCGACTCCTCAACCAAGGCGGTTCCGCCTGGCGGCTCCATCATGGCGGCCGCCACATCGAGTGAGGCGATGATCGCGTACTGCGGACTGGTCGAGGTATGCATCAGATACGCCTCGTTAAAGAGGTCCCGGTCGAGTTGACGGGTCTCGCTTTCCTGCACCAGCACCTGCGAGGCCTGTGACAGGCCCGCTAATAGCTTATGGGTAGATTGTGTTGAAAATACCAGTGGATCTTTCGGCCTCGGACGATCCTTTCCGATGGCATGCATGTCTTTATAAAAATCATGAAAACAGGCATGCGGAATCCAGGCTTCATCGAAATGTAAGGTGTCAATGGTGCTACCGATCACCTCTTTAATCATTTCTACGTTGTACAACACACCATCATATGTGCTTTGCGTGATGGTCAAAATTCTGGGATGAGCGCTGCCGTTTCCATTTTTTAGGGCCTCACGTGCAAAAGGGTTCGCCTCAATTTTTTTCCGAATATTCTCTGGCTTGAATTCCTCAAGCGGAATTGGGCCAATGATGCCGAGGTGATTTCGGGTCGGCATTAAAAACACCGGAATGGCCCCAGTCATCGTAATCGCATGCAACACGCTCTTATGGCAGTTGCGATCCACCACAACGATATCGCCGGGCGCGACCGATGCATGCCAAACAATTTTGTTAGATGTTGAGGTCCCATTCGTCACAAAGAAACAATGGTCGGCATTAAAAATTCGGGCGGCATTGCGTTCTGAGGCTGCTACCGGGCCGGTATGATCCAAGAGCTGTCCCAGCTCATCGACGGCATTGCAGACATCCGCCCTGAGCATGTTCTCGCCAAAAAACTGATGAAACATCTGCCCAACCGGAGACTTCAGAAATGCCACACCGCCAGAGTGGCCCGGGCAATGCCAGGAATAAGATCCATCCTGGGCATATTCCAACAAGGCCCGAAAAAAGGGTGGCGCCAGCGAATCCATATAGGACTTCACCTCGCGCAGGATATGTCGGGCCACGAACTCCGGCGTATCCTCAAACATATGAATAAATCCGTGTAGTTCGCGCAAAACATCATTGGGGATGTGGCGTGAAGTCCGCGTCTCGCCATACATATAAATCGGGATCTCAGCATTGCGAAAACGGATCTCACCAACAAAGGCCCGAATATTTTTCAGCGCCGCATCCGTTTCTTCGGGCGAGCCTGCACCGAATTCCTCGTCATCGATAGACAAAATAAAGGCGGAGGCACGGCTTTGCTGCTGAGCAAACTGCGAGAGGTCGCCGTAACTCGTCACGCCCAAGACCTCGACACCTTCTTTTTCCAAAGCATCTGCAAGCGCGCGAATCCCCAGGCCGGAGGCATTTTCCGAGCGGAAGTCTTCGTCAATGATTACGACCGGAAAGCGAAACTTCATGGCCCAGACCCCCGCGACCGAAAATTGAAGAGACGGGATAGTAGGGCAAAACCCGCCAGGCAGGAGGACTTTGTCCGGCCGACGCCGTAGCGCGTCGCAGGAATGCAACTTGGGGGTTTAGCACTCCCGAACCTAGAGTGCTAGACTTAGCCCTATCAATCTAAAAACGCTTTCGGAGGCTTTCCCAATGAGTGCCCAGGCTCTCTCGGCTGACCATGCCCTGACCGCCTTTTCTCTGTCACCAGTAGGCAACCTGGATGCCTATATCCGGGCTGTCCAACAGTTCCCGTTACTATCCGCAGAGCGGGAAGAGGAGCTCGCCCTCAGGTTTCGAGTGTCGAACGATCTTGATTCAGCACGAGAGTTAGTATTAACTCACTTAAGACTTGTGGTCTCGATTTCCCGGCAGTTCAAGGGCTATGGCCTTCCCCAGGCTGACCTTATCCAGGAGGGAAATGTCGGGCTGATGAAAGCCGTAAAGCGCTTTGATCCTACCCGGGGGGTGCGGCTTGTCTCCTTTGCCATCCTCTGGATCAAGGCCGAGATCCACGAATACATCCTGCGCAACTGGCAGCTGGTAAAGATTGCCACCACCAAAGCGCAGCGCAAACTATTTTTCAATCTTCGGTCGATCAAACAGGCCCTCGGTGTTCAGGAGGGCGTCTCCGCAGACCAGGCGAAACAGATTGCCCGGGAATTAAATGTTGCGCCAAGCGAAGTCCTAGAGATGGACCAGCGTCTTTCGGGAGGGGATATTGCGATCGAGGCCCCTGGCGATTCTGCCGAGGAACGATTTGCCCCGATTGCTTACTTAGCCGCCCCCAATGCGGATCCAGCCCAGGTGGTGGAGACCGAACAGTCAGCGGCAATGCAATCCCAAGGCCTGCTGCGCGCGCTACACCAGCTCGATGAGCGCAGCCGAGAGATCGTAATGGCCCGCTGGCTTAAAGAGGATGAAGAAGGTGGGGCTGTAACGCTTCACGAATTGGCTGCGCGTTTTGGAATTTCTGCGGAGCGGGTTCGGCAGATTGAGGCTGCAGCTCTCAAAAAGCTTCGGCTCGCCCTGTCTTAATTTTCGGTCTTTCGTCTTTAGCCGGCCATTGCAATGTCAGCGCAGGGTGCAAACCGACTGCTTTCGGCCCTGATCGCTCTGCCCATCTATTTATTTGCTGGTCTTTCGCCGCATGAAAAGGCTCAGGCAAAAAGCGATATCGGCACAACTGCGGTCGTACACGGACTGCAGTGGGATCTTCATGAGATGACCATCGGTCAAGTCAAACAGATGGCAAAAACAACGGGGTTCATCAGTCAGGCTGAACGCGAGGGCGGTGGTTATGTGTATGAAGCCGGCTGGACGAAAAAATCAGGCTGGACTTGGCGGACGCCATTCGGAGTTCCTGCGCTCGATCGGGAGCCCGCGGTTCATCTAACGTTCGATGAAGCCCAGTCGATCTGTAAATTTTTTGGCAAACGCCTTCCAACCGATCGTGAATGGGTCCAGGCTGCTTATCTCGAGCAGCGTGAACGTTTGCCCGCAGGATTTTTAAAAGGCAAGCGCTATCCTTATCCGAGCGGTGAATCTGCAGCGAGTAGCCATTGTTTAAGCGGCTGCGGAAAATACGATGGCGCTGCACCGGCCGGCAGTTTGATCCGCGGTGTGGGCCATGTACCGGTAATGACCACACCAGCAGGGGTGAATGGTCTACATGACATGGGCGGTAACGTCTGGGAATGGATCGATACTGGCAGCGGCAATGAGCGCATCACGCGCAGCAGCTCCTGGTGGTATGGGCCAGAACGTCAGCAGGAATCGGATATTGCAACCAAGCCTCGGGATACCCGAGTGGTGTACATCGGGTTTCGGTGTGTGCGATGACCCGCACAGCACCAATTACCCCAATCCAGCGAAGGGGCACTAAAGCAAGTAGTGATCCAGCAAGAGTGCGGCAAACAACAGGGCCAGGTAGTTAATCGAATACTTAAAGGTCTTACGGGCAAGCGGCTCAGAATAATTTTTATAAAGCTTCCAGGCAAGCCATAAAAAATATGCGCCCAGCAATAAGGCAGAGGCGAGATACACCACACCACTCATTCCAATGAGGGCCGGCAGCGCCGTCGTTGCAACCAGCAGCAGTGTGTAAAGCAGGATCTGCAGCTGCGTGAATCGAGCGCCGTGGGTCACTGGCAGCATCGGAAGGCCCGAGCGGGCGTAGTCATCGGTGCGATACAGCGCAAGCGCCCAGAAATGGGGCGGCGTCCAGACAAAAATAATCAGAAACAAAACCCAGGCCTCAATGGGTGCCTGGCCAGTTACCGCAGCCCAGCCGAGCACCGGTGGCATCGCGCCCGATGCACCCCCGATCACAATGTTTTGCGGAGTAAGCGGCTTAAGAATCACCGTATAGACAATTGCGTAGCCAACAAAAGTAGCGAGTGTCAGCCAGGTCGTGAGTGGATTAACAAAGGCGTACAGCAAAAAGGTTCCGATGCCACCAAGAATTCCGGAGAACACCAGAGTCTGGAAGGGTGTCAGGGTGCCTGAGGGCAGCGGGCGCCAGGCAGTGCGGGCCATCTTTGCATCGATATGTTGCTCAACCAAACAGTTAATTGCGGCAGCCGCACCTGCAACTAGCGTGATGCCCACCGTGGCGTTGATCAGAATTCCAAGTGGCACCCAGCCTGGTGTCGACAGCGCCATACCAATTACCGCGCAGAAGGTGATCAGCATCACCACCCGAGGCTTGGTCAGCGCCAGATACTGCTTGAGCAGGGAGGATTGAGGAAGGGTGAAGTCACTCATAAAACAGTTCGGCTGGGCTTAGCCGATGCGAGACGCTTTCAATAAACGATTCAGATCTTTTTTCATACTGCTGGGATCGGGGTTATCGGGAAAGCGCATCATCAGATTTCCCAGTGGGTCAATCATCCAGATATTACTAGCGCCAGCGTTTCGGGAGACAGACTGCGCAGCCACCGACAACCAATTGGTCATCAGGACGTCTTGGTCCGCCATTGCGCCAAGCCTTACTACCCAGAGGCCCTCATGCTCAGCCATCAACGCAGTATCTGGACTGCCCCCATCAGTGAGAATCCATACGCGCTCGACACGATCCCGCTCACGGCCGGTGGTGAGTCGTAGCTGGCGCATCAGCCAGAGCTCCTGCTGGCAGGCCTGGGCGCAATCTGATGGTCCAATCCTGACCATCAGCCATCGGCCTGACCAGTCCCCGAGTGTCGTAAGCGGCCGGCGAGTCCGGGGCTCGGCCTGAACTGCGATAAAGGCACTCTCGGATTTTGGGCTAATTACGGGGCGTACCGGCAGCGAAACCACAGTCACCTGAGGCTCAACAAAGTCTCCGTAATTGGTTCTGCCCTCGGGCTTAATGCCGTAGTAAGTGATGTAAGAGGCAATCACGGGCGCCAGTGTTACGGCCAACACGCCCCAGAGCGGCCAGAGGTTTCGACGGTGCTGCGGTCTCATTGAATCATTTCTCTAATTCGGGGTGCTGATGGCGGGCTTCGGCCGGCGAGGCCGAAGTCGAAACGCAAAAAACAGGCATGCTAGGCACATCAAAAACCACTGTGCGGCATAGCCCAGATGCTTGGAAACATCATCTTCGACCTCGGGCAGTCGACGCATAAGCCCGTCAGAAGCCTCGGACATCTGCCAGACAATCACCGGCCAGACCCGATCATCGCCAATGCGCCGCTGAGAGGCCTGCCAGTCAAAGTTTTGCCAGACATTGTCTGTCGCCTGGCCTGGGCCCTGCTTGCCCAACTCAATTCGCTTCATTACGGAGGCAAGCGCTAAGCCCTCAAGGCGTACCGCATCAACGGCCTCGGGAATCACCACCTGATTCACACCCGGCGGCTTCGGCATCCAGCCACGATTGACCCAGACCCGACTGGAGTCGGCCAGCACCAAGGGGGAGAGCACATGGACTCCTGCGCGGCCCTCCCAGGCTCGGTTATCGAGAGCAATCGATGACGAGTACAGCCACTTTCCGGTCAGCACCACCCGCTGCTGGTCAAGATCCTGTGCGGCGATTCCGTTTTTCCATGGTGACTCTGGGCTGCCCCATGCAGCCGGCGTCTGACGGCCCGTGCGGAGATCGATCATGGCCTGCTTCTCATCAGCTCGGCCAAGCTGCCATAGGCCGAGTTGTATTGCGGTGGCGGAAAGTCCAAGAAACACGATGACGGCCGCCCAGGCTCGGACAGGTCGACTGGTCACCGACGCGGACTCCTGCACAATAGGAGGCCCATGCGAATTTTTATTGCCCTTGTTTTTGTTCTCATTCTCTTTAGCCTTGGATCCGCATTGTTTTACTTGATGCGCGATAAAGGCACGAGCAATAAGACCGTGCAGGCCCTCGCGCTTCGCGTGGGCTTTTCGGTGGCGCTGTTTCTTTTTTTAATCGCCGCCCATCAACTCGGCTGGATCGAGTCGACGGGCCTGCGCTACTAAGTTACAGCCAGTACACCAGGATATAAAGCCCCAGCCAGACCACGTCAACGAAGTGCCAGTACCAGGCGGCAGCCTCAAAAGCGAAGTGGTGATTCGGCCTGAAATGACCCCGCACACATCGAGCGAGTACAACAGTCAGCATGATGGCGCCGACACAGACATGAAATCCGTGAAAGCCTGTGAGCATAAAGAATGTTGAGCCGAAAATACCTGAAGTCAGCTTCAGGTTCAGATCACGATAGGCATGGATGTACTCATAAGCCTGAAAGCCCACAAAAATAAATCCCAGCAAAATGGTGGCCGTCAGCCAGAAATTCAGCTTGCCGCGATGGTTCTCACGCAGTGCGTGATGCGCGATGGTGAGGGTCACACCCGAGGTCAACAACAACGCCGTGTTGATGGTCGGGATCCAAAACGGACCCATCGTTTTGTATTCTTCAATCAGGCCAGCTGGGCCACTGCCCTTACCCCATTGGGCGAGAAAGTCTGGCCATAAAAATGACTTATGGTCCAGATCGCCGAGCCAGGGCATTGAGATCACCCGGGCATAGAACAGGGCACCAAAAAATGCTGCGAAGAACATGACCTCGGAGAAGATGAACCAGCTCATGCTCCAGCGAAAGCTCGCATCGACTCGACTGTTGTACTGGCCCGACTCGGACTCTGCAATGACGGTGCCAAACCAGCCAAAGAACATATAAATTAAAACCACAAAGCCGGCCAGCAGTGTCCAGGGGCCATGGGCTTGGCCATTGATCGTGCCGACTGCGCCGAAAAGGGTCAGAATCATCGCGATCGATCCGACGGCCGGCCACTTACTGGGCGCGGGCACAAAGTAGTAAGGTGCGTGGCTTGTTGAACTCATCGATCTCCCTTTCAATTACTTTCTTTAAACGAATCCGTTACCAAATCATTCCGATTTTTGAAACATCCAGCAGTGCAGGTCGGTCAACCCAGAATAAATCGGACCAGCACAACCAATGACACCACAAACAACGCTCCTGCCAACACGCCGGTGATAATGACATGCACCGGATTTAGACTGGCCATATCGCGATCATGATCGCGGCCCTTTCGGACCCCAAAAAACGACCACAGCACCGCGGCAAGTGTCTGCAGAAAGCTGCTGCTGCGGGCAGACGCCTGCTTTAAATCACCCAACCGCTCAGCCCCCAGTCTTAACGGGCTGCACCACGATCGGGCCAGGTCCTGTGGCGGACTTCAAGCCCGCGACTTCAAAAAACGTATAACTCAGGGTAATCGTGCCGATGTCGGAAGGCAGCTTCGGATCAATCACGAAGACCACTGGGAATTCACGCTTCTGGCTGCCCTTGAGGGCCTGCTGCTCGAAACAAAAACACTCAAGTTTTTTAAAGTGGCTTGCCGAGTGACGGGGCGCATAGCTCGGAATCGCCTGGCCCACCAGGTCATGACTGGTCACGTTGATGATCTCGTAGGTGACGGTGGCCAGCTCACCCGGATGGACCTTCATGAACGCCACCTTCGGCTTAAACAACATTGAGCCCTGAACGTTGGCATCAAACTCAATCGTAATGCTGCGGCTGGTATCCACCTGAGTATTGCGGGCGAACTCCCGGGCCTCGGCGTAGTTCAGCTTATCTTTTCTTGCTAATACATTGATGCCCGTAATTTCACAGATCTTTTCGTAGAAAGGCACCAACGCAAATCCAAAACCAAACATCAGAATTGCCACCATCAAAAGCTTGCCCATCATCCGGCTGTTTTCCGCAGTGGGCTTGGCCGGGGTGTCCGGCGTTGGGCTGGATTCAGGCGTCTGACTCATACCGGGAACAGAAAATACTTCGCCACGATGCCCGCAAAAAACGCGGCTGCCACTGATGCGAGAATCAGGGCAAGCCGCAGATTTGAGCGCTGCTCTTGGGCCACTTTGAACTCAGGCTTAGTGGTTTTGGCCTTTGAAAGCCGGGGGCGTCTCAAAGGTGTGGAAGGGCGCCGGCGACGGCACTGTCCACTCCAGGCCACCCTGGTCGCTCTCCCAGGTGTTATCCGCTGACTTGGGACCACCCTTGATGCATTTGATGATGATGTAGAGCAGCAGCAGCTGGGTGAGTCCAAAGCCAAATGCGCCTACGGAGGCTAAGGCGTTGAAGTCCGCGAACTGCATGTTGTAGTCCGCATAGCGGCGTGGCATGCCGGCTAGGCCCAAGAAGTGCATGGGGAAGAAGGTGATATTGAAAAAGACCATCGACATCCAGAAATGCCACTTACCCAGGGTCTCGTCATACATGTGGCCAGTCCATTTAGGCAGCCAGTAATACAGACCCGCAAAGAGTGCGAAGAGCGATCCCGCCACCAACACATAGTGGAAGTGGGCCACAACGTAATAGGTGTCGTGCAGCTGAATATCGAGCGGCGCCACGGAGAGGATGATGCCTGTTAGGCCGCCCATCGTGAACACGAAGATAAAGCCAATCGCAAAAAGCATTGGGGTCTCAAATGTCATCGACCCACGCCACATGGTGGCCAGCCAATTGAAAATCTTCACGCCGGTCGGCACCGCAATCAGCATGGTGGCGTACATGAAAAAGAGTTGGCCTGCTACTGGCATGCCCGTGGTGAACATATGGTGGGCCCAGACTACAAACGACAGAATCGCAATCGATGCGGTCGCATAGACCATAGAGCTATAGCCAAAGAGGCGCTTACGGGAGAAGGTCGGGATGATCTCCGAAACGATGCCGAAGGCCGGAAGAATCATGATGTAGACCTCGGGATGGCCAAAGAACCAGAAGATGTGCTGGTACATCACCGGGTCACCGCCACCTGCCGCATTAAAGAAGCTTGTACCAAAGTGGCGATCGGTCAGCATCATGGTGATGGCGCCTGCCAGCACTGGCATCACCGCAATCAGAAGATAGGCAGTGATGAGCCAAGTCCACACAAACATCGGCATCTTCATCAGCGTCATGCCCGGCGCGCGCATGTTCAAGATTGTGGTGATGATGTTGATCGAACCCATGATGGAGCTTGCGCCCAGAATGTGGACCGCGAAAATCGCCATGTCCATGCCAACACCCATCTGAGTGGAGAGCGGTGCATAAAGGGTCCAGCCTGCCGCCGTTGCACCCCCGGGCACAAAAAACGAACTCACCAGCAGTAACGCGGCAGGAATCAGCAGCCAGAAGCTCAGGTTATTCATCCGCGCAAACGCCATATCGCTTGCGCCAATCTGCAGCGGAATCATCCAGTTCGCAAAGCCTACAAAGGCCGGCATGATGGCGCCGAACACCATGATTAGGCCGTGCATAGTGGTGAACTGGTTAAAGAGTTCTGGATTCAGAATCTGCAAGCCGGGCTTGAAGAGCTCAGCACGTATGCCAAGGGCCAAAAAGCCGCCGACAAACAGCATCGCAAAACTGAACCAGAGATACATCGTGCCGATGTCTTTATGGTTCGTTGCAAACAGCCAGCGCCGCCAGCCGTGCGGATGATCATGGGCATGATCGTCGTGACCAGCAATTCCATGCTGAGGTCCAAGTACTGCGCTCATTGAGTTCTCCTTGATCGGGCGGTCTGCGGTTTATTTTTGAACGGGCGCTGCCACAGCAGCGGTCTTTAAGGGGGCAGGCTTCGGCTGGGCAGCGATCCACTTGGCATATTCCTCAGCCGAGACAACCTTCACCACAATCGGCATGAAGGCATGGTCTTTGCCGCAGAGCTCAGCACAATGCCCGCGGTAAGTGCCTTCTTTTTCTGCTTTAAACCAGGTATCTCGAACAAAGCCCGGGATCGCATCCTGCTTGACGCCAAAGGCCGGCACCATCCAGGCATGAATCACATCGTTGGCGGTGATCACCATACGAATCTTTTTGCCCACGGGAACCACCATCGGGTTATCGACTTCCGACAAATAGTGCTCGCCCTTGGGGGCCAGGCCCAGAATCTGATCACGCGGCGTGGAAAGGCCCGACACAAAAGAGATGCCTTGGCCCTCGCCCTTCAGGTAGTCGTAGCCCCATTTCCACTGCATGCCAGTGGCTTTAATCGTGATATCCGCATCGGCTGTGTTTTTCTGGGCAATCACCACAGGTGTTGCATAGATGCCAATGACCACCACAATCAGGAACGGGACGATGGTCCAAGCAATTTCAACGGCCGTGCTCTCGTGGAAATCCGCAGCTTTGTGACCCTTGGATTTGCGGTGGGCATAGATTGAATAAAACATGACGGCAAACACCGCCACGAAAATTGCAAGGCAGATCCACAGCAGGACCGTGTGCATCGTGTAGAGGTCCGATGCGATTCCTGTTACTGGTGTCTGCAGGTTGTAACGTCCATCCATATACCAGCTCTCCCCGTCTTAACTCTTCTTTTCACCGCGCCGTGCGATCCTTTTAGACCGCCAGCGCTAATCGAAATTCTTCAAAAAACCGCTTTCTATCGTCCAGACTTACAAACCGCCCGACTTCAATTCCGCCGCTCGGGCCGTCCAGCCGGACCATCCCCTTCGGCGTCTCCTCCATCCTGCAGCGCAGCCAGGCCCGGGGGAACTCCACTCGCCGAAGCGACTCCCCGAGCAGGACTTCCACCCGCACGCAGTCCTGTGCAAGCGTGATCCGCTCCTGATCTCGCGCGTGTCGGGCATAGACCAGAAATGCGACCGCGAGAATCAGCAGCTCAATGGCTGCAAAGGGGAGAACGATCCATGCGCCTGTGACTGCCCAGGCGCTCGCAATCAGCATGGATGTGGCGCCAATAATGCAAAACGACACGCCCAACTGCTGCGGTGAAAGGGCGCAATTGCGCCGCAACACCCATGACTTCGACAAAGCCTCCATGCCTCTCCCCCAACTGCTTAAGCCTGACGACTAAGTCTTTCAGATTATAGACGGGCTAGGGATCTCTGTGATTTTTGGGCGCCCAGACAATCGGCCTCATCTGGCCCGGATCGTCGGCTTTTCGTGGTGATTGCAAATCCCTGGCCCAGGCATGGCCGAAGACACACTCGATCCTTAATCGAATCAGCCCCGCGTCCCGAAGAGCCTCTAAGGCCCTCAGGACCCGGCCCCGCCAAGCGCTACCCGACAGGCCCGCAGGCCTGCCGATCAGTGGGTTACCACCAAGCGCACGGATATCGGCCAAGGCCGACTCGGCTGTGGAATAAGTGAACTCCAGCCATTCCGCATCCATCACCGGGTCACTCATACCCACGCTGACCAATGCATCCCCAATGTCGTGCATATCGGGGTGGGCCGGCACATGCTGAGACTGCGCTGTATCCCCAAGGGCCATCGCCAGATCGCGCAACGTGTCCGGACCAAAGGTCACAAACATCAGAAGTCCCGAAGGCGCCAGTCGGCTGGACCAAAAGCCGAGCGTGGCTCGGAGATCGGACAAGTAGGCGAGCAGTCCGACCGACCAGACCAGGTGCAGCGAGCCTGCGTCCAGATGTATCGGCTGCCCAAGCATTTCAATGCTGTGGTCAAAGCGAACGCCAGACGGCCGACGGATATACGAGAAACGATCTAAAAGTCGGGCCTGCGCCTGCTGCCAAAACGGGTGCCGCGCCACCTTAGCTGCCGATCGCCGCTGCAGCTGAAGCCGCACACTGTGGGGATCGACCGGCCGGATGAGGGGATCTTTTTGCACCGGCTCAGTATAGTCAAGCAGTGTTTGAAATCCCTTGTTTTTCGGGCCTACGGCAGCTTTTGCGTCGTGCACTGCACGCGCCATGCCGACTCTGCGCAACGTATGCCCAAGGTGAGGAACTCTGCGCTAGCTGCACGCATCGCATTGCCCGGACTCCATGGGGAGTCACCACCCTGCGCGTTGAAAGCAGCCGTATACCGGTTCTCTGGCGTGAGGTGTACGGTGGGCCGCTGACCGAACTGATCTATCAATCGAAATACCATGGTGTCTGGCCGATTGCAGCCTTGCTTGGCCAGCAGCTTGGCGCATTACCTCGGCCCTGGATGGGGCCCTCACCCGTCGCGGTTCCAATTCCGCTCTCTCGAAGAAGGCTTGCTCGGCGGGGCTATAACCAATCCGCCATCATTGCCCGCATGGCGGCCCGACACTGGGGAATCTCGATGCGCGAGCGTTGGCTCGAAAAAATCAGAAACACCCCGCGGCAGGCGGCGCTTGGCCGCGCAAGTCGTCGCGAAAATTTATCAGAGAGTTTTCGGGCCAATCGGGCAGTCGCCCACCAACGTGTGATACTTCTTGATGACATCATGACCAGTGGCAGCACCCTACGCGAAGCCATTCGCGCAATCCACTGCTGCGGCGGGCAGGTGATCGGTGCCGCCGTGATTGCGCGCGTAGGAGCATCCGCCTACGGACTGAAACCTTAAGGCCAAGCCATGCTCAACATTGTGTTAGTCGCGCCGGAAATACCGCCTAACACTGGGAACATCATCCGTCTCTGCGCGAACACCGGCGTTCGGCTGCATTTGGTGGAGCCACTCGGATTTCCAATCGATGACAGCAAAATGCGTCGTGCGGGTCTGGACTATCGCGAGCGGACGTCGTTTGAGGTCCACCCGTCATGGCAGCATTTTCTTGAAACAACATCCGCGGCATTGGATCGCATGTTTGCAATCACAACAAAGGGTCAGCAATCACTTTTCGATCATCGATTTTTTAGAGACGACTGGCTTGTCTTCGGATCCGAGACCAAAGGCTTAGGTGAGCTGCTCCATGAGTTTCCGTCCACGCAGCGGCTCAGAATTCCAATGCGGCCGGATAACCGAAGCCTGAACCTCTCCAATGCGGTCGCAATCGGAGTCTATGAGGCCTGGCGGCAGCTTAATTTTGATGGTGCGATTTAATTCGGACTGCCCAATAGCCTGAGCGCTTCAGCCACAGTAGTTGCTACGCGGATGTGATCACGATGCTCAGCGCGAATAAATCCTGCTTCGGCGCCTGACGCCAAGAACTCCAGCATCGGCGTGTAGTAATCAAACGCGTTGAGCAGCACGATGGGCTTTGCATGTAACCCGAGCTGTCGCCAGGTCCAGGTCTCAAAAAATTCCTCAAGCGTGCCGATGCCGCCCGGCAGCACCAGAAACGCGTCGGCGCGCTCTGACATCATGAACTTGCGTGTATGCATCGAATCCACAATGAAAAGTTCGGTGAGACCATCTTTGGCAGGCTCAATCGACAGGAGGCTCTCGGGAATCACACCGGTTGTCTTGGCGCCCCCATCGATGGCTGCTTGAGCAACTGCGCCCATCAAGCCATTGCGTCCGCCACCAAACACCAGGCCGATTCCGCGCTGTGCGAGGCCAGCGCCCACCTCGCGGGCAAGCTGCTCCCAACGGGCGTCCGCGCCACTTCGGGCCCCGCAGAACACAGTGACAGACTTAACCCTCGAATTCATCGCGTAACTTCCGGTCCAGTAAGGCAGCGATCGCCTGTTGGGCGGTCCAATGGCCATCGATCAGTTTGCAGACGCCTGCAGTAATCGGCACCTCAACACCGGACCGCTGCGCCAAAGCCAGCAGGGCAGGCGCAGAACTCACGCCCTCAGCGACATGTCCAAGCTGCTGCACGATTTGCGCAATTGATTCGCCACGCGCAAGCGCAAGACCAACACGACGATTGCGCGATAAATCACCCGTTGCCGTTAACAAAAGATCGCCCAGACACGCTAGGCCCATAAAGGTCTGGGGCCGTGCACCGATGGCATGGCCTAGTCGCGACATCTCAGCAAGTCCGCGCGTCAGCAAGGCGGCCCGGGCATTGGCCCCCAACGCTAAACCATCGCAGACGCCTGCGGCAATCGCCAAAACATTTTTCATGGCGCCACCAAGCTCAACACCGATTAGGTCATCGGTGGGATAAAGCCGCAGACCGCCGCCATGGCAAGACTGTGCGATCGCACGGGCCCATTCCAACTGCTGGCTCGCTACAGAGAGTGCAGCAGGCAGGCCCTGAGCGACTTCTTGCGCAAAGCTGGGCCCGGAGAGCGCTGCGGTTGGCCAGCCGGGACAACAGCGCTGAATAATCTCGTGTGGCCAGCTCAATACAGCCGCCCGGGCCTGCGTGTCCTTGTGCAAAGCGAGTCCCTTTGCAAGCCAGAGAATTGCCTCGCCGGGCTCGGGGGGACCGAGCTGCTGCATCAAGCGCGTCGCAGCCTCTTCTAGGCCCGACACCGGTGTTGCAAGAATCACCAGCCCATGGAGTGATTGCTGCGGATGATCCTGCCGATGGGCCTGGGCCCGAATACGCCAACTGCGAGCCGCCTGTGCGAGGTCCGCCGATAGGCCCAACTGACTCGGCAGACGAATGCCGGGCAGATATCTGCGATTTTCATGATCATGCTGCATGGCCTGAATCAATTGCGCGTCACGGGCCAAGAGATTCACGCAGCCCTGCTGCGCACGCGCAGCGAATTGAACCGCGACCGCGGTGCCCCAGGCACCCGCGCCGATCACCAGCGTCGGCAACGAGAGCTCGGGCGCGGGCATGCCTACTGGGTCGGCAGAATCAGGCCGCTATCAGAGGCTTGGGATTGGGCTGCCGATTGGGCCCGCCGCTGCTGATAGAAAGCTTCCCAATTCAACTCCGCCAAATGGACCGGCGGAAAGCTTGCGCGCTGAATCACATCGGCGATATTGGATCGGAGATAGGGATACAGGATGCTCGGGCAAGAGATGCCTTTCAGCAACGCGAGCTGATCTTCTGCGACACCGAGAATTTCGAAAATACCGGCCTGGGTCGCTTCGACGAGAAACCCCACCTTATCGCCAAGCCGGCAGGTCACGGTGCATCGGACACCTATCTCAAAAAGTCCGGCCTGAAGGGTTTTTTCCTGCGTATCAATCTGAAATTCGAGCCGCGGTTCCGCCTGATCGATAAAGACCGCTGGTGCATCGGGGATCTCGAGCGAGACATCCTTGAGATAAATACGTTGAAGGTTGAACTGCGGGCCGGCTGCGGCCTGTTCCGCCGCACTATTGGGCTGGGTCATCCAAAGGCTCTTTCTGCGGACTAATCCGCTAATAGGGGCAAAAGCCCGCCCTCGCGGTCAAGCGCCGCGAGATCATCAAAACCGCCAACATGCCGGTCACCAATAAAAATTTGCGGCACAGTCTTTCGGCCGGTCTTTGCAATCATCTGATCGCGCTGGGCGGAATCGAGATCAATTCGAATCTTTTCAATCTCCGATACGCCCCGCTGTTTCAGCAGCATCTCTGCACGCTGGCAGTAGGGGCAGACCGCTGTGCTGTACATGACTACCTTGGCCATCTTACTTAGCTCCGCTTGGTCACGGGCAGGCCAGCCTGCTGCCAGGCATCAAAGCCGCCTTCTAGATTAAATACCGTCTCGACACCGGCCTTTCTCAGCTGACGGCCAGCCTTTGATCCACGCCAGCCGCTTTGACACATCAGAATCACCGGCGCCTGGCCCTTGCTCTGTTGAATTCGTTTTTTGATGTCATCGATCTGCGCGGCCAGGCCGCTCAACGGGATATGCAGCGCCTGGGGGGGCGTGCCTTTTGCAATCTCTGCCGAATCCCGAATATCAATCAACAACGCATTTTGTGAATTCAGCATCTGAGTGGCACCCAGCGTATTCACGATGCGTGCGCCCGAACCTCGGGTTGCCATGGGCCAGACCAGCAGCGCGCCGCTGATGAAGGCCGCGATGATCAGAATAATGTTGTCGATAAAAAACTGCACGGCTGCTCCTTATCCGCAATTCGGACTTGATAGGTAGAAATTATAGAATGCGGCCCATGGGCAAGACTTTTTCGATCGTATTGCTTCGGCACGGCCAGAGCCAATGGAATCTTGAAAACCGCTTTACGGGCTGGGTTGATGTGGACCTCACCGAGCAGGGCCGACGCGAGGCCCGCCAGGCCGGCGAGCTCCTGAAATCCAAAGGGTTTCGCTTCGATCATGCCTACACTTCGGTACTCAAACGTGCCATTCGAACCCTCTGGATCACGCTGGATGCACTCGATCAGATGTGGATTCCGGTACACAAGGAGTGGCGCCTCAATGAGCGCCACTACGGCGCTCTGACCGGCCTCAACAAGGCCGAGACGGCAGCCCGTTATGGGGAAGAGCAGGTCTTGCAGTGGCGGCGGGCCTACGATGTGCGGCCCGATGCGCTGCAGCCCACCCATGAGTTTTGGCCGGCACGCGACCCGAGGTATGCGGCCATTGATCCGACCCTACTGCCGGCCACCGAGTGCCTGAGAGACACGATTAACCGCGTTATCCCGGTCTGGGATACAGCGATCGCGCCGCGCGTGCGGGCCGGGGAGCGGGTGATTATTGCCGCCCACGGCAACTCGATTCGCGCGCTCCTGAAAGTCCTGGAGCAAATGTCAGAGGCTGATGTGTTGGCGCTGAACATTCCCACAGCCCAGCCCCTGGTGGTCGAGCTGGATGCGCAGCTGAACTTCATTGGCCGGCGCTATTTGGCCGACCCCGCCGTCATTGAGGCCGCCTTGGCGGCGGTCGCTAATCAAGGCAAGGTAAAAACCGCCTAAACTTTTCAGCCTTGCGGTAGCCTAATGTTGCCGTCATTTTTGCCCGAATCGGGCCAGAGAGCCGTTATGTCCAGAAAGCTTCAAATCGTTGGTTGGGTCTCCGCAGGGCTGATCAGCGGCGTGCTGTTTAGCATGGGGTTTCAGGCGGTCGCCCAGCGCGAGCCGCGTGCATCACTGCCAATCGAAGAGCTCCGACAGTTTGCTGATGTCTACGGGGCCATCAAGGCGAATTATGTCGAGTCAGTTGAGGACAAAAAGCTCATTACGCAGGCCATCAGCGGCATGCTCACAGGTCTGGATCCGCACTCTGCCTATCTCGATGCTGATGCCTTTAAAGAATTGCAGGTTGGCACACAAGGCGAATTTGGCGGACTCGGGCTCGAGGTTGGCACTGAGGATGGCTTTGTGCGGGTGATCTCCCCGATTGAAGGCACCCCTGCAGAGCGTGCTGGTGTGAAAGCAGGTGATTTGATCATTCGCATTGATGAGAAGGCCACCAAAGGGCTGCCGCTTAATGATGCGGTCAAACTCATGCGGGGCAAGCCAAAAACTTCCGTTACGCTGACGATCAATCGTAAGGGCGAGAATCGGCCCCTGATATTCACGATTGTTCGTGATGTGATTCAGATTCAGAGTGTGCGCTCTAAGATGCTTGAGCCCGGATACGGCTACATCCGTATCACCCAATTCCAGGAACACACGGTTGAAAACCTTGTGAAGCACTTCAATCAATTGGCCCAGCAGGGCCCCATGAAGGCCTTAGTGCTGGATCTTCGCAATGATCCCGGCGGCCTTTTAAATGGTGCCATTGGAGTCTCAGCCGCGTTTCTTCCTGAAAAAGTTTTGGTGGTGTCGACGGATGGCCGGCAGGACGATTCCAAGCGCAAATACTTTGCAGCCGCAGGAGACTATCAGCGCTCCAGCCGAGAAGACCCGCTGGCAAAACTATCGCCACAATCTAAAACTGTTCCAATGGTGGTATTAGTCAATAGCGGCTCGGCCTCCGCCTCTGAAATTGTGGCGGGTGCACTCCAAGACCATCAGCGCGCAAAAATTCTCGGCACCCAGACTTTTGGTAAGGGCTCCGTGCAGACCATCCTGCCGCTAACGAGCAACACCGCAATCAAACTGACGACAGCCCGCTATTTCACCCCCAAGGGCCAATCCATTCAGGCCAAAGGCATTAGCCCTGATTTCTGGGTCGAAGAGACGGCGGATGGTGCGATTGTGGATCGGCTACGCATCCGCGAGGCAGATCTCAATCGTCATCTGTCGGGCCGCGAGGCACCGAGTAAAGGCGGCGATAACGACAAGCAAAAGCCCGCCGCACAAAAACCAGAACAACGTAATGGTGCCGACCAGGCCGCACGTGATGCTAAGCCGATTGAATTCGGCAGCGCGGACGACTACCAGCTTCAGCAGGCCCTGAATCATCTAAAGGGCAGGCCGGTAGCGACATCGGCCCGGCCCGAGAGTGGCTGATCACGCGGCCCTTCGTCATAGTCGCCATGCGCTACTCGATGGCATCGATGACGAAGGTGTTGCTGCACTCCAGGCCGCACGTGTTCTTCTAATTGGCGCTGGTGGTCTAGGCTGCCCAGCCGCCTTATATCTCTCGGCAAGCGGGATTGGCAGGCTGCACTGGTTTGATGGCGATACAGTAGATGCCACTAACCTTGCGCGGCAGACCCTGTTTGGGCCTGCGGATATCGGTCAATTCAAAGTTGCTGCCGGGGCTGCCGCACTCCGGCGCACGAGCCCCGAAACTGAGGTGATCGCCGAACCGCGGTTTGTCGATGCATCGCTTCTCGATGTTGCAATTCCGCTTGCTGATGTGGTGCTGGATTGCACAGATCAGTGGGCGATTCGACAACTGATTAACGCACGCTGTGTTGCCCACAAAAAGCCGCTTGTCAGTGCGGCGGCAATTGAATGGTCGGGCCAGCTCATGTGCATGGACACTCGGCAGCCTGAACAGGCCTGCTATGCCTGCGTATTTGATCCCCAGCACGAGCCTGCTGCACATGCCTGCGGCGCCTTCGGTGTGCTCTCGCCATTGGTCGGCGTCATGGGATGCCTCCAGGCCGCCGAAGCGATTAAATTAATTGTGCGAGACCGGCATCCGGGTTCTTCTCTGCCAGCAGCAGCCCAGACCCTCACCCTGATCGACATGAAAAACGTCAGCTGGCAGCAGGTCCGGATCTCCCAAAATCCCCAGTGTCCTGTATGCCAACCCGGGCGGGCCAAAGCGGCCGCAGGCCGCGATTAAGGAAAAATAAACTTTACAGCTGCCTCGGCAGAATCCGAGGGCCGCTTACGAAATCCAGTCTTTGCAAACTGCAGCCAGCGGCCCTGGACAAAGGCCATCGCCATCGCCGACTGCAAGGCCAAATCCGGGGCCAGTTCAACCGCCTGAGACTCCGCCCGCTGAAGCCGCAGGCACTGCCGAATCGAAGCCTCGACACGCTCCAAGAGCTGATTGACGCGGGCCTGTAGACGACTATCCTCGTTCACGATGGCATCCCCGATCAGCACGCGAGTCATGCCGGGATTCTTTTCTGCAAACCCCAGCAGCATCAAGACAATTTCTCTGGCCCGCGCCGCGGGCGCCGCGGGCCGCGATTCAATCTGATTGATCAGCGAAAAGATAGTTTCTTCAATGAAATCCAGGAGGCCTTCGAACATCTGGGCCTTACTAGCAAAGTGCCGATACAGGGCCGCCTCGGATAAGGAGAGTTTGGCTGCGAGTGCGGCGGTCGTGACTTTTTCCGCCGCGCCTTCTTGCAGCATCGATGCGATCGTTTGAAGAATCTGTAGACGCCGCTCCCCAGGCTTCGGACGTTTCCGTGTCGCAGCTGTTGACGATTCGGGATGCTGGGTTGCCGGCTGCAT
Organism: Burkholderiaceae bacterium; assembly: GCA_044370275.1. GTDB lineage: Bacteria > Pseudomonadota > Gammaproteobacteria > Burkholderiales > Burkholderiaceae_A > Lacustribacter. The sequence continues at coordinate 634 of JBILVT010000015.1, read as the reverse complement.
AGGCTTGGCGATGCGTTAACGAAAGTGCTGGGCTCTGATCAAGGATCGGAGACAGTGTACTTGAAGCCGGACATAACTTGGACGCCGGGCGGCTAAGGGTCGGCCCGAGTCTCGCGCCTGCATCCGGACAGTTTTTGAGACCAGCACTCTTGCTGTGCGCATTCCGAGTCGGTGGGCCGCCTGGAGATTTTCATCATGATCATCGACCAATCGAACGCGGCCTGCCGGCCGGCCCGACTGCCTGAGCAGTCGACGCATCAGCAGCATTGAGGGCTTAGGCCTGAGGCGGCCCAGAATCTTCATGTCCTCAATGGCAATGACACGGTCGAAACACCGCTGCAAACCGAGCAGCTGCAGCAGTTTTAGCGCATAGCGACGCGAGGCGTTGGTCAGCAGCCAGCGCTCACCGGTGAGCTGCTTCACCCGATAGCGTCCGCCGCGAGCGGCAGGAACAAAATGATGCAGATCGTGATGGGGATGGGTCTGGGAGAGAAACTCATGGGGGTTGATTTCATGATGACGAATCAAACCCAGCAGTGTCGCCCCGTAACGCTTCCAGTAGCGCTCCCGGAGATGACTGGCCTGCTGCTCAGAGAGGCGGAGCCGATCGGCCATAAACGCAGTCATTCTGCGG
>JBILVT010000091.1:0-7400 GCA_044370275.1 Burkholderiaceae bacterium | reverse complement strand
CTGGAATAATCGCCCTTGAAAATCCGAGCTTTGCGGCCTCTTTCAGCCGCTCCTGCCCACGCGGCGCGGGACGGACCTCGCCCGCCAAGCCCAGCTCGCCAAAGACCACTAAACCCGCTGGCACTGCACGATTTTTCATTGACGACACAATCGCCAACATCACCGCCAGATCCGCTGCTGGCTCGGTGATGCGGACACCACCCACGGCGTTAACAAATACATCCTGATCAAAGCATGCAATGCCCGCATGGCGATGTAAGACTGCGAGCAACATCGCCAGCCGCTGAGGCTCAAGGCCTACACAGAGTCGACGCGGATTCGGCACATGGGCGGTGTCCACCAGGGCCTGAATCTCCACCAACAAAGGCCGTGAGCCCTCCTGAGTCACCAGCACACACGAGCCTGCAACCGGCCCCTGGCCTGCAGCGCCGAGATGTCGTGGCGATAGAAATAAAGCCGACGGGTTGCTGACTGCTTTTAGTCCCCGATCCGTCATCGCAAACACACCGATCTCATTTACCGTGCCAAAACGGTTTTTGATTGCCCGCACAACGCGATAAGACGCATGGGCATCGCCCTCAAAATAAAGTACAGAGTCAACGATGTGCTCCAGCACCCGAGGCCCGGCGAGCGTGCCCTCTTTGGTGACATGGCCCACCAGAATCACCGTGCAGGCATGCTCCTTTGCCCAGCGGGTCAGCCGTGAGGCGCACTCTCGCACCTGAGAGACCGAGCCAGGTGCAGCCGTAAAAGCCTCGCTGTATAGGGTCTGAATTGAATCGAGCACGACGATTGCAGGCCGTTGTGCCACCAGCTGGGCAAGAATTTGTTCCAGCTGTATCTCGGCAAAAACTGTCAGGGCGCTTTCATCAAGACCGAGCCGCCGGGCCCGCAGCGCGACCTGCGCGACCGACTCCTCGCCACTGACATACAGCGTTGAATGCGTCTGGCTCAGTCCCACCAAGGCCTGGAGCAAGAGCGTTGACTTACCAATCCCGGGATCACCGCCGATTAAGACCACACCGCCCGGCACCAAGCCGCCACCCAACACGCGATCGAACTCGTCACTGCCAGTCGAAATACGCGGCAGTTCCTCGGCCTGGACGTCAGATAGTCGAACCGCCTTGCCCGACGGTGCAAGCGCCGTGGGAGCCTGGCCCTTGCGGGACATCGGGAGCGCACCCAGTTCCTCGAGGCAGTTCCAGGAACCGCAGCCATCACACTGACCCTGCCATTTGGCGTGAGCATGACCGCATTCGCGGCAGACGAACTGACTCTTATCTTTGGCCATCCATGATCTTTCTCGGCACCCGAGGCATCACTGCGGTCATCAACTCATAACCAACCGTGCCGCAATGTCTTGCCACATAATCGATGGGCAGGTGTTCGCCCCAGAGCTCGACATCGGAGCCCACAACCGCTTCGGGGTGATCCGTGAGGTCAACCGTAATTAAATCCATCGAGACGCGTCCTGCGATGGGTACCCGTCGGCCCGCAATCCAGACAGGTGTTCCGTCGGGCGCACAACGGGGATAGCCGTCGGCATAACCGGCAGCAATCACGCCAATACGACTTGGTCGGGTTGCTCGAAAGCGCCCGCCATAGCCCACCGTATCTCCAGCCTTCAGCGTTTGGACGCCGATAATCTGCGTGGTGAGCGATTGAACGGGCTTTAGGCCAAGGCCGGATGCTGAACGCGCAGGCGCTGCATCCTCAAAGGGCGTTGCACCGTAAAGTGCGATTCCTGGCCGGACCCAGTCTGCGTGGGTCTGTGGATGCCCGAACACCGCAGCAGAATTAGCCAAAGAGGCCTGACCGACTTGCTTGGCCAAACGCGACTTCAATGCAGCAAAGACTGCCTGGAATTCGTCGAATTGCGATTCCCAGCCCGTTGCCATGTCAGCGCAAGCGAAATGCATCATGAAATGAATCGGTGACTGCGTGCGATAACCCAAGTCTTGCGTCAGGCGGGCGAGTTGATCATGGTTTTCCCGGGAGGGAATTCCGAGACGATTCATCCCTGTATTCAGTTTGATCCACACACCATCAGGCACTGTTGGCGCATTGTTAAACATCGATGCCTGCTCAATGGTCGTAATCGCAGTGCTCGCATTGAGATGCTTCATCTCGGCAAGATCTTCGGCCGCAAAGGCGCCCTCGAGCATCAAGATGGGCTTGGCCCATCCTAAAGCACGCGCCTGTTGGGCCTCTGCAATGTCGAGCACAGCGAGGCCATCTGCGTCAGCGAATCCTTCCACGGCCCGGGCAATACCTTGTCCGTAACCGTTGGCCTTTGCGACCGCCCAAATTCGGGATTGCCCGAGGGCTTTTCTTACGACCGACACGTTATGACGCATCGCATCAATTCGAATCGTGAGCAGTATCGGCCGCGGCATGGAAAGCCATTCTATTCGTTCGTGCTCTAATCACGGCGCACTTGCACAAAGGACCGCATGAAACCCGGCTTCTACACCATCATGGCAGCGCAGTTTTTCTCCTCGCTTGCCGATAACGCCCTGCTGATTGCGGCGATTGCCCTGCTTATTGAGTTGTCTGCGCCTGAGTGGATGAAACCCCTGCTGAAACTGTTTTTCACTGTTTCTTATGTGGTGTTGGCTCCTTTTGTCGGCGCGTTTGCCGACTCCATGCCCAAGGGCAAGGTCATGTTCATTACTAACACCATCAAGATCGCGGGCTGTGGACTGTTATTTTTCGCTATCCATCCGCTGCTTGCCTATGCAGTCGTCGGCCTGGGTGCTGCAGCTTATTCACCCGCCAAATACGGCATCCTCACTGAGCTTTTACCCCCGGAGCGCCTTGTTGCCGCCAATGGCTGGATCGAGGGCACGACAGTAAGCTCAATTATCTTGGGCACCATGGTGGGCGGTGCACTGATTAGCCCTGCCATCAGCAGCTGGCTGTTGTCGTTCGACTTTCCGGGCTTTGATTTTGCAATTGATAGCCCCGCGGAATCTGCGATTCTTGTTATCGGCGTTATCTACGGAATTGCAGCCCTATTTAATCTGCGCATTCCGGACACCGGTGCCCGCTACGAGCGTCAACACACTAATCCGATAAAACTACTTGCCGATTTCTGGCACTGCAACACCACGCTGTGGCGTGACAAGCTCGGCCAGATTTCTCTTGCGGTCACCACCTTATTTTGGGGTGCTGGGGCAACACTTCAATTCATTGTGCTGCATTGGGCCCGCGACCAATTAGGTATGCAATTAGATAAGGCTGCGATTCTTCAGGGCATCGTTGCTCTAGGTATCGCTGGAGGTGCAATTCTCGCAGCCCGATTTGTGCCGCTGAAGCAAACGCCATCGGTGCTCAAGCTCGGGGTCATCATGGGCTTAGTTGTGCCGGCCATGACCCTTGTAAGCAGCATGGGGGCCTCAATTCCGCTGCTGGTCATCATCGGCGGCCTCGCCGGCTACTTTGTGGTGCCGATGAATGCATTGCTCCAGCATCGGGGCCACGTGCTTTTGTCTGCTGGTCACTCAATTGCGGTGCAGAATTTCAACGAAAACCTCAACATCCTGGTCATGCTGGGCCTATACGCGCTGCTGATTAAGGCCGAGCTGCATGTCAACACAATCACCATTATCTTTGGTCTATTTGTAGCAGGCACCATGGCCCTAGTGATTCGGCGCTACCGTCACAATCGCCGCAACTACGATCTCGACGCCCTCATCGGCGTGGAGAAGCATCACCACTAAGTTTCAATGAAGAGCGGCTAGCGTTGGGCTGTCGCGCGTCGGGCCTGACAGAGACGGGCCCAGAGATCACGTTTCGCCTTGGGCTGGGCCATGCAGGCCGACAGCCCGGGGCCAGTCGACAGAACCTCATCAATTGTGGCGGCCGAGAAGCGAAGCTCCTGACAGACCTGCTGAATTCGCTGTACCAAGGCCGCAGTGGCCGGATCGGGCGCTGCGGTACGTCGACGCCAGGCCGGCACTAGCTCAAGCACCGCGAGGGCTTCTTTTGAGAGTTCGGCCATCAGTGTTCTAAATTCCGCCGCATTACAACCGCATCCTCACGTGTCACTGAGGCGGTTGCCGAGTTGGGATAGTAGCCCTTGCGAATCCCAACCTGCGTAAAACCAAGCCGTCGATATAAGGCCAGCGCCCGCTGATTGCTAGGCCGAACTTCTAGCAAAATCTGTTGCATGCCCTCTGCCCGCATCTGATCCATGATTGAACGCATCATCCAGGCACCCAGCCCATGGCCCTGACGCGATGGCGCTAGAGTGATGTTGAGCAAATGGGCCTCTTGAAGCACGGGCATCCAGACGACATATCCAATCAGCACGCCGTGTTCTTGCAGAAGCCTTAGCCGATAACCAGCGGTGAGCGAGTCTCGAAAATTTCCGATCGTCCAGGGGAAAGGGTATGCCGACTGCTCAATCGCCATGACGGCATCGAGATCATCAGTGAGCATCTCTAACCATTGTAGATCCGCAGCCTGCTGCCGCTCTAAAATTGTCTGCGCCACCTTCTCGCGGACATAGAGCGGGGCAAGCTCGGCGGCGTTCACCCACTGGCCCGGCCTGTTCAGATGCGGATCGCGGGCATAACGTACCATCCATCCTGATATCGGCAACTGCTCTACGCCCATTGCACTGACGTCAGGGTCTGACAGTACGATCAGGACTTGATCATTCCGAACCCCGACTCCGAGATCGGGCACTGCGGCCTTTTGTACCACCATCGGCGCCACGATCCAGGCCACATCGGTCTGTAGGCCCTTGCGCTTAAATTCGAGAATTGCGCCGAATGACTCCCCGAGCCGCGCATCAAACTCAATCAAAAATTGCTGATGTTCGCCATGGTCGTGTGTCGACCACCAGGCATAGGCGGCCGCCTCAAATCCAGTCACGGGATAACACGGTCGATTTAAACCCAGGCTTAATCCCTGCGCGATACCGCAAGCAATGCGCAATCCTGTAAACGACCCGGGACCGATGCCAACCACCAATCCTGCAAGAGACTGCCAACTCAGTCCCGACTGGGCAAGCAGCTCTTTTGCGAGCGGCAGCAGCTGACTGGAATGCGACTGACCGGCCTGCGCTGTTGCCGTATGAAGCTGACCACCCTCTTGGCCTAACGCTACCGAGGCCAGTGCGTCTGCCGACTCCAGACCAAGCATCGTGCCATTCATACTGTAAGACGACTGAGCATGGCTACAGCCTGCGCCGCGATGCCCTCACCACGGCCAGTAAATCCAAGATGTTCGGTGGTTTTTCCTTTGATGTTGATACAGCCCTGCGCGGTGCCTACACAGTCTGCGATGGATTGCGCCATCTGTTCAGCATATGGAGCAATTTTCGGCTGCTGTGCAATCACCGTCGCATCAATCTGAGTAACCTGCCAGCCCTTGGCGGCGACCTTGGCGGCCGCCTGCCGTAAAAGCATGCTGCTATCGGCGCCACGATAGGCCGGATCGGTATCAGGAAAGTGCCGGCCAATATCTCCAAGTCCAGCAGCGCCCAAAATCGCATCGGTAATTGCGTGCAGGAGCACATCGGCATCCGAATGGCCTGCCAGCCCCTTCTCGAATGGAATTTCCACACCCCCAAGAATCAGGGGTCTACCGGTCGTCAACGCATGCACATCAAAGCCCTGCCCGATTGCAATCGTAGGACTTGCTGCAGAAGACTTAGCTAACGAAGACTGGGGATTATTCATAAGCGCCTCAATTAAGATGATGTCGCCCGGTGTCGTGAGCTTGATATTGCTTGCATCGCCCTGCACCAGATGAATACGGCCGCCTGCACGCTCCATCGCACTGGCTTCATCAGTAGCCGTCATATCTCGCTCGTAGGCCGCAATCAGTGGCGCGAGCCGAAAGACTTGAGGCGTCTGTGCCGACCATAAGGTCTTGCGATCCAATGTCTGCGCAACGATCGGTGCCGCCGCTTCAGGGTCAACACGCTTTACCGTATCCGCGATGGGCATCGCCAGAATCGCGCCCTCCGCATCATCGTAAAGACCCTGACACCGCTGCCAGAGGGTCTGAAGGCTGGCCTCGCTCACTGCGGGTCTTGCCGCATCGTGAACCATGACCCAGAGATCCTTCCTTTGGCCTACCGCCTGCGCAATGCACTTTAAGCCTGCCACGACAGAGGCAGCCCGGGTCAGCCCACCCACCGCCACCGTGACCACCTGTTGCAAGTCACTTAACTCTCGCGCAACGTGACTGGACTCCCAGTGCTGATCCTCCGGATCGAGCACCACCACAATCACTGCGATTTCTGACAATTGCGCCAAGGCCCGAATGCTCATGCCCAGCACGGTCTGCCCGTGGAGTTCATGGTATTGCTTTGGGAGCGCCAGGCCGCTTCGCTGGCCGCGGCCAGCCGCAGGAATCACCGCCACCAGCCGCGTCTGTGCGTTGATGCGCGCGCCGATTGCCTTAATCGACGCTTGGCCTGGGGCCCGGGATCTGCTTGAGCTGTCCATAAAACCTACAATTTACAGTTTTTCACCCAAATCCCTGGCCCTAACTTTTGTCCTGCGAATTCATCGATCCCTTTTCGGCCCTTCAGGCTGTTCCGCCAAAGGCTGGACAGACCCTCACGCTGGCGCGCCCCGCGGGCAGCAGTGATGCCTGGCTGATTGCGCACTGGGCCGGCCAGAGGCAGTCGCAGCGCAACGCATCCCCGGGGGCCGGCCTTGCGGTCGTCTGCGAATCCGCCTTGGATGCGCAGCGCTTGGCTGAGGAGATTGCCTGCTTTGCGCCAACGCTTCGTGTTCGGCTTTTTCCAGACTGGGAGACCCTGCCCTATGAGGCGTTCTCGCCCCATCAAGATTTGGTCTCGGATCGGCTGCTGGCACTTTACGAAGCCTCCACCGGACTGCTCGATGTGATCGTATTGTCGGCAAGCACGACCCTGCAGCGTATTGCGCCCCCCAGCTTTCTGGCAGCAAATACTTTTTTGTTTCAAAAAGGCCAAAGTATCTCGGCTGATCGCCTAAGGCAGCAGCTTCTTACCGCAGGTTATTCACCTGTCTCACAAGTGGTAACCCCCGGCGAATATGCGCTGCGCGGCGGGCTGATTGATCTTTATCCCACTGGAAGCACTCTGCCTTATCGCATCGAGCTCATGGATGACGAAGTCGAGAGCCTCCGGGTCTTTGATCCTGACAGCCAACGCAGCGTGCATACCGTGAATGAAATTCGTCTTCTGCCGGGACGAGAGTTTCCAAGCCACCCTGAATCCGCCCAGCAGTTTCGGGCCCGATGGCGAGAGGTCTTTGAGGGTGATCCCTCGCGCTGCAGTCTGTATCGCGATGCAGGCAAAGGCCTTTTTGGCGCCGGCATCGAATACTACCTGCCGCTTCTGGTGGATCCCTTGGCAACGATTTTTGATTATCTGCCGCAGGAGGATGCGGCCT
>JBILVT010000090.1:0-7413 GCA_044370275.1 Burkholderiaceae bacterium | reverse complement strand
GAGCAGCCAACAGCGTGAGGTCTTATTGGACTCTGCATTGCGCGACTTTCAACGCATCGAAGAAGTCTCTCGCATTCGTCTAGATGCAGGTGACATTGCCCAGGCCGATTACAGCCGTGTAGTAATTGACTTGCAACGTATTGAAAACGATCGGGCACAGGCTCAGTCGGATCGCATTCGGGCCCAGCAGTTCTTGGGCTTTGTCCTGGGTCTGCAAACAATACCTACCGAGCTCACGCTTTCAGGCCCCTGGCCTGCATTGCAGGCGGGCTTTCCTGATCCTGATCCGCTGAGCCTGCGGCCAGAGATCGCCTCTGCACAGGCGCAGCTTGATCAGGCAAGTACGGCACGCACGCTTGCTCGGCGGCTTGCAACTCGAGATGTCTCGGTGGGCGTTCAGGCCGATCGCTATCCTGCACCTGCCGGTGATGGCAATACGGTTGGCGTTTACTTTTCGGTGCCGCTTTTTGCATGGCATCGTTTCGAGGGTGAAATCGCCCGGGCAGAGACTGAAGTCACTGCAGCCCAGATCAATTTGCAGCGGCTCCGACAACAGGCAATATCACAGCAGGCCGTTTTACTTCAAGATCGCGACATCGCAATGAATCGCTGGCGCCGACTTCGGGAAAATGCTCTTCCGCTCGGCGATCGCCTGTCTTCGAGCATTCGACTTGCTTATGAGCAGCGGGCGATAAGCCTTTTGGACATGTTGGATTCCCTGCGGGTCTATCGGCTATTGCAGGCCGATACGCTCGAGGCGCGGCTGCAATTTGAAAAATCGGATGCACTAGCGCGGGCTTTACTGAGAGTTTCGCAGCAGGCCAACGATCCTGTTTTTCGTTTCGTTAGCGTTCCTGAAACACAACCTTAACTCGCAAAGTCTCATATGGCGCAGCCGAACTCACCGAGCCCTCATCCTATTTTGCAGACGTTAAAGAATCGATGGCGGCTCGTGCTGTCATGGACCCTATTTTTCCTGGTGCTTGCGGGAGGCCTATTTTGGCTCGGCCATGAAGATAAGCGGATTCGGCCCGCAATTCCTCCCACCGTTAACGACAACACCATCACCTTTAGCAGTCGGCCTGACGGGATTCGCACCGAAGCAGTTGATGCAGCGGGCGTTGTCGAGACCGGCTATCCCGGCAGGCTGGTCTGGGCAGAGGATCGTACTAGCCGTATCCGTTCACCATTTAACGGCCGCATTGTTCGCGGGCTGGTTAAAGTCGGTGACCGTGTGCAGGCCGGCCAGCCTTTAGCCGAGATTCAATCGAGTGACTATGCCCGCGCGGAGGCCGACTATCAGCTAGCTGATGCAAACCTGCAGCGAGCAGCAACGCTGTATCAGGCGGGGATTGTCTCTAAACGTGAGCTTCAAGTTGCTGAAGGTGAGTATCGGCGAGCCAAGGCCGAGTTTATGCGCTCACAGCCCGCTGGAGCTGAGCCTTCGCTCAGCGCAGCAGGAGCATATTTTTTGCTGCGCTCACCCATCAGCGGTGTGGTTGCTGAAATGTCGATTAATCCCGGCCAGGAAATTCGGGCCGATCAGGACTCAGTGGCGCCATTATTTCTCGTAACCGACCCTGCCCAGCTTTGGATCTGGATTGATTTGGGCGAGCTGGATTTACAGCAGCTTCAGCCATTTCGACTCCCGTTCGCGGTCACCATCAGTTCGATTGCCTTTCGTGATCAAGGCTTTCGTGGTGAGGTAGTCCAGTTTTCGGAGTCACTCGATCCCACAACGCGCACTTTTCGGCTCAGGGGCATCGTTCAAAATCCGACCCGACAACTCAAGGGAGAAATGTATGTCACCGTCAGTCTTCCAACTGGGATAGAGGCAGGCGGGGCGGACCAGTTTTTTGCAATCCCTGCCAATGCAGTCTTCCTAGTGGGTGAGAAACGATATGTCTTTGTCCAAAATTCTGAGACCAGCTTTTCACGCCAAGAGATCCGTGTGAGTCGAGAAATTGCGGGTCGGGCAATCGTAAAAGGACTTGAACAGAATCAGCGGGTAGTGACGGATGGCAATCTCTACATGCAGCAGATCCTGCTGCGTTCTGCCGCCAGCCGACAGGATTCAACCCCCGCCCAGGGCAGCCGGCCTTGATTCGTCGGATTGTATTTGTCGCACTTCATCAGCCTCTGCTGATGGTGTTTTTATTGCTGGTGCTGATCGTCTCTGGCCTGATTGCATTTAAGAATCTGCCGATTGAGGCGTTTCCAGATGTCTCGGATACCCAAGTTACGGTGATCGGGCTTTATCCTGGCCGAGCCGCCGAGGAGGTTGAGCGGCAGGTGACCCTGCCGGTTGAGGTTGTGCTGTCTGGCCTGCCCGATTCAGTCAGACTTTTTTCTCATACGCAGTTTGGGCTCTCCTATACGGTGATCACTTTTAATGATCGGCCATCCGATCAGCTTGCGCGGCAGCGGGTGAATGAACGGCTCCAAAATGTGAGCCTGCCGCGGGGCGCAGAGATTCGAATTCAGCCACCACAGACCGCCATTGGCGAGATTTTTCGCTTTCGATTAGTCGGTGAGGGCTACAGCACACAGCATTTGAGAACACTCCAGGACTGGGTGGTCGAGCGCCACCTTCGGCGTGTGCCGGGGGTTGCAGATGTGGTCACCATGGGGGGCACGGTCAAGCAGTACGAGGTCAATCCCGATTTAGCCAAGATGCGGGACTACAAAATCACACTACCGCAACTTTTTGAGGCCATCTCTCGGGCCAGCACGAATGTCGGTGGTGGTGCGGTCAGCCATGGCAGCCAGCAGTATCTCATCCGATCCTTAGGCGAGCTGAGATCGTCTGCCGATATTGCCAATATTGTTGTCGTGGCGAACAAGGGAGTTCCGATTTTGGTACGTGACATCGCCCAGGTACGGCAGGGTGGTGCACCGGCTCAGGGTGTCATGGGCCAGACGAGTCCAGATGGAAATCTTGATGACATGGTCAACGGTATCGTGGTGATGCGCAAAGGCGAAAACCCCTCTAGCGTACTCGCCGGTATTAAAGAAAAAATTGAATTTATCAATCGCACGCAGCTGCCCAAGGGCGTGGAGATTCAAGCTTATTACGATCGATCGTGGCTGATTGATAAAACACTCACCACCGTATTTACCAATCTTCTGGAGGGTGCATTACTGGTGGTAGCGGTGTTGTTGCTGTTTCTGACCAATCTTCGGGCCGCATTGATTGTGGCGACGATTATTCCGTTGGCGCTACTCTCTACCTTTCTTGGTCTTACGTTTGTTGGGATTCCAGCCAATCTGCTGTCTCTCGGCGCCATGGACTTCGGCATCATTATTGATGGCGCAGTCATTGTGGTGGAGAACATCTTTCGTCGGCTTGGGCAGCTTGGTAAGCGGCGCATGGAGATCTCTCGTTTGCGGCGTTTTGCGGTGCTTAAGGCGGCTACCGAGGTTGGCAGGCCAACGCTTTTTTCGATGCTCATCATCATTGTTGCCCATGTGCCGATTTTTACGCTGCAGCGGCACGAGGGCCGGATCTTCTCGCCGATGGCCTGGACAGTCAGTTCCGCCCTAGTGGGCTCTCTGATTCTTTCGTTGACCCTGGTGCCACTGGCATGCTTCTGGTTCTTGCGTAAGGTGCCCGATCATGACAATCGGATCGTAGAGTGGTGTAAGGCGCGATATGCACGCATCTTAGATTGGAGCTTAGGTCAGACCAGGAAGGTGTTTGCCATGGCCGTTGGGGCCGTGATTGTGGCGGGCATCGCGGCTTCTCAGTTAGGCAGCGAGTTTTTGCCAGAGTTAAACGAGGGGTCCATCTGGGTCAACGTCGCCTTGCCGCCTTCTGTCTCGCCGGAAGAATCTGCCCGATCCGCCCGGATGATTCGCGAAACCTTAAAGCAGGTTCCCGAGGTTTCCACAGTGATTTCAAAAGTGGGCCGGCCTGATGATGGTACGGATCCAAAAATCTTTAGCTCAGCAGAGTTTTATGTGGAGATGCGTCCTTCGGCACAGTGGCGATCCGGCATGACTAAAGAAACTCTCATTCACGAGATGGAGTTAGCTTTATCGCCGATTCCGGGAATCGAGCCGACATTCTCACAGCCAATCCGAGATAATGTTTTAGAAAGCATCTCTCAGATCGATGGACAGATCGTTATCAAGCTTCAAGGCGATGATATTTTGAAGCTTAAAGATCTCGCCCGCCAGGTGCGGGAGCAGGTTGCAAATGTCGAGGGCGTAAGACGTAGTTTTATCGATCGTGATGGCAACTTGCCGCAGTTTCGACTCGAGATTGATCGCCTGGCCGCCGCCCGTTACGGCATCAATATCACCGATGTTCAGGATGTGGTTGAGGCCTCGCTTGCAGGAAAAGCCGCCACAGAGCTATGGGAGGGTGAGCGGCGATTCAGCGTGGTGGTTCGACTGAAGCCAGAGTCTAGGGATCTGCCAAGCTTAGATCGGGTGCTGGTGCCGTCATCCAATGGCGGACAGATTTCGCTGGCTGAGTTCGCGCGTTTTCACATGACCGAGGGTGCCATGAACATCAGCCGAGAGAACGGCCAGCGTGTTGCGGCAATCGGGGTCTTTATTCGCGACCGAGATATGGGAAGTGTAGTAGCTGACATGCAAAAGCGTATCGCCGAGCGGGTGGTATTGCCATCGGGATACTCAATTATTTGGTCTGGCGAATTCGAAAATCAGCAGCGTGCGATGGCCAGGCTGTCGTGGGTTGTGCCGCTTTCGATACTGTTGATTTTTCTGCTGCTCTTTAATGCTTTTGGGTCAGTGGCAAGTGCCACACTCATCATCATTAATATTCCCCTGGCGATGATCGGCGGGATTCTGGCTCTGATGTTGACTGGAATTCCGCTGTCGGTCTCTGCAGCGATCGGGTTTATCGCATTGTTCGGCCAGGCCGTGCTCAATGGTGTAGTGATTGTTTCGGATTTCAACAGTCGGCTCGCAGCCGGTGCCGCGCCGCTGGATGCGGTGCGCGAAGGGGCGTTGACTCGGCTGCGCACCGTGCTGATGACTTCGCTGTTAGCGATGCTTGGTCTTTTGCCGATGGCTTTATCAAGAGGAATCGGGGCGGAGACCCAGCGGCCGCTCGCGGTGGTGGTGATTGGTGGCCTGGTGAGTGCTACGGTGCTCACACTCATTGTGCTGCCCGTGCTCTATGCCTGGGTGGCCCAGCGTCGGCCCAAGTGGCTCACCAGCGGTGATGCGATGCCCACACATTAGTGGGCCAGCTCTAGGCGCTTGGGATAAATTCCTTATCGTCTTGGTGCTTGCGTTCAAATTTTAAAAAGTTGTAGTAGCCGCAGACCTTGCCATCGGGATACTCCCTGCATACGCTGGGCCGGGCTTCGTAGATTGTGCAGCGGCGCTCGTCCTGATCAAAGAATTGGCAGATCGTGGCGTAGATATGGTCTTTTTTGTGCTTCAGAATGTGCTCAACTTCACCCTTATCTTCGCCGTCTTCGACGACATAGCGGCGAATGTATTTCTTCCAGGCTGCAGCCTCGGTGATGCCAAAATGATCTGCAAGGCGTCGCACATCTTTTTTGGTTACCGAGATGCGGGGATAGCTGCAGCAGTATCCGGGGCATTTGCTACAGTCGTACTTGACTTTGGCCATGGCACAATTCCTTCTCACAAATTGATGGGAATTGTATGACGATCTCCGACCAGCAGCGCTTAAAGATCGAAGTCGCCAAGGCGGCCGTGGCGGAAGTGCCTGCAGGCATCGTTCTTGGCGTTGGCACCGGCTCAACAATCGATTGTTTTATCGATGAACTTGCCCACGCAAAGATCAAGCTTCAGGCGGCAGTCTCCAGCTCGCGGCGTACGACTGAGCGGCTTAAGGCACTGGGCTATACGGTCATCGGCCTGGAGGCGCTGGCCGGACCGATGGATCTGTACATTGACGGCGCAGATGAAATCGACCCCAATCTCTGCATGATCAAAGGCGGCGGGGGTGCGCTCACCCAGGAAAAGATTGTGGCCAGCGCCGCCCGCCGATTTATCTGCATCGTGGATGCCTCCAAGCGGGTCGAGGTCCTGGGCCGCTTCCCCCTGCCGCTTGAGGTGATCGCGGCTGCGATTCCATCGGTGACTTGGGCGGTTCGGGCTTTGGGCGGTGAGCCCAGTCTGCGGCCGGGGGTGATTACGGATAATGGCCACCCGATTCTTGATGTGCGGGGTCTGACTATTCAGGATCCGAAGGCCCTAGAGACGGTGTTAAACCAAATTCCTGGCATTGTCACCAATGGGATTTTTGCCCTCCGGCCGGCAGACCTAGCCTTGGTGGCTTCCAATCAGGGCGTGATCCGGCTGCAACATAAATGAAACAAGATGGGTTTAGACTGCTAGGATTACGAATCGTAAGGGCCATCCATGCCACAGCATACGTCTAAAGAATTTGATAAAGAGCTCGAGGCCATTCGCACCAGTGTTTTAGAGCTGGGCGGTCTGGTCGAGGGAATGATTCGAAGCGCGATCTCCGGCCTTGATGGGGGCGATGTCGCCCTGCTGCGCGATGTTTTGCACCGGGAGAAACAGGTCAATCGCATGGAGGTTGAGATTGATGACCGCTGCAACCATGTGATTGCTCGCCGCCAGCCTACTGCCTATGACTTACGCTTTGTGCTCACCTGCATGAAGATGATTCGCGATCTTGAGCGTATCGGGGATGAGGCGGAAAAGGTCGCCCGCATGGGCCTATTTATTCATGAGAGTAATGCCCGATTCACGCCTCGCATTGAGCTTTCTGCAATGTTTGATTTGGTGATGAAAATGATGCACCAATCGCTCGATGGCTTTGCCAGAAATGACTCATCCTCCCTTGCCGAGGTCATTCGTGAAGACATCGCTGTGGATGATCAGTTCAGAAATACACTCCGCCTGCTCATTAGCTACATGATTGAGGATTCCCGGACCATTTCCCGATCGATTGATTTGCTCTTTATCGCCAAGGCGCTTGAGCGCATCGGAGACCACTCGAAGAACATGTCAGAGCATGTGGTCTACATGGTCAAGGGCCGCGATGTCCGGCATCAAGACATCGAGGATATTGAAAAGCAGGTTTAAAAAAGTGGGGGTTATCTTGCTGCCCAGGCGCTAGGCCTTGGGCGGCACATAGCCAGAGGCCGTCTCGGCTCCTGCGCCAAAAAAATGGGCTTCCATTTGCTGACTGAGATACTTTCGTGCCTTGGGATCCGAGAGGTTAAGCCGATACTCGTTGACCAGCATGGTCTGTTGACGAATCCAGTCCTGCCAGGCCTGTTTTGACACGGATTGCCAGAGTTTTTTGCCTAGCTCGCCCGGCACTGGCGGGAAGTCCAGGCCCTCGGCTTCTTTACCCAATTTAATGCATTGCACTGTTCGAGACATGCGCCCGATTATGCCATCCAGTCGCGGGCGGCTAGCCGGTAGCGGCCG
>JBILVT010000089.1:0-7533 GCA_044370275.1 Burkholderiaceae bacterium | reverse complement strand
TGAGCTGAAGCTCCCAGCCACGAAGTGCGCCGAGGTTGAGCGCGCGGCCATCACCGAGTCGGGGGACAAAGACCCCGAATTGATGTCCGGCATAGACACTGGCATAGGGCTGAAGATGGTTGCCCACCGCGTTACCTGAAAGTAAGGCAAGCCACTCAGGGCTTCGCGTGAGTTCCTGCGCATTAAGACCCAGGAGTGCGGCCGCGTCTTCGGAGACCGCAAGGAAACGGCAGTCCTGAAGTGGCGATGGATCACAGGGCCGAATAAAGGGCTCCTGAAGATTGTCTTCAAGGCCGGCGAATCCCGGTGACCAGTCGGCTGACAGACCAAGGTTAATCCTTGGCGCAGCGCCAGGCTCGGGGTGGGGCGTTAAAGGGGCAAGCGCGGGCAGGCTTGGCCGCAGGCTCTCGGGCGCATTCATGTCTGCGAAGTGTAAGTCTTGCTATCGTTGGCGTCATGCAATCCCCTAGCGCCTCTGGCTTTACGCCTTTTATCGATCATTTGGGTGTCGAGCCCGTTCGGGCGGAGTCGGGCCATGCCGAAATCAAGCTGGTACTGAAATCCGAGCATCTCAACGGGCTTGGCGTAGCCCACGGCGGCGTAGTGATGACGCTACTGGATGTTGTGATGGCCATTGCGGCCCGCTCCGCAGACCCTGATCAGATGGGCATGGTGACTGTGGGCATGAACACGAGTTTTATGCGCCCCGCGAAGGGCGAGCTATATGCCTTCGGCTGGTGTGATCACTTCTCAACCACTATGGCGTTTTGTCATGGCGAACTGCGGGACCAGCAGGGTCGCCTGCTGGCCAGTGCAACGGGCACGTTTAAACGTATGCGAAGCTTTAATCGCAGGCGCGGCGGCAAGGCGGATTAAGCATCTGCTTTTCGGTCAAGGTTTATCGCGTAAGCTCAAAGTATTCGCGCAAGGTAGTCACCGCCTGCGCGGACGGTGACCAGGTAATCTCGCGGACTGCTGCCTTTCGTGGGTCCAGCTGAATCAGCGTCGAGGATCGTGTGTGGTAGTCATCGCCCGCAATTAGTGCCGCCGAGAGTCGCTTTTCCCAGTCAAATGAAACGCCGGTTTCAGGCAGCTCGTCGTCACCTGCAACTGCCTGTGAATGCATAACTGCATCAATAACCGCTGCATCCTCGGTTGCCAGCGCTGCCTGAAGACGGCGGGCCTTCGGCCAGGGTGTATTGAGTTCGGCATTCGATAGAACATGACTGCCTGCCTGAAGTGGCATGACTGTGCGGCTTCGTCCGCCAAGCCAGAGCGCTTGAATTGAGTCTGCGTGAATCCTGCCAAGGATTAAGTTGTAAGGTGATGCGTCGGGGACGGCAGTCAGCATCTGCTGTGCATAGGCCTCGGGATCACAAACGGATAACAGAAAAGCTTTCACCATCAGCCCACGGGAGCCAAAGGGCACTGGCGCAGTCCGAAGGGCTGGGTCTCGAACATTGGTAACGGCGGCAAAGCGGCCGCTGCGCGTTACACCCAGCCAGGTACCGCCGGCCTGAAGATCTTTTCCCGCAAGTAATCCCTCTTGCCACCAGTGCAGCGGCGCAGTGGGGCGGGCTGCGAATTCATCACGATTCGCCGCAATTAAAAGTCTTTGGTCACTACCAAGATGAATACCAATCAGGCACACAGATGAACTAGCTGGTTAAGGATTACGCGGCTACTGCTAGGCTATAGGGCAGCTGGCCTGCCTCTAGCGTCGGGCCATTGAGGCTTGCGATCGTCAGTCCACCGGCCTCCCAGGCCTCTATGGTGAGCTCGACTAGCAAAGCAATCTGCTGTTGCGCTGCGCCTTGAGCGTTAAAACATGGAGCCGCTGCAACAACGCGCCCACAGGGTTCTGCTGGATTTGCTCTCGACCAGATATCCTGCCCTGGCAAATCAGAAATTGGAACTCCAAGCTGCTGCACTCCGGCCGCCGCGAGATTGGCGCGATAGGTTCGGCGCTTGAGTTTTCCGAGGTACTGGCTGCGGGCAACCACTTCCTGGCCGGGGTAACAGCCTTTGGTGAAGCTCACACCCCGGATTAATTCGAAGTTCACCATCTGCGGCACAAAAATGTCCTGCGTTTTTTCCCCAACCCAGACCTTGCCAGACTCAATCTCAGAAAAACTCCAGGCCGATTCCGGCAACTCCTGGGCGGCTGAAAAATCGGTGATGACCCGATTAATTACATTTGCTGGGCCGACAAACCAGCCGCGCTGGCCCAGCACCGGGCATGCTGTATCCATCAATAGCCAGCAGACATTCGTGCCGCCCTCTTCGGCAGTTGTGCCGGATGTTGCTGAGATCGGATAGGCCTTGCCCTCAAATTCAGACGGCACAGTGTTCGCCAGCTCTCCTGCGGCCTCGCCCCAGAGACCGATGACGTGATAAGACGCCTCTGGAGAGGAGAACGACACCTGAGAGCGCAGTACAAACATTTTGAGCCGCTTGGTGATTCTCTCAAGACTTTCCGCCGGAATCAGATGGGCCCAAGACGATTCGCCTGAGCGCCATTGCAGCATGGTGGTGAGTAGCCGGCCTTTCGGCGAGCAGTAGCCAGTGCGCTGATGCTGGCCAGCGTTTGCCGACTCGATATCGTTGGTGAGCTGGCCTTGCAAAAATGCGCGGGCATCCCGGCCGTCAACCGTAAAGCCTGCAAAACTCGTTAGGCGGGCCCAGCGTTTGGTGTTGAGCAGCGAGGGTAGGGAATAGGTGTCCATCGCCTTAATATAGCGGCATGACAAGGCCTAAGTCGAAAACCTCAGGCAAGACCCGATCGGACGGCGGGCTGTTTCGGCTGCTGCGGGCGATCGCAGTCAGCTGCGCGCTGGTTATTCTTGCTGCGGCATCAGCGGCAGGCTGGTTTTTCTATCAAGCGGAGCAGCCGGTTTATGCGGCAGATAAGCCGCTGGACCTGGTGATCAATTACGGCACCCCCGCCCGGGGGATCGTGGCACTGCTGCAGTCCAATCGTTTAGACATTAACGAATACCTATTCCTCGGCTATGCGGCCTTCCGTGGAGTTGAGCGGCAGCTGATGGCTGGCGTGTATCAGATTGAGCCAGGCATCAGCCAAAGAAAACTAATTGAGCGGCTTTCTCGGCAGGATTCGGCCAGCACCGAGTTCAGGATCTTGGAGGGCTGGACTGTGGATCAGACCCTGGAGGCCCTTGGCCGACAATCTGAAATTCGCCTGGATTTGCCGCCTCAGGCACTTCGGCCTGAGGCGATTGCCGCAAGCCTAGGGCTCGAAGAAAAACATCCGGAGGGCTGGCTTTATCCTGATTTGTACGTCGTGCCCAAAGGCTCATCTGCAACTGAGCTGCTGCGGCGATCGGCAGCGATACAGCGAAAGGTGATTGCGCGAGAGTGGGAAAAGCGCGCCCAGGATTTGCCTTATCGCTCACCTTATGAGGCCTTAATTGTTGCCTCGATTATTGAAAAGGAAACCCAGCATTCAGGCGATCGTGAGAAGGTGGCGGCGGTCTTTGCCAATCGCATGCGAGTGGGCATGCCACTTCAGGCCGATCCCACAGTGATTTATGGGCTGGGGAAAGAGTTTGCTGGCGACATTACCCGTAAGCACCTTAAAAAAGATACGCCGTACAACACCTACACCCGCAAGACCCTGCCGCCGACACCAATCTCCAATCCGGGACCTCGGGCGATTCGTGCGGCAATGAACCCAGTCCAAAGCAAGGCTCTGTATTTTGTGGCGCGAGGCGATGGGAGCTCTGAGTTTTCCGAGACGCTAAAAGATCACAACCAGGCAGTTGATCGATTCATCAGGCGTATTGCTTCAGCCAGGGACTCGCGGTGAGCCAAACACCGAAACAACGCGGTAAGTTCATCGTGCTAGAGGGCATCGATGGGGCGGGCAAAAGCACCCATATTGACTTCATCGCCGCCACCATCCGTTCAGCTCACGGGGTTGAGGTAGCGATCACTCGAGAGCCGGGTGGAACCCCCTTGGCCGAAAAGATTCGGGAGCTCGTTTTACACCAGCCAATGGATGTCCAGACCGAGGCACTGCTGGTGGCTGCGGCCCGACGGGATCATATCCAGCAGCTCATCGGCCCAGCCCTTGAGCGGGGCGATTGGGTGCTCTGCGACCGATTTGTGGACTCAACCCGGGCCTATCAGGGCGGTGGCGGCGGGGTGAATCTGGCTTGGATTGATGGGATCAATCGCGAGGTCTGCGGACCCATGGAGCCCGATAAGGTGATCCTCTTCGATCTACCTGCTCTAGTTGCGGCAGCACGTCGGGGCGGGCGGGGCGGGCAGGGGGATCGCTTTGAGGTCCAAGAGGTGGCCTATTTCGAACGGGTGAGAGATGTGTACCTCACTCAGATGAGGCCGGGAGCCAGAGAGAAAACAGTCATTCTTAATGCAGAACTTGATGTTTCACAGATTCAAAAAGAACTGCATAAAATAATCATAAATTTATGATTAATAATGAATTTTTGATTTATAAGTCGTGGTGGAATTTGGCTTCCTCGGCTTTGGCTAGGCGGCCATCCGCTCTGATGCTGGTCGGTCCCAGCGGGGTCGGAAAGACAGGTTTCGGCCGGGAAATCGCTGCTGCAATGCTTTGCGAATCCCCTCTTCAGGGGGATCTATCGGCTTGTGGCGCCTGCCAGTCTTGCCAGTGGATGCGCGTTGCGCAGCATCCTGATTTTCGCTGGATTCAGCCCGATGCACTGGCAGCCGAGTCGGGAAATCTCGAGGAGTCAGTCGAGGATACGGGATCGGCGGAGCCTGCAGAGACTGGGGTAGGGGAGAAGAAGAAATCTCAAGAGATCCGGATTGAGCAGATTCGGAGTCTCTCGGGATTTGCCAATGTCGGGGCCCATCGCGGCGGCCTTCGGATCGTCCTGATTAATCCGGCGAACCGCATGAATTACGCTGCTGCGAATGCACTTTTGAAAACCCTCGAGGAGCCGACCGAAAATCTGATGTTTATATTGATTGCGGATGGGCTAAGGGGTATTGCGCCGACTATTCTTTCGCGCTGCCAAAGGTTAAGACTCCCCATTTCAGACGCTGAGGTTGGCCGTGTGCAACTGGAAAAAAATGAGTCCGTGCAGTGGCTGCTGCCTGCGTTAGCCGCAGAGCCAATTGACCCACTGCGGTGGGCAGAGCGCGCCGGGAAGTCATCGCCCGTCGATGTGCTGGAGTTGCTTCATCGGTGGATGAATGATGTTGCGCGGGTCAGGCTCGGCGTTACGCCCCGTCTCTTTGTCGAGTACCACCAGGCCTTGCAGGCCCACGCCGGGCGTCTTCGATCCCCGCAACGGTTTAGCTCTGTCATGGCTGACCTGCAACGACAGCGGGCGCTTGCGGAACACCCGCTAAATCCGCGGCTATTTTTTGAAACCATATTCGAGCGGCTTCAGCGCGCTTATGAATAGGGCGCCGCCATGACATTTGTTGATTCTCACTGCCATCTGAATTACCCGGGTCTTGTTGAGGACACGGCCTCGGTACTCGCTCGGATGCAAGCGGCTGGCGTGAAACAAGCGCTCAATATCTGCACAACCCTGGAAGAGGCCGATCAAGTACTGGCACTGGCCAGTGCCCACTCTTTTCTGTTTGCTTCGGTCGGGGTCCATCCCGATAACCAGGGTGTGCAAGAACCGCGTGTTGAGGATTTGATGGAAAGGGCCCAAAGCCCAAAAATTATCGCGATCGGAGAGACTGGTCTTGATTACTACCGCCGAGAGGGTGATGGAAAGACCGGTGACTTTGGGTGGCAACAGTCCCGATTTCGAACGCATATTCGAGCAGCGCGAATGGTCGGCAAGCCGATCATTGTGCACACACGAGAGGCTGCCTCTGACACACTGCGAATTCTCGGAGAGGAGGGCGCCTCTGCGGTAGGCGGTGTGATGCATTGCTTCACTGAGACCGTGGATGTTGCAAGGGCCGCAATTGAGATGGGATTTCTGATTTCTCTATCGGGAATCGTAACCTTTAAAAATGCAAAACAGGTCCAGCAGGTTGCAGTAGAGATTCCGCTGGAACACCTCATGATCGAGACTGATGCGCCCTTTCTTGCGCCGATGCCCCATCGAGGAAAGGTGAATGAGCCAGCCTATGTGGTCTACGTTGCGCAAAAGATTGCCGAGTTAAAGGGGCTTTCGGTTGAAACAGTCGCCAGGGTCACGGCAGAGAATTTTTCGCGGTTTAGTGCGGGAGCGCTGGGTGTTAGGAACTGAACGTAACCCCCTAACTGTCGATCAGGGCATCAATCGGGCCCACATCGCCTCGGGGCTTGCGCTGATGTGCCTGCTTTGCCTGCTTGCATCGCCTCCTGCCTGGCCAAGAGATGTACTTCAAAATTTTGTCTTGGCTGCCAAGGCTAACGATATGGCCTTTGTGCAGCGAATGCCGGAGCTAGGCCTTGATGACCGCAGTCGGGATGGCCTTCGCAATAACCTGCTCATGCTGGCACTCCGTGAGGGCGGGGAGGACCTAGCCCTTGCGCTGCTAGAGCAGGCTGCCTGGCAGCAGAAAGCGGTCTTGGAGCATCAGAATCAACTCGCCGAGACTCCGCTCATGATTTCTGCTGTTAAGGGGCTTGAGCGGGCGACCAAGCGACTGATTGAGCTCGGGGCCGAGGTCAACCGGCCGGGCTGGACTGCACTGCATTACGCAGCGACCTCCGGAAGCGTTGCCGTGATCAAGCTTTTGGGCGAGCACAGCGCCTACATCGATGCCGTTAGCCCGAACAGCACCACACCCTTAATGATGGCGGCCCGGTTCAACCACCGGCCAGCGGCCGCGGCCCTGATTGAGCTCGGCGCCGACCCCACGATTACAAATCAGGCGGGCCTTAGCGCCCGTGACTACGCTAAAGAGCAAAATAATAACGATCTCGTATTCTGGCTTGAGCTGGAGGAAATATCGTTTACGAACCGATATTTAAAGCGATTACCTCAAGTGCGGCCGGATGCGACTTTAAGGGATGTTGTTGAACAGGCTGGCGGCGAAGTGGTCACGGTCAGGCCTAGTCAAGCTGAGGGATTGAAGCCTGGCGAGTCTTACGTCGATCGACTCCCTGAGGTGCCGCCGGCCCAGGGGGTGGAAGTCTTGCCTGGGATTCGATAGCTGGGCGGCTCATGAAAGATGTGCTGATTTGCTCCCATTTCATATGTCGCATAATGTGTATTATGTAAACATTAAAAGACGCTCACACCCAACATCTCTACTGGCACAGAAAATGCTTTTTACGGTAGAGACAAAAATGGTGACTAAAGATTTGACGACCCTCCCCGAGAAACATTCTGCGGCCCTGCTTAAGGCAGGCAAGGCCAGTAACCGAGGTGGATCCGAACGAACCGAGAGTGATACACATTTAAGAGAACGCAGCGGCGAAATTTACCGCCTATTAGGAAGACTTAGCCGCTAGAACCCCATGGCCGAAACCGAAAACCCCTCTGCTGTCACTGATCCGGCTGCCAGCCCGCCAGATAATGGCCTATCGGAGCCGGCAAGCCAGGTCGAAGGCATGGATGCAGCCTATCG
>JBILVT010000088.1:0-7591 GCA_044370275.1 Burkholderiaceae bacterium | reverse complement strand
GTCTTGAGCAGGCGCTCGAGGTGCTGCGCCGTTAGCGGGCCGAGAGAAAACGAATGACTTCAGAGGCGGTCTTCTCTGCAGATCGCACAGCGCTTTCAATGGTGGCAGGGTAGTGTTCTACGAGATCATCCGCACAGCGAAAAAGCCCCGGCATTCCAGTCCTTCCCAGCTGCTCATCTTCAGTGGGCGATGGTGCATCGACTGTGCAGGCCCAGGTTGCGGTTTTCTCAGTGATCCATTTTGTATCGTTCAGCGAATAACTAAGATTCAGCTGTTGCGCGAGTTGCAGTGCGAGCTCTGATGCGATGTGTTCACGGTCTTGGCGGGGCTGATCCGGATGTTGAGCGCTCATGACCACGCCAAGTGTTCCCGCGCGCCGAACGGCCACCTGGCCATAATGTGGCAGGCCCGCCACGGGATTGAGCACAAACCAAGGCGGCAGGTGGGAGAGCATATTTTCTTGTTCTTTGGTGAGTGCGATCCAGATGGTGGTAATTGCGCGGTGCTGAAGCCGGCCCCAGCGGCGCGATGCTGCTGTCGGCGTGAGTGCGGAATCCGACCAGAGCCGCTCGCTTGCATGAAAAGGCAGTGCAATGACCACGGCATCGGCAGCGACCGGCGGCTGCGCAGGGTTTGCTGAGAGCGCCACCTGCCAGCGTTGGCCCTCAATTGGCACTATCGATTGCACACGATGGCCCGATTTAATGCGCACGCCCTCCCGGGTAAGCCATGCTGCGATCGGCTCCACGCCGTCAATACTAAGATTGTCGCGAGGCACCCAAACATCGCAGGCCCCAGCAGGGCCCGCAAGCGAATCGCGCAGCACACGAATCATCGTCGATGGTCGCGCGGTCTCAAGCTCAGTATTCAGTGCGCCCTCTGTGAAGGGCCGCCAGAAGTGGTCAATGAGCCCCTGGGGCACACGCCGTTGCGCGAGCCACTGCGCAACGGATAGACCCGATGCGCCGCTTTGCAACGCATCGGGCAGCATCCAACTCTGGCGATGAAGTGAAAAGAGCGTCTGGGCCATGCTCAGGCGCCAGGTGTTTGGCCAGCCTTTTGGTCCGCATCCTGGAATCGCAGCAAAGAGGGCCCGCCCGGGCCAGGCTAAAGACGGCACCGGCCATTGCTGCTCAATTGCAGTATGGCGGCCGACACCACACCAGTTCAACGGGGCTTTGACCCAGGCGGGCGCACCGGCCGCCTGAAGCAATGCAAATGTTTGACGATAAGCGCCGATCGTTAAATGTTGACCGTTATCGATTGACCGATCGTTCCAGATCAGTCCGCGTGCCCGGCCACCGAGGCTTGGGGCAGCCTCAAAAATACAGATTGGCTGCGATGTGCGGTGCTTCAGGGCTGCCGCACAAGCCAGTCCCGCCCAGCCACCGCCAATAATGACCAGCATCGGTTTAGGCCGGCATCATGCCAAGCGAGGCCTTCCAGGCCAGCCATAGCTTGCGTGCAGGAGCCACCGAGATGCGTTGATTTAAAACCCGGAATGACTCTGACTCTACGAGCCTGAGCAGCTCGCGGTAAATCGCGGCCATGATCAGTCCCGGCCGCTGCGCACTGCGCTGATCGCGTGGCAGCCGCGCAAATGCCTGGTCGTAAAGATTGTGGGTACGTCGGGCCATATCGGCCATCATCGACTGAAATGCGACTGAGTGTTCAAAGCGCAGAATGCCTGCCGCATCAACACCAAACTGCTGCAAGGCCTCTGCCGGAATATAGATGCGTCCGCGCCGCGCATCATCGCCTACATCGCGAATGATATTGGTGTACTGTAAGGCGCGGCCGAGCAGTGTGGCGTAGTCCAGTACATCGTCATCGACGTCACCAAAGATGCGCGCTGATAGCCGGCCGACAGCTCCCGCAACACGATCGCAGTACATATCGAGATCTTGCCAGCTGGCATATCGGTTTTGCAGCAAATCCATCTCACAGCCGGCAATGATTTCAAGAAATTGCGATTGGGGAAGGCCGTGGGCAATAACACGGGGCGCCAGCGCTTTGCCAACGGGATGCTGCGGTGTTCCTTCAAACAGTCGGCCAATTTCTTCTTGCCACCAGGCAAGCTTAATACGAGCAAGGTCAGGCTCGTTACACTCATCGACAACGTCATCGACCTCTCGACAAAAGGCATATAAGGCCATGATTGCAGCCTGTGGTTGCGGTTCAAGGATCTTGAAGGCGGCGACGAGATTCGAGCCGCTTTCGGCGACCTTCGCGGCGCAGTATTGATCGGGTGTCATGCGCGATGGCGGTGAGGGTGAGCGAAAGTCAGCATGGCGCGTAACAGTATCACTGCGAGATCGGCTCGCGACAGCATCGGGGATCTGCGCCAGACCGCAAGCGGGTCTGACAAGACTTTTCGGGAAATAGTAAGGCCACCTTCGATGACCATCGCAACCTCAAAGCTAAGTCGTCTTCTTGGGCCGCGGATCGCATCACGTATCTGGTTCACGAGCACTGCGCCACGAACGAGTTGATCCTGCCCTAACTGGACCATTTGGGTGGCCCACTGGTGCTTAATCTGATCAGACAGCATCTCCGCTCCGGCCTCAGGTAGCCAGCCCGCTGGCCACCACTGTCGCGGCACATAAATGCGCCGGCGTGAAAAGTCTTGGCCCATGTCCTGGGCGAAATTCACAAGCTGTAGACCACTGCAGATGGCATCCGAAGCGGCAGTTATCGGACAGTCAGCGTTCGGGTTATCGATGATCTTGGCAGCGGCAAGCATGATGCGGCCAACGGGGTCTGCTGAGTGTCGGCAGTAGATCATCAGGTCCGAAATGGTCGAATAGGGCTGGTGCAGGACATCCATCTCGAACGCATCCAGGAGCTTTTCGGCCTCAATGGTATTGAGCTGCCTGGCCAGCAGTTCTGCTCTGAGCGCACTGCCAATCTTTTGGTGTTCGGTGGGCTGAAGGGATCGCGTAGCTTGGCCATGCAGGCCGGTACGCAGCGCGTTGAGTCCAGCCTGGCGGACCTCGGGGGCAAGATCGCCTTCATCGGCCAGGTCATCTCCGGTGCGCGCAAATTGATACAACGCCAAGAGGGTCCCCCGCATCTCGGCGGGCAGCAGCCAGGAGGCGACGGGAAAGTTTTCGTAGTGCCGGCCGCCATGAAAAGCCGTGCCGAGGTGTCCCGGGTCCATGCGGGGATTCTAAGTACAATGCGGCTGGAGCGTCGGGCGCACAGGCGAAGGTGGCGAAATTGGTAGACGCACCAGGTTTAGGTCCTGACGCCGCAAGGTGTGCGGGTTCGAGTCCCGCCCTTCGCACCATCCGACATGTTCAAACCCAGCGCGCCGTAATGGGTGTGCGTTTAGATTGAAGAATTGGCTATGACTGCATCTCCTTCGGTAACTCCCAGCTCGCTTGAGCGACGCCTTCAACTCACAGTCTCCATCGCTGAGGTTGAGCAGGAGGCTCAAAAACGCCTGCAGCGCATCAGCCGGTCAGTCAAGATGCCGGGCTTTCGACCGGGGAAGGTCCCCATGAAGGTCGTCGCCCAGACCTATGGCGCCCAGGCTCAGTCCGAGGCGATGAATGAGGTGATTGGCCGAGTCTATGGCCATGCGGTCGTCGAGCAGAAATTACGCGTGGCAGGGCCGCCGTCTATTGAGCCTGCGAAGGAGAGCGTGCAATCCGATCAAGTCATGAATTTTGAGGCGGTGGTCGAGGTCTATCCTGAGATCGCTTGCCCGGAGCTTTCGGGGGTAGAGATCAAACAAGTGAGCTGCGAAATTACCGAGGCCGATATTGATCGCACGATCGAAACCTTGCGCAAGCAGCGCACCGCCTTTGAAGACGTCAGCCGCCCCTCGCAGAAAGGCGACCGCGTAATGGTGGACTTTATCGGTGAGATTGATGGCGTACCGTTTACCGGTGGAAGCTCTGAGAATTATTCGTTTGTGCTCGGTGACGGCAGCATGCTCAAAGAGTTCGATGAGGCAGCAACGAATATGAAGTCAGGCGAGACTAAAACTTTCCCGCTTCAGTTCCCACAGGATTATCACGGCAAAGATGTCGCCGGAAAACTCGCCAGCTTCAAAATTAAGATCCGCTCGGTAGGTGAGCCGAAGATTCCTGCGCTCGATGAAGCATTCGTCAAGACAATGGGAATCGCTTCCGGTGACCTCGCTACTTTTCGAGACGATGTAAAAAAGAATCTTTCCCGTGAAGTGACGACGCGCTGCAAAACAAGAACAAAAACTGCGGTGATGGACGCCCTGAATCAGTGGGCCAGTTTCGAGGTGCCCAAGGCCTTAGTGCAGAGTGAATCGCAGCGTATGGCGGATTCCACACGCGAGGATATGACCGCCCGGGGCATGAACATGAAAGATGTGCCCATTCCAGCGGATCTCTTCACCGAGCAGGCGACCCGTCGTGTGAAGCTGGGCCTTCTGGTGGGCGAGATTGTTCGAATCAAAGAGCTGCGTCCGACCGAGGCGCAGATTCGCGCCTTCGTTGAGGAGCTCGGCTCCGCTTACGAAAAGCCCGAGGCATTTGTGAACTGGTTTTTGGGTCAGCCCAAGCAGCGTGCTGAGGCAGAGGCGGTCGTGATCGAAGACAATGTGGTGACCTGGGCGCTGTCGCAGGCTAAGGTTGTGGACAATCCGATGACAGTTGAGGCCCTCATGGCCGACGCTGGACAGACGGCTTAAGGAAACGCTAGACATGGCTGCAACAACGTTTGACGGCAATTTTTCGGGCATGAACTCCGCGACTACCCAGGCTGATCAGCCCCGTGGCTTAGGGCTCGTGCCGATGGTCATTGAGCAGTCTGGCCGGGGAGAGCGGGCCTATGACATCTACTCGCGGCTACTGAAAGAGCGGGTGGTCTTCATGGTGGGTCCGGTCAACGATCAGACCGCGAATCTGGTGATCGCCCAACTGTTGTTTCTGGAGTCAGAAAATCCCGATAAAGATATTTCGCTCTACATCAATTCCCCGGGTGGCTCAGTATCGTCGGGGCTTGCGATTTTTGACACGATGCAGTTCATTAAGCCGGATGTCAGCACGCTGTGCGTGGGCATGGCTGCCAGCATGGGTGCGTTCCTATTGGCGGCGGGCGCCAAGGGCAAGCGCTTTTCTCTTCCCAACAGCCGGGTCATGATTCACCAGCCGCTGGGCGGGGTGCAGGGACAGGCCTCGGATATTGAGATCCATGCCCGTGAGATTTTGGCGCTGCGGGACAAACTCAATCGGATTTTGTCGGAGCGGACCGGCCAGACCCTGGAGACCATCGCCCGGGATACGGACCGGGACAACTTTATGTCGGCAGAAGATGCGTTACAGTACGGCATCGTGGACAAGGTGCTAATGCACCGTGAGAGCGCGGATGGCGGATAAAAAAGGATCCAGCGAAAAACTTCTGTATTGCTCCTTTTGCGGCAAAAGTCAGCATGAAGTTAAAAAGCTGATTGCCGGCCCCTCGGTGTTCATCTGTGATGAATGCATCGATCTCTGTAACGACATCATCCGCGACGAGCAGTCAGCGGAACCTGAGGCTGCCAAAGACGGCCTTCCCACTCCGCAGGAAATCGCCGCCCGACTCGATCAATATGTGATCGGCCAGAGCACGGCCAAACGCATTCTCTCTGTCGCGGTCTACAACCATTACAAGCGCTTGCGACATCGCGGTGACAGCCGGCCTGAGGGTAAGGCCGACATCGAGCTCTCAAAAAGCAATATTTTGCTGATTGGACCTACCGGCTCTGGAAAGACCTTGTTAGCGCAGACGCTGGCACGGCTTTTAAACGTGCCGTTTGTGATTGCTGATGCCACCACCCTGACCGAGGCCGGCTATGTCGGTGAGGATGTCGAGAACATCATTCAAAAGCTTTTGCAGAACTGTAACTATGAAGTTGAAAAGGCCCAAAACGGCATTGTTTACATTGATGAGATTGATAAGATCACCCGCAAATCCGATAACCCCTCGATTACGCGGGATGTCTCAGGCGAGGGTGTGCAGCAGGCCTTACTAAAATTGATTGAGGGCACGGTGGCCTCGGTGCCGCCGCAGGGGGGGCGCAAGCATCCCAATCAAGATTTTGTGCAGATCGACACCACGAATATTCTGTTTATCTGTGGCGGGGCCTTTGACGGACTCGATAAGGTCATTCGCAACCGTACGGAAAAAACCTCGATTGGTTTCGGGGCGGAGGTCCGCTCGCCCAGTGATCGCGATGTCGGTGAACTATTTCGGGAAGTGGAGCCTGAAGACCTGATTAAGTTTGGCCTTATTCCAGAGCTGGTGGGTCGCTTGCCCGTAGTGGCGACCCTGGACGAACTTCGCGAAGACGCTCTGATTCAAATTCTGATTGAGCCGAAGAACGCGTTGATTAAGCAATACCAGACGCTCTTTGCGATGGAAAATGTCGAGCTGGAAATTCGTCCCGCCGCGCTTACAGCGATCGCGAAAAAAGCGATTAAACGCAAGACCGGCGCCCGAGGCCTGCGCTCCATACTCGAGCAGGCTTTGTTGGACACCATGTTTGACCTGCCTGGACTGAGTAATGTCACCAAGGTGGTGATTGATGAATCGGCGATCAATGGGGACGGCCGGCCCCTGTTGATTTATGGCGAGGCCCAAAAGCTTGCGAGCAGCGCCTAGCGGCCACAAATACCCCCACAACCCCCCGCTCGCCGTGGGGGTGATCATCCTCCACCCCCGAAATCCAAGGCCAAGGCCTTGTTTTTTGATCGGGCAGGCCCCATCTTCGAACTAATCCCACCCCTGGAGTCTCGCTAACGTGTCCAAGATCGATTTATTGCCCGAAGAGCCGGTATCGCTGCCGATGCTGCCGCTGCGCGATGTGGTGGTCTTTCCCCACATGGTGATTCCGCTGTTCGTGGGCCGGCCAAAGTCCATCAAAGCGATGGAGATCGCAATGGAGGCGGGCAAACACATCTTTTTGGCAGCCCAAAAAAGCGCAGCTCAGGATGATCCCGCCGCTACAGATATCTATGAGATCGGATGCGTGGCCAGCATTCTGCAGATGCTCAAGCTGCCCGATGGCACAGTAAAGGTCCTGGTCGAGGGCTCGCAGCGGGCGCGTGTAATGGAAGTCGAGGACGAAGGCAGTTTTCTCACTGCGCGCATCACGCCCATGGCCCCGGAGTCTCCGGAAGGCCCCGAGGTCGAGGCCCTGCGCCGAACCATCCTGAATCAATTCGATCAGTTTGTGAAACTGAATAAAAAGGTTCCCGCTGAAATTCTCAACAGTCTAATGAGCATAGAGGAGGCAGGCCGGCTCGCCGATGCTATTGCTGCCCATCTGCCGATGAAGCTTGAACAAAAGCAGGCCGTACTCGAGGTCGTACCGGTAATTGAGCGGCTGGAAAAGCTCCTGGCGCTGATTGAGACTGAGCTCGATATTCTGCAGGTGGAGAAGCGGATACGTGGCCGCGTAAAGCGTCAGATGGAGAAAAGCCAGCGCGAGTACTACCTCAACGAGCAGGTCAAAGCCATTCAGAAGGAATTGGGCGAGGGTGAGGACAGCGAACTCGATGAGCTGGACAAGAAAATCAAGTCTGCCCGAATGCCCAAGGAGGCGCTCGATAAGGCCAACGCAGAGCTC
>JBILVT010000014.1:0-24825 GCA_044370275.1 Burkholderiaceae bacterium | reverse complement strand
CGCCTCGCCAACACAATGTATCGTTAATGTTCAAGGCGATGAGCCCCTGATTGCACCGGCGCTCATTCGTGATGTTGCCCGAACACTCACACTGCATCCCGCTGCCTCTGTCGCCACCGCTGCCACGGAGGTGCTGGAGAGCGAACATTTGCAAAGCCCGCATATTGTGAAAGTAGTCTGCGATGCTGCTGACCTCGCACTTTATTTTTCTCGGGCGCCAATTCCTTACCAACGCAATCACTGGCCGTCGCTCGCAGAGATCCATCTGTCCCGACCCGCCAATGGTCAGCCCATCGCATTTCGGCACATCGGAATCTATGCATTTCGCGCAAATGCACTCGCTGAATTTGTGGGCTGGCCGGTCTGCCCGATTGAGCAGGCCGAACAGCTCGAGCAGCTACGCTGGCTGTGGCATGGCCATCGCATTGCAGTCCATCACGCCGAAATGGCCCCGGCCCCTGGTGTTGATACGCCAGAGGACCTTCAGAAAATTCGGCAAATGTGGGCAGAGCAATATCGGCCTTAAAGCCCGATGGGGTCTCTATAATCGGGCTTCAACAACAACATGATTCTGGAGACCACCATGCGCATCATCCTTCTTGGGCCCCCGGGCGCTGGCAAAGGGACACAGGCCGGCTTTATCACCAAGCGTTATGGCATCCCCCAGGTCTCCACTGGCGACATGCTACGGGCGGCGGTCAAGGCAGGCACACCACTGGGGATCGCGGCAAAAAAAGTAATGGACTCCGGCGGGCTGGTCGGTGATGAAATCATCATCAATCTCGTGAAAGAGCGGCTAACACAGCCTGACTGTGCGTCGGGGTATCTCTTTGACGGCTTTCCTCGTACGATTCCCCAGGCCCAGGCAATGAAAGATGCGGACGTGGCCTTAGATGCGGTACTCGAAATCACTGTTCCCGATGAAGACATCATTGATCGGATGAGCGGAAGACGCGTCCATGTGGCGAGCGGCCGCACCTATCATGTGAAATTCAATCCACCCAAATCCGATGGCAAGGATGACGTCACTGGCGAGCCATTGATTCAACGCGATGACGACCAAGAATCCACCGTGCGCAAGCGTCTGGAGGTCTATCACAGCCAGACCAAGCCGCTGGTGAAGTTCTATCAGGATTGGTCCGCTACCGGAGACCAGCGGGCGCCGCGCTTTGTAACCGTTGCCGGCGTCGGCAGCGTCGATGCCATCACGCAACGCGTGCTGGATGCGCTGAAGGTCTAGCCGCGCCGTTTACGCACTTGGCGCGGGATCTGACGAGTCGCCGGAGAGCTCCTCAAACGGCAGGTCGTTATCACGCGCAAAGCTGATCACGAAGTCCATCGCCATGGGCTCCAATCCTTCAAGCCGCTGATCCACGATCACGCATTTCGTATTGCTAATCGTTATCGGCACCACATAGGGCGAGTACTGCAGATGGGCCGCTAGCTGCTGCTGGCCCGGGGGCCGAAAGGCCGACATCACGCCGCAGAGTCGCTCGGCCCAGTCGCTGGGACGAAAAACTTTGCCTGTGTGGGTAATGCCTTTGATGAGAAACTTTTTGGCGGGCACAACAACAATCCGGCAGACGTGCTTGGAAGATGTCCCTGAGCGAAACAGGTATTCTATCGGACTCATTTTGCGACACTGCGCTAAAGCACCGGCTGGACCATCACCATGAATGCCTTGATGAACACCTATAACCGACAGCCCGTGGGCTTTACCCATGGGCAGGGCGTCTGGATGTGGGATGCCCAAGGCCGGCGCTATCTCGATGGCCTCTCGGGCATTGCCGTCAACACCCTGGGCCATAACCATGTGCGCTTCGTTGCAGGCCTGCGCGATCAAGTGGGTCGACTCATTCACACCTCAAACCTCTACGAAGTGCCGCTGCAGTCACAGCTGGCTGAGACTCTGGTTCGGCTCTCCGGCATGAGCAATGTGTTTTTTTGCAACTCGGGCCTCGAGGCCAACGAGACCGCGCTGAAGCTTGCCCGCAAACACGGCCATCGGCTCGGCTTTAGTGCGCCGAAGACGATCGTCTTTGAGCGGGCCTTTCATGGGCGCTCTTTAGCAACGCTCTCCGCTACCGGTAATGAAAAAGTACAAAAAGGCTTTGAGCCGCTGGTGGAGGGCTTTGTACGCGTGCCGCTCAATGACATCGCCGCGATCGAGCAGGCAGGCCTGGCCCATCCTGAAATCAGCGCCGTATTCCTAGAGACCATTCAGGGCGAAGGCGGCATTCGGCCCTCACAAATCGAATTTCTTCAATCCTTGCGTCAGCTGTGCACGCAGAAAAAATGGCTGCTAATGCTCGATGAGGTCCAGTGTGGAATTGGTCGAACCGGGAAGTGGTTCGCGCACCAGTGGGCCGGCGTCATCCCCGATGTCATGCCTCTTGCCAAAGGCCTCGGTTCGGGCGTGCCCATCGGCGCTGTCGTTGCCCATGGGCCAGCCGCGGAGGTCTTTGAGCCCGGTAACCACGGCACAACCTTCGGCGGAAATCCACTGGCCATGCGGGCGGGATTGGAAACCATCGCCGCGATTGAATCCGAAGGGCTGCTGGAAAACGCTGCTGCCCGGGGCCGTCAGATGCTGGATGGATTTCGGGCATCGCTTGCCGACTGCCACGGCATTCGCGAAATTCGCGGCCAGGGCCTGATGATCGGTATCGAGTTGGAACGGCCCTGCGCTGAACTGGTTGGCCAGGCGCGTGAGGCTGGCCTGCTGATCAATGTCACCGCAGACAGTGTGATTCGACTGCTGCCCGCATTGACGATAAATTCGGCGGAAGCCCAGCATCTTGTCGGAATTCTGGTGCCAATCATTCGGCAGTTTCTCGGAGCGCGGTCGGTATGAATAAACTGCGCCACTTCCTGCAATTCAACGATCTCGCGCGCGATGACATCGACTATCTTTTTGCGCGCACGCGCATCATCAAAGACCGCTTCAAGCGCTACGTGCGACATATGCCGCTGCTGGACCGCACCCTGGTGATGATTTTTGAGAAAGCCTCGACGCGCACCCGGCTCTCCTTTGAAGCAGGCATGCATCAGTTGGGCGGTGCCGCAATTTATCTGAATACCCGCGACACCCAGCTTGGCCGCGGCGAACCGGTCGAAGATGCCGCTCAGGTCATCTCCCGAATGTGCGATCTGGTGATGATCCGAACCTTTGAGCAAACCATTGTGGAGCGCTTCGCGGCGAACTCCCGCGTGCCCGTGATCAATGGCCTGACCAACGAATATCATCCCTGCCAAATCCTGGCGGACATCTTCACTTTTATCGAGCATCGCGGCTCGATCCGCGGTAAGACGGTGGCCTGGATCGGCGACTCGAACAATGTCTGCAATACCTGGCTGCAGGCGGCCGAGGTCTTAGACTTTCGGGTTCGGGTATCCACCCCGCCGGGCTATGAGGTCGAACCGGAGCGGGCTGGGCTGCACTCACAAGGCCACTTCGAGCAATTCACTGATCCGATGCAGGCCGCCAAGGGTGCTGATCTCGTCACCACCGATGTCTGGACCTCGATGGGCTTCGAGGCCGAAAACGAGGCCCGCGCCAAGGCCTTTGCCGACTGGATGGTCGATGAAGACATGATGCGGCAGGCCGACCCCAAGGCACTGTTCATGCATTGCTTGCCAGCCCATCGGGGCGAGGAAGTCGCTGCCGGCGTAATTGATGGGCCTCAGAGCGTGGTTTGGGATGAGGCTGAAAATCGGCTCCACGCCCAGAAGGCCCTGATGGAATTTCTTTTACTCGGCCGACTGAAGGATTAATCCCTTAGACTCTGCGACTCAGTAACTGGCGGGAGGGCCGCCTCCGCCTGCCGATCCACTCCTGATCTTGAACTGGTATGAAGAAAACCGCTTCCTCGAAACCCAAAATCAAAAAAGTCGTGCTGGCCTACTCGGGCGGCCTGGATACCTCGGTCATCTTGAAGTGGCTGCAAGATGAATACGACTGCGAAGTGATCACCTTTACTGCTGATATTGGCCAAGGCGAAGAGCTCGAGCCTGCTCGAAAAAAAGCCCAGCAATTCGGCATCAAGAAAATCTATATCCAAGATCTTCGTGAAGAGTTTGTGCGTGACTTTGTATTCCCCATGTTTCGCGCCAACACCGTCTACGAGGGTGAATACCTGTTAGGCACCTCGATCGCGCGGCCCTTAATTGCCAAACAGCTCATTGAGATCGCCAAGAAAGAAAAGGCCGACGCAATTTCGCACGGCGCCACCGGCAAGGGCAATGACCAGGTCCGATTTGAGCTTGGGGCCTACGCACTGATGCCGAATATCAAGATCATCGCGCCCTGGCGTGAATGGGATCTGTTGTCGCGGGATAAGCTGCTGGCTTATGCCGATCGTCATGGTATTCCGGTCGATTACAAAAAACGCAAGGGCGAG
This sequence comes from Burkholderiaceae bacterium, assembly GCA_044370275.1. Classification (GTDB taxonomy): domain Bacteria; phylum Pseudomonadota; class Gammaproteobacteria; order Burkholderiales; family Burkholderiaceae_A; genus Lacustribacter. The sequence goes on along the minus strand of JBILVT010000014.1, from coordinate 20,425 downwards.
GCACCCTTTTCTATGGATGCCAATCTGCTGCATATCTCCTATGAAGGTGGCGTGCTCGAGGACCCGGACCGCGAGCCGCCTGCACAAGGTATGTGGCGCCTGACGGTGCCGCTGGAGAAAGCGCCCAACAAACCCGAAGTGATCGAACTGGATTTCGAGCGCGGTGATCTCATCGCGATCAATGGCAAAAAGATGAAGGCCCATGAGCTGCTGGCCACCTTAAACACCATGGGCGGCCGTCATGGAATTGGCCGGCTGGATCTGGTGGAGAATCGCTACGTCGGCATGAAAAGTCGCGGCTGCTACGAGACACCGGGCGGCACGATTCTGTTGCGGGCCCACCGGGCTATCGAGTCGCTCACCCTGGATCGGGAAGTGGCCCACCTGAAAGATGATCTGATGCCACGCTATGCCAGCCTGGTCTACAACGGATATTGGTGGTCGCCAGAGCGCGTTGCACTGCAGACTTTAATTGATCACACGCAGGTACAGGTCCACGGTCGGGTTCGGCTCAAGCTCTATAAAGGCACCGTTACCGTGATTGGACGCCAATCCAAGAATTCCCTTTTTGATGCGCGGATTTCCACCTTTGATGACGACGGTGGCGCCTATAACCAGGCCGATGCCGGCGGCTTCATTAAGCTCAATGCCCTGCGTATGCGAATCGCTGCGACCAAGAGGAAGTGACATGCCATCGTTTGACGCCACCCTCGAGGCCAATATGACCGAGCTGCGCAATGCAGTCGACCAGGCCTCCAAAGAAATTGCGACCCGCTTTGACTTCAAGGGCACCAGTGCCAAAGTCGAGCAGAAGGATCGGGAGCTGACGGTTTATGCCGATAGCGAATTTCAAATCGGACAGGTCCGCGATGTGCTGATTGGAAAGTGCGCCAAACGCGGTGTCGATGTACGCTTTCTTGATATCGGCAGCCCCGAAAAAATCGGTGGCGACAAAATTAAGCAAATCATCAAGGTCCGCCACGGCATTGCCGGCGATGACGCTAAAAAAATTGTCCGCATCATCAAAGACAGTAAGATGAAAGTCCAGGCCGCAATTCAGGGCGATGCGGTCCGCATCACCGGCGCAAAACGGGACGACCTTCAGGCAGCCATTGCCCTGCTGAAAAAAGAGATTTCCGAGCTGCCTTTAACGTTCGGTAACTTTCGCGACTAGCCGACGATCCTGGCCCAGGCCGAGTGGTTGTGGATGGACTCGAAGTTTTCGGCCTCCACGGTATAACCCTGGACACCCGGCAGGCTACGGACCGAGACGGCAACATCCCGCACGAGATCTTCAACAAATTTGGGATTGTCATAAGCCCGCTCGGTGACATATTTCTCATCCGGCCGCTTCAGTAAGCCCCAGAGCTCGCAAGAGGCCTGGGCCTCAATTGCACGCACCAGACCCTCAACGGAGAACTCTGCGGATGCAGCGAGCCTGACCCTGACCGTCACCTCAGAGCGCTGATTGTGGGCGCCGTATTCTGAGATTTCTTTGGAGCAGGGGCAGAGGCTTTTGACAGGCACCTTCACCTCACAACTGAGCTGTTGTGCGAGACCCGAGGCTGTCCGTGTCTGTTCGATGGTCCACTGACAGCGGTAGTCCATCAGACTTTGCACGCCGCTGACGGGCGCGGCCTTCATGATAAAAAACGGCATGGCGACTTCGATACAGCCGGTCTCGGCTGATAAACGGCCCAGCATATCGGCTAACGTCGTGCGCAGCGATGCAGCCGAAAGCGCAATGCCCTGCTGATTGAGCGACTCAAGCAACTCTACGAAACGCGACATGTGCGTGCCCTTTTGCTCGGCTGGCAGGCCCACGCTTAGGCTAAAGTCGCCCACCGAAGGCTGGCTGCTACCGTCTTGCAGTTTGAGCAGCACCGGATAGCGCACGCCACGGACGCCCACCTGATCAATCGGCAATTCACGATGATCGCGTGTGCCCTGAATGTCCGGCATCAGCCCGCGCTGGGCGACAGTTTGAATATCTGGAAAATTCATAACAGCTGCTTTCTTATTAAGAGACGGCCTTCAGCGGAAGCGGAATCGACATTTTGCCGCGAATAAAGGCCTCAATCCCCTTCGCATCAAGCCCCTCAAGGGCCAAGAGTTTCTGATGATCACCCTGATCGATAAACCGATCCGGTAGTCCCAAGTGGACAATCGGCACCATGGGAATACGATCTCCAAGCGCGACGAGGGCCTCCGCACAGGCCGAACCAGCCCCGCCTGAGACCACGTGCTCCTCGACGGTAATAATCATGTCGTGACTGTTGGCGATTTTTTCAATCATCGCCATATCCAGCGGCTTTACAAACCGCATATTGACTAAGGTGGCATCCAGCGCCTCGGCCGCCACCAAAGCGGGAGCAACCATCGAACCAAAGGCAAGGATGGCAATCCGTGCGCCTGCCGCAGGCTTGCGAATCTCGCGAAGGCATTCCGCCTTACCCACCTCCAGCGTATCAAAACAGCCCGATGCATCGACACCAGACCCTGCCCCACGCGGATAACGGACTGCGCTCGGTCCATCGATAGCTAAGCCCGTATTCAGCATCTGGCGACACTCGCGCTCATCCTTCGGTGCCATGACCACCATATTGGGCACACATCGCAGATAGGCGTAATCAAATACGCCCGCATGGGTCGCTCCATCTGCACCGACTAAGCCTGCGCGGTCAATTGCAAAAAGCACAGGCAGATTCTGAAGGGCAACATCGTGAATGAGTTGGTCATAGCCCCGCTGCAGAAAAGTCGAATAGATCGCCAGCACGGGACGCTGGCCTTCGCAGGCGATGCCCGCCGCGAACGTCACCGCGTGCTGCTCCGCAATGCCGACATCGAAATAGCGCTCAGGAAAACGCTTGGCGAATTCCTGCATGCCCGAGCCCTCGCACATTGCGGGGGTCACTGCCATCAGCCGCGGATCGCGCTCCGCGAGATCACACAGCCAACGGCCAAAGACCTGAGAATACGTGGGCTTGGTGACCGCTGCCCCCGGCGTAATGCCCACCTCAGGATCGAACTTTCCTGGGCCGTGATACAGAATCGGATCGGCTTCGGCCTGCTGATAGCCCTGGCCCTTACGAGTAATCACGTGCAAGAAATGGGCCCCTTTGAGCTCTCGCAAATTGTGCAGCGTCGGCACTAGGGCATCGAGATCATGACCATCAATCGGGCCTACATAATTAAAACCGAGCTCTTCAAATAAAGTGCTCGGCATGATCATGCCCTTGGCATGGCCCTCAAAGCGTTTCGCAAACTCTCGCACCGGCGGAATGGCGCCCAAGACCTGTTTGCTGAACTCGCGGGCAGAGCGATAAAAACGGCCGGACAATAGCCGCGTCAGATAATTCGATAGGGCACCGACCGGCCGCGAGATCGACATGTCGTTGTCATTAAGAATCACCAGCAGATCGAGCTCGGTGTCGATGCCGCCATTATTTAATGCTTCAAAGGCCATGCCGCCAGAGAGGGCGCCATCACCAATTACCGCGATGTGGCGGCGGCGCCGGGGACCGATGTGCTCACCCTTCACCTTGGTAGCCACGGCCATGCCAAGGGCTGCAGAGATCGACGTCGATGAGTGGGCAGTACCAAAGGCATCAAACTCACTCTCTGCACGCTTCGGAAAGCCCGATAGACCATTGAGCTGACGCAGCGTTGGCATCTGCTCGCGCCGACCCGTAAGAATCTTGTGGGGATAGCTCTGATGGCCGACATCCCAGATGAGTCGGTCATAAGGCAGCTGAAAGACATGATGAAGCGCAATCGTTAATTCGACCGTGCCAAGATTGGAAGACAAATGGCCGCCGGTTGCCGAGACTGAATCCAGCAGAAACTGGCGCAGCTCATCGGCAAGCTGATGCAGCTGTCGACGACTCAGCGCGCGAACATCGGCCGGTTCGTTAACAGATTCCAGCAGTCGGCCCGCTGACTCCGTGTTGACTGTTTCTCGCAAAACCGCTTCTCCCTCAACATCCTGTGTTTAATGGGTACGCCCAAGCAAGGCTTGGGCCACCTCACGCAGCCGATCTGCCCGTGGCCCGAAAGCCGACAATTCAGCAATCGCGCTTTGGTGCAGCCCTCTAGCGTAGTCCTGTGCGCCCGCTAAGCCAAGCAAGGCCACAAATGTGGGCTTGCCTGCGGCAGCATCCTTGCCCGGCGTCTTACCCAGTGTTTGGGCATCAGCCGATACATCCAAGACATCATCGGCGACCTGAAATCCAAGGCCAACCCGGGCCGCAAAACGTCCCAGGGCCTGCCGTTCCTGCCCAGAAATCGATCCGCATAGGGCGCCCATCTCGACTGCGGCCGAAATCAGTGCGCCTGTCTTGAGCGCATGCATCGATTGCAAGGCATCCTGCGACATCTCCTGGCCAACCGCCTCGATATCCACCGCCTGGCCGCCCGCCATGCCTTGTAAGCCTGTGGCGCGGGCCATCACCCTCACTAAATCGATGGCCTGCTCAGCGGACACAGAGAGTGTGGTCAACAACTCAAATCCCAGCGTCTGTAATGCATCACCCACCAAAAGCGCCTGGGCCTGGCCGAACTTCACATGCACGGTTGGCTGTCCGCGCCGAAGGGCATCGTCATCCATGCAGGGCATATCGTCGTGGACTAAGGAAAACGCGTGAATGCACTCAATGGCCGCACCCACTTGAATGCAATCCTGTCGGCTTGCAGAGGCAGCCTCTCCGGCTGCAATGGCGAGGAGCGCCCGAATACGCTTGCCCCCACCCAACACACCATAGGCCATGGCCTCATACAGTCGCTGATCACCGCGCATCCGAATGGCCGGAGCCCGACGCTCCAAGGCCTCACGCAGTGCTGCCTCAACATCTTGTCGGGCTACAAGCGCCCATTGAGAAAATTCCAAGGACACTATTCCTTGATTTGTGAGATCAGCGCGGAACGATCAGCGCTGCGCTCTTGGCCAGCCTCAATAACTTCGATTTCAGTCTGAACATGATTCAGAATCGACTGGGCATGCCGCATCAGGGACGCCCCGCGCTGGTAGGCCGATAAGGCCTCGGCAATCGGAATGTCACCCTGCTCTAAACGCCGCGTGACCTGCTCCAGTTCGGCCATCGCCTGCTCAAAATTCAGGGCCGTAATGTCGGCCGGGCGCTCGCCAGAGCTAGCCGTGGCCGCTGCCTGTGGCGGGCCGCCATCCACCCCGGCCGGGGCCGCCAAAGCAGATGCCGCCTTGGCCGTGTGCTTTTTTTCCATGAGGTCATTTTAATTGAAACGAATCAAGAACTTAGCCTCTTCGTCGGGGGTATACTCGCCCTTCTTTTTTGGCCAGTGTTTTTCGGAGGGTCCTCGATGTCGGATGTCGGAAACCTTTCTCGGCTCGCCCCTAGCGCGGCGCAGTTGCCGGTGCATTCGTATTTTGAGACTGCGGTCTTGCAGCAGGAACTCGCCAGCCTTTTTCGTTTAGGCGCGGGCTACGTTGGCCATGAGGCCATGGTGCCCGAGGTCGGCCATTACGCGACGCTGGCCCACGAGGACCATGGCCGGGTGCTGGTGCGCAATTCCCGAGGAATCGAATTGCTCTCCAACATCTGCCGCCACCGCCAGGCAGTCATGCTGGAGGGCCAGGGCCAGACCGATTCGATTGTCTGTCCGTTGCACCGCTGGACCTATGACCTCAACGGCGCATTAATTGGTGCGCCCCACTTCCCCGAGGACCCCTGCCGACACTTAAAGTCCACCGGTTTATCGCGCTGGAACGGACTGCTCTTTGAGGGGCCCCCCGAAATCGTTCAGGACCTGCACACCACGCCATTTATGGAGCAGCTTGATTTTTCGGGCTATGTGCTCAATCGCATCGAAGAGCATGCGTGCGACTACAACTGGAAGAGTTTTATCGAGGTCTACCTGGATGATTACCATGTGGTGCCGTTTCATCCGGGCCTCGGTCATTTCGTTGACTGCACTAAACTGCACTGGCACTACGGCGAACATTTTTCCGTGCAAGCGGTAGGCATCACCGATTTAAAGCAGCCGTCAACACCGGTCTATCAGCGCTGGCATGAGCAGGTCTTGCGCATGCACCCCGAAGGCCTGCCGCCCTTTGGCGCGATCTGGATGACGATTTATCCCAACACCATGGTGGAGTGGTACCCCAAGGTGCTGGTGGTCAGCACTCTGCATCCCGAGGGGCCACAATCCACCAACAACGTGATTGAGTTTTACTACCCCGAGGAAATCGCGCTTTTTGAGCCCGATTTTGTCGAAGCCCACCAGGCGGCCTATCGCGAGACCATGATTGAAGATGACGAGATCGCAAAGCGCATGGATCGTGGACGCAAAGCCTTGATGATCCGCGGCGATAACGAGGTGGGTCCCTATCAGTCGCCGATGGAAGATGGCATGCTCCACTTTCACGAATATCTTCGTCGGCAGGTCCACTATTAATCCGATTGTTTCCGTCAAAGAGTTGGTCGGGCTACGCGAGCCCGTCTTGCTCGTAGACTGCCGGCATGACCTGATGAATCCCGATGCAGGCGCACAGGCTTACCGCGAGGGGCATCTTCCGGGGGCGGCGTTTCTCAGCATTGATCAAGATCTCGCAGCAGAAAAAAACGGCTCCAACGGCCGGCATCCGCTGCCCTCGCCCGAAACATTCGCGGCCTGTCTGGCATCGCTGGGTGCAAATGAGAACACCTTGATCATTGCTTACGATGCGTCCGGCGGGATGTTTGCTTCCCGGCTCTGGTGGATGTGCCGATGGATCGGTCATCTCAAGTGTGGCGTGCTCGATGGTGGTATTCAGCATTGGATCGCCAATGACGGCCCGCTCTCCACCGATCCCTTCAAAGCGAAATCAAAAGGCCGGATTTCAGTACGGCCTTCGCTTGCGCCGCTCTGGACTGTCGAACATGTCCAGGCCTGGATCGACTCAGGCTCAGCACGAGAGATTGCAACACTGCTTGATGCCCGAGCGCCCGAGCGCTTTCGCGGTGAAATCGAGCCTCTGGATCCCATCGCTGGCCACATTCCGGGTGCAACGAACCGCGCCTTCGCGGAAAATCTCGACACTAAAGGCTGCTTTAAATCGCCCCAGCAATTGCGTGATGAATTTCTCGCATTAATTGGTGAGCAGGATCCGATGGATGTTGTCCATATGTGTGGATCCGGCGTGACCGGCTGCCACAATATTCTTGCAATGGAAATCGCAGGCCTTGCTGGAAGTGCGCTGTACGCGGGCTCATGGAGCGAGTGGTGCAGCGACTGCGCGCGGCCTGTTGCGCGCGGCGCCTAGTCGGCACGGTATCAAGGCGCCACTGAGATCTTCGGATCTTTTTTCTTGACCGCGAAAGACCTTTGTCCCTTGGCTGTAACCAACACGGTGCGGACTTCAGATAGCCTGCGAAACTGATTCAGGGCCACCAACTCAAGGCTGTTGAGTCGATCCGGCACGCCACATTCGAAAGAAAATCGAAACTCAAGGTCACTGTGCTCTCCTTTGGCCATGCCCGTAAACAGTGATGAGGTCGCCTCTGCCATCCGGGCCGAGCACTCTGCTTCTCGGTTTGGCAGCACGATTGTTGCAGGGCTTTTCAGCTGTTGACGCAGGTCATCGAGAGCCTTTCGCTGGGCATCATTTTTCGGCAGATGCTCAAAGCCCAACAGGCTTTCCATCGGCGTACGAAAGGCGCCCCGAATCGCAGCGCCTTGAATGGTGATCTCGAGCTCGCCCTTGCCATGCACATGAGGGCCGTGGGCAACGGCACTGGCCGAAAAGAGCAGCAAAACAACTGGGTAGGCAGCCCGCATTCTCATCTCAGTCGTGATGATGATGCCGAGCACTGCCAAAGCCAAGCACAAGCTGTAGCATCAGGACTTCGCGAACCGGGTGGGGAAATACATCGGCGACATCGGGGCCTCTCGCCTGCTGACGGCTGTATTGCAGCCTTAGGGTTCGGCCATGATCGGGTCGATAAGCAATCATCAACGCCTTTTCACGCAGCTGCGCCGCGCCAAATTCAAGGGTGGCGGCGGTCGCAGGATTCGAATCGTCATCATGCAGGCCAGGCTGATGCACACGCAGCCAGTCGGCCTTCGCTCCCATCTCCCAGTTCCGCCGAAACCGCCAGACAGCTGCCAGCGCAGAGGCGGTATGCATCAAAGCGCCGGCATCTGGGTGAATTCGGCGCGCACTTGCGTACTCCCAGGTCAGCTTGAGCTCCTGTTCCTCGGGGCGACCTTGCGGCGACCAACGCAGCGTCAGATCACTCATCCAGAGCTGTCGGCCGCTGAAACTGGCGCCGTGCAGATGAGATTGGGTGCTGCTGGATGCCACATGATCGTGCGGTGCGGCCTGACGAAAATTATTCAGCACCGATACGCCAAATGCCCAGCTGCGGGTTGGATCGATATCAGCACCTGTCTTGATCGAGAGCGTACCGGCACCGACCACAGGTGTCGCCTGAGATTGCTCAATCAGCTGCCGGCCCGAGAACGCCTCGGCGCCAAGGCGCAGATAAAAGGGTGTGGGCGCCAACCAATTCAGACGAAGTCCATCATCAAACCAGTGATTTCCCAAAAAACCGCGATAGAGTAACGGCCGCTCAGAAAAATCATCCTCGTGAGGATGCTGCGCGTTAATTGCGCCGACCTGCGAGGCAAATCGGCCTAGACCTAGGCTGAATCCAGAATCTTGTCGTTCATGGGTCAGCAATAAACGCTCGGTATGCGTGAACAGCCGCCCATCTGCCGTGTGGCCCGAGACAATGGCTTCCAAATAGAGTCCTCGACCAAGCGGTCCCGAGATCATGATGTCGCCATGGCCCAGCTGTAGATTCCGATCCCGATACCCCAACTCCATCGTCTTCCCGCTATATGCGGTGTCCAGCACTAGGCCAAACTCCCAATGCCGATGATCATCGCCAGCGAGAGCGGTCTGCACAATTAGCGCGGTGAATGTCAGCGCCAGTGCCGCTTTAAGGGCAACTGTGGCGGCAACGCGGAGTAAGTGAAGGTGCGGGAAGGGCATCGCGGACTTGGCTGTGTTATCGGGGGCTCTGGTTAGGCGAACGGTGGCTTTTGGAAGTCTATATTTTTGCAAATGCATTTGCAATTGCAAGGCAGGCCGGGTGGCCCTAGAATCCCGGCATGGTCCGATACACCAAGCAGCGCGCTGCGATTGCCGAGGCCCTCCGCCTCGCGGCCCGGCCGCTATTGCCTGCGGAAATCCTCTCCGATGCTCAACAATCCGTGCCCAATCTGAATCTGGCCACCATCTATCGCAATCTCAATCTGCTGATTCAAGAGCAACGCGTCGCCGCCGTTCACCTGCCGGGACAAACCACCCGATTCGAAATCGCCGGCCACCACCATCACCACTTTCACTGTCGAGAATGCGACAAGGTCTTCGATATTCATGCCTGCTCAAGCGCCATTTCTCAGCTCGCCCCAAAAGGCTTCGCGGTCGATGATCATGAAGTCATTCTCTATGGTCGCTGCCCAAGCTGCCGCCCAGCACGTCAGACGCGGCCTGCGCAGTCGCGCCGGTAAATGCGCTTTAGAAATCGCCAATCCATCGTTCACTGAAAGGGAGCTTCACTTTTGAATCCATTCACCGCCCCCCACATGCGCCCCAAATTGTTTGCGGCACTCAGCCTGGCCGCTGCCCTGGCGCTTGGCCACCAGGGACCCGCCGCCCTTGCCCACGGAAAAGAATTTCGAAAAGCTGGGCTTGAAATTGAGCACATCTATGCTTCAGCAACCGCACCCGGGCAGCCTCACGGTGCGGTGTTCATCAAACAGGTGAAAAATAAAGCGGCGACCTCAGACCGTCTGGTCGGCGGTAGGGCCGCCGCGGTCGCCAAATCGGTTGAGGTTCACCAGATGGTGATGGATCAGAGTGTCATGAGGATGCGTGAGATTCCCGGCGTCGACATTCCGGCCAAGGGCCGCGTCTCCATGGATCGCGGTGCAAAAGAGGGTTACCACCTGATGCTGATGAATCTGACTCGGCCACTGGCCGATGGAGACCGGTTTCCGATGATCCTGATTTTTCAGCAGGCCGGCGAGGTTGAAGTCGAGGTGGAAGTCGTCAAGGTCCGCGCCGGGCACGGCCACAAACACTAAGGAGCGCTACTTGGTCGGCAGGTCCGTCACAAACGCCAACTGACTTAAGCCCAGCCGGTTGGCCATTGCCATCACTTCGACGACGGACTCATAACGGGTATCGCGCTCGGCACGCAAATGAATTGGGGTCTGGCGGGATCGATTGGCCGCCTGCTCAAGGGTAGTGTTCAGCGCCTCACGGGTAGTCGGCTTGCGATCAAGAAAGAGTTCACCCTTTGCATTGATACTGATATTCAGGGTGTCTTTCGGGCTGCTGACTGCCGGTGCATCCGATTTAGGTAAATCTAAATCAATCGCACGGGTCATGAGTGGCGCGGTAATAATGAAGATCACCAAGAGCACCAACATTACATCCACAAGCGGCGTCGTGTTGATCTCGGAGAGTGGCTGACCACCGCCCGGCGGCTCAAAATTTCCTATTGCCATATCCAGTAACCCCTTATGCCGAGCGGCCCTGCCGCTTGACCAAATAGGCCCGCAAATCATTGGCAAAAGCATCTAACTCTGCCAGGGTGATACGGTTGCTTCGAGTCAGCGCGTTGTAAGCCAGCACTGCAGGAATCGCGACCGCGAGACCGAAGGCCGTCATGATCAGGGCCTCACCGACGGGGCCTGCGACCTGCTCGATCATGATCTGACCACTTCCCGAAATACTGATCAAGGCCTGATAAATACTCCAGACGGTTCCGAACAAACCCACAAAGGGCGATGTGGCACCAATTGACGCTAGCGTGACAAGGCCTGTCTCGAGTCGGGAAGTGCAGGCATGCAACGCCGATCGCAGTCGACGTGTTACGCGATCCTCCCAGTCGGACTGGCCATCCAGGCTCGCGGTCTGCCCTGCGCGCTGCATCTCGGCTGCCGCATGTGCCATCGGCGCTAACACCGCCGCGCTTTCGGACGTCTGCAATTGCTGCAGACCGCTCTCGAGCGACGATGCCTGCCAAAATGTTTCGGCATCGGCTGCAATCTGTTTGCGCAGTCGCTGTGATGCCCTGCCCTTTGCAATGATGAGCGTCCATGAAATCACCGACATCAGCAGCAGCACAATGCCTGTGAGCCAAATCACCGCATCGGCATTCGACAGCATGTGGGCCAGGCCCAATGTCGGGTTTGAAGTGGCATTCATCGTGAGATCATCCTCTAGGCTTGCATCATTATGTGGCAAAAATCCGCTCAGTTTTCCAGCCGAAACTCCCAGCGCCACTCATACCAGGCGGCGACTGGCCGACCGCCTTTTAGAGCGGGCACAAATCGCCACTCCCGAACCGCTTCGATTGCCGCACGATCCAGCCGGGAATAGCCGCTGCTTTTTGAGAGCTGAATCTCTCCAGCCCGGCCATCTGGCGAAATCATGACCCGCAGTACGACAGCGCCCTGCTCACCGAGTCGACGCGACATCTGCGGATAATCAGGAATTCGATTGCCGCGAAAACTTGCATCTACCGTTGGCTGGCGCTCCTCTGCTACCAACGATCTTGTCGGCTCAGCTACTGAGGCAGCTGCGCTTGCCGGAATTGGGGCCGTACTCGGAGCAGAAGATCCCCCCGAGGCGATCGGCACAGTTGTTGATGAAGTTGTGTCCTTCGGCTGCTGCGTCGATAAATCACGCCGCGGCTGCGGTGCTGCGGGATCCACAGCCCGCTTACTCGGCGCGGCCGACTTAGCCGTATTCGTCTGAGCAGCCGACGACTGCAGCTGCAGCTGTATTGGCAGTGGCCTCGGTGGCGACTCCATCTGATGCTGAACCGCCTGCAGCAGCGCGGCAATCACCAGACCGTGGGCCAATGCGACCCAGAGGGCGACGCGCTTCAACTACACAACGTTGACCGAAAAACTGCCAACGCCTTCTGCTGAGGCCCGCATCACATCGCCGCGACGCACCTGGCCAACTCCTGCGGGGGTTCCCGTGAAAATTAAATCCCCAGCTTTGAGCTCCCAGGCCTGCGAGACATGGGCAATGACTTCGCGGACATTCCAAATCATGTGAGAAAAATCCCCCCGCTGGCGAGTTTCACCATTCACGGCGAGCGTAATCTCACCCGCCGATAGCTCTCCAGTCGACTCAATCGGAACGATGGTCCCAATGGGCGCGCTCCAGTCAAATCCCTTGCCGATACACCAGGGCTTTGACTCCTTTTTCATTGTGGCCTGCAGATCACGGCGAGTCATATCCAGGCCGACGGCATATCCCCAGATATGCTGGGCGGCCTGATCCATCGCAATATTTTTTCCACCATGACCGATGGCAACGACCAGCTCCACTTCATAGTGGAGATCCTGGGTCAGGCTCGGATAGGGCCAATCACGGCTTGCACCCTGGCCCACCTCAAAGAGTGCGTCAGCAGGCTTGAAGAAAAAAAACGGAGGCTCACGGCCTGAGGCGCCCATCTCCTTGGCATGGTCGGCATAGTTGCGGCCAACGCAATACACACGATGGACCGCAAAACGCTGATCCGCGCCCTGAATCGGAAGGGTAACGGGCGCAACAATTGGCAAGGGCTGCATGTCTAGTACTCCGAGGAAAAACCGGTGGGGGCAGGTGCTGCGAAATTTTCAAACTTGGTGAACTGGCCCAAGAAGGTCAGCCGCACAGTGCCAATCGGACCATTACGCTGCTTAGCAATAATGATCTCGGCAACGCCCTTATCTGGCGTGTCCGGCCGATAGACCTCATCGCGATAGATAAACAGAATCAGGTCGGCATCCTGCTCAATTGCGCCGGATTCGCGCAGATCACTCATCACGGGGCGTTTGTCGGTGCGCTGCTCGACCGTTCGATTCAGCTGCGATAAGGCCAGCACGGGGCAGCCGAGTTCTTTCGCGAGGCCCTTGAGTGATCGTGTGATCTCCGAGATCTCGGTTGTCCGATTCTCCCCGGTGCTCGATGCGCTCATCAGCTGGAGATAGTCCACCACAATCAGCCCAAGCTTGCCGTATTGGCGCGACAGCCGGCGGGCACGAGAACGCAGCTCCAAGGGATTTAATGCGGGTGTTTCATCAATATGGATCTGGGCTTCTTTAGTCAATCCCATCGCCTGCGTCAGGCGGCCCCAATCGTCCTCGTTCAGGCGGCCCGTGCGGACCCGCTGCGCATCAAGACGGCCGACCGAACACAGTACCCGCATCGCGAGCTGCTCTGCGCCCATCTCCATACTGAAAATGGCGACCGGCAATTTCTCGGTAATCGCGACGTACTCGGCGATATTCAGTGCCAGAGAGGTCTTGCCCATGCTGGGCCGGCCCGCAATGATGAGGAGATCGCCCGCATGCATGCCGGCAGTCTTCTGATCAAGATCAAAAAAGCCTGAAGGCACACCGGTGACATCGGAAGGGTTGGGATTTTGATACAGGTCATCGACCCGCTCTACCACCCGGGCCAAGACATCGTGAAAATTCTGAAAACCTGCCGAACGGCGGGCGCCCTGCTCACCAATTTGAAAGATCTGGCTTTCGGCCTCATCCAGAATCTGACGGGTTTCCTTACCTGCGGGATTTAAAGCCTGGGTCGCGATCTGATCGCTCACCGACACCAAGAACCGCAAAATCGCGCGATCCCGCACGATCTCTGCATAGCGCATGATATTGGCAGCGGAAGGAGTCTCCTGAGCCAAGGTATTGAGATAGGCAATGCCGCCCACTTCATTGGCACGGCCCAGCCCCTCAAGGGCCTCAAATACGGTGACGACATCGGCCGGTTTGCCGGCATCGATGAGTCGTGCAATCACTTCAAAGACGATGCGATGATCCGCCCGGTAAAAATCTTCAGCACGGACCACATCAGCGATACGCTCCCATGCCGCGTTATCAAGCAAAAGGCCCCCAAGAATGGAGGCCTCTGCTTCAACCGAGTGCGGCGGTACACGCAATGCAAGGGCCTGGTTCTCCGCCGGCTTATTCATAGACGGTGCTCCACTGGCCCCAGGGCATTACGTGCTGGCCATCATCACGATGCTGGGCATCGTCATTAGGCAGCCTCGCCGATCACGCGCACCGAGACATCCACCACCACATCGGTATGCGGTGCAACCTGAATGGAATGATCACCCACGGTCTTTAACGGTCCATTAGGCATCCGAACGCAGGCCTTAGCCACTTCCAGGCCCTTGGTTTTGAGGGCCTCGGCCACATCAAAATTGGTGACTGAGCCAAACAGCCGGCCATCCACGCCCGCCTTCTGGGTGATCTCCAGCACCAGGCCCGACATCTTCTGGCCGAGTGCTTGGGCCGCAGCGAGTTTTTCCGCCTGGACCTTCTCAAGCTCTGCACGACGGGCCTCGAACTCCGCAATCGCGGTGTCCGTAGCGCGACGGGCCATGCCCTGGGGAATCAGAAAATTACGCGCGAAACCATCTTTCACTCGGACCACATCGCCGAGCTGGCCTAAGTTTACGACTTTCTCTAACAAAATGACTTGCATAAGGGATTCCTTCGATCGATGTCGGTCGTTTAATGGTTATCGGTAAACGCCAGCAGGGCGAGAAAACGGGCGCGTTTAATCGCCGTAGTGAGCTGGCGCTGATAACGGGCATTGGTGCCGGTAATGCGGGCCGGAATGATCTTGCCCGTCTCGGTAACGAAATCACGCAGGGTATCGATGTCTTTGTAATCAATCTGATCAACACCTTCTGCAGTAAAACGGCAGACCCGCTTCCGCTTGAAAAGGGCCGATTGGGTCGGGCGGCGGGGCCGCTTGTTTTTGTCAAATTTCTTGTTAAACGCCATGTTCTTACTCCAGTTCGAAATCAGTAATGTGAAAAATAAGTTGCCTGCTATTGAGTCGGGCGGGAGCCAGAAAGCCTATTGCGCGGAGTTCAGTTCCCAACGGGATTGCATCGATGCGCTCAGCGACCTGGCCTACCGCCTTGGCTTTTGCTGTCAGCTGAATCTGTCGCCCGCTTCCTGCCTCTTGGACCTCGCCGCTGTGTGACACGGTCACTTCGAGCACCGGCAGGCCACCGGGGGTAAAACGCCTCGCTTTTTTTTCGCTCAGCGATACGGAAAGACGAACCTGATTCAGTCGATCAGCCGGGCCAGCCATCAGGCGGCTGCGGGCATCTCGGCCGCTGCTTTGCGGGCCTCCTCGCGCTGAATCACCTTGATCATGGGCGAGGGGCCGGTCTCCGCTTTTTTCATCGCAACCACGAGGTGCCGCAGCACGGCGTCGTTGAAACGGAATGCATGGTCCAGCTCGTCCATTTCCGACTGCCCGCACTCAATGTTCATCAGAACATAGTGGGCTTTGGCGACTTTCTCAATCGGGTAGGCCAGCTGACGACGGCCCCAGTCCTCGGTCCGATGGACCTTGCCGCCTTTGGCGGTGACGATGCTGCTGTAGCGCTCGACCATCGCAGGAACCTGCTCGCTCTGGTCAGGATGAACAATAAAAACAATCTCGTAATGACGCACGATTTCTCCTTCTGGTTAAAGCCACCGCCCAAAAGTTGGGACAGCACCGGCTGGCAGAGCCCTCTTTCTCGGGCTCAAGGCGTGTGGCAAGGGAGGCGAAAGGCTAACAGAAACAAGGACTTACGGCAAGCGATAGGCTCAGGCCACCGGGGTCAGCAGGGGCAGACCTCGGGCGTGGGCCAGCAGGTTGTCTGCGGCTAACTGCATCATCGCGCCGCGGGTCGCCCGGGAGGAGCTTGCAATATGGGGGGTGATGACGACGTTCTCGAACTGCAGAAACGCCGGATCAAACTTTGGCTCATTTTCAAAGACATCTAGGCCGGCCGCCGCAATCCGCTTTTCTTTTAGCGCAGCGATCAGGGCCTGATCATCGACCACGCCGCCGCGTGCGATGTTGATCAAGGTCGCAGAAGGCTTCATGAGGGCGAGCTCAGTAACGCCGATCAAATGGTGTGTCGCAGGCGAATACGGCACCACCAGCATCACAAAATCAGACTCTCGAAGCAGCTGCGCTTTCTCGACCCAGGTGGCAGAAACCGGGTCTTGGCTTGGCGCGCGATTGTGGTAGAGCACCCGCATCTCAAAGCCTGTAGCGCGGCGGGCAATCGCACTTCCAATTCGCCCCATGCCGATAATGCCCAAGGTCGCATGGTGCAAATCGCGGCCCGCAAACTGATCAAAGGCCCAACCGCTCCACTGGCCTGCGCGCGCATAGCGCTCTGACTCCGATATCCGACGCGCCGTTGCCATCATGAGCGCGAAACCGAAATCGGCCGTGGTCTGCGTCAGTACATCAGGGGTGTTGGTGAGGCGAATGCCCCGCGCCTTGCAGGCCGCTGCATCAATATTGTTAAAGCCCACCGCACCCGTAGCAATCACCTTCAGCTGGGCTGCAGCCGCAATCACAGATGCATCAATTTTGTCTGCGACTGTGCAGAGCATGTAATCGGCCTGGGCAACGCGTTGCTGCAGGGCCTGAGGACTCCAGGGCTGGTCGGTGGCCTGATTGTCGGCAAGGATGTCGAACTCCGCCTGCAGCGACGCATACACCTCGTTATAGATTCGGCGAGTAATTACCAGTCCGGGCCGTCCCATCGTACTTACACTCCTTGCGTAATGATTAGATGAACGCGATAAGGGCCGTGGGCTCCCAACACGATCGTCTGCTCAATGTCACCGGTACGTGAAGGCCCCGAAATAAAGTTCAAGGCCCGGGGCGGCCCACCGCGCTCATGACGTATCAACGCAAAAACATCTTCCATGTGGGCGACGATTCTCGAGCGCGGCACCACCGCAATATGCGTCTCGGGCAGAAGCGCCATGGAGGCTGGTGTCTCGGGGCCAGAGAGCAAGGCCAGCGTGCCAGTCTCTGCAATCGCCGCGAAGCAGCCGGTAATACCGACCAGATCTGGAGCGGGATCGTCGCGCACTGGTGCGCGGGCCTGGACTGCGACTCCTGCAGCCTTCCATTTCAGATCAGCCAGCGAAGGCCAGATCACCGCCTGCATCTCAAGCCCGCGGGCCTGCAGATAGCGCGCAACGGCCGCCGGCACATCAGACATCTTCGCAACCTGATCGACCGATGACTGAAGTTTCTCCGACTGGGCAACAAAACGCGCGAGCAGATCGCTTCCAACCTCAGGCTGCGGCCCAATCGGCTTTTGGGCCACATAGTTGATATTGAGTTCCTCCTCGCGGTCTTTGGCCTGGGCAGGCCGGCCCTGGGCCGCACGAATTCTGGAGAGAATTCTCTTGCGCGATGCCTGGGTGTCCAGGCCCTCTAAAGGCAGTTTATCCGACATGGAAATGGCGTCCTTTTGGCCCAAAACAAGGGCTTACTCTGAGTGAACTTCGCTAGAATGCAAAGTGTAACGTTCAAACGAATGATCCACCATGACCCACGTTGTCACCGAATCCTGCATCAAGTGCCGCTACACCGATTGCGTCGATGTTTGCCCGGTCGACTGCTTCCGTAAAGGCCCAAATTTTCTGGTTATCGATCCCGACGAGTGCATTGACTGTGCGGTCTGCATCCCGGAGTGTCCCGTCAACGCCATCTACGCCGAGGAAGATGTGCCGGATGACCAGCGGGATTTCATCGAGCTTAACGCCGAACTCTGCCAAAACTGGCCCACCATAACCCGCATGGAGCCGCACTTTCCCGATGCAGACCAATGGGTGGACGTAAAGGATAAGCGCGGACTCCTTGAGCGGTGAGCAGTACCGCTGAAGAAAAATTCACATGCGAGTCCGTCACCTGGATTCACCCTTGGACGCCGCATCTCTTTTCGTTTAGGACATCCCGGCCACGCAGCTTTCGTTTTACTGCAGGACAATTCGCACGCCTGGGTGCGCAGAAGGCCGATGGCACCATCGCCTGGCGGGCCTATTCAATGGTCTCGGGCCCCTATGATGACCATCTCGAGTTTTATTCCATCGTCGTTCCGGGCGGCGAATTCACCACCGAGCTCGCAAGGCTACGTGTTGGGGATCCGCTTTTCGTTGACAAACAAAACCACGGCTTTCTCACGTTGTCGCGCTTTTCGGGCGGAAACGATCTCTGGCTCCTCTCAACCGGCACGGGCATTGCGCCGTTTTTATCAATCCTTTGCGATCCAGATGCATGGCAGGCCTACGCCCGCATTGTGCTGGTTCACAGCGTGCGGACACGCGATGAGCTGGCTTACGAAGCAAGCATTCGCGGTCTTTCTCGCCATGAGATCTTTGGCACGCTGGCCCACAAGCTCACCTATATCCCCGTGATTACACGACAGCACATCCCCGGGCTTCTGAATGCACGCATTACCACTTTGATTGAAAACGGCGCACTTGAGCAGGCCGCTGGGCTCAGACTTGACTTGGACAACTCCCGCGTCATGCTCTGTGGCAATCCGGAGATGGTGGACCAGACCCGTCAGGTTCTAAAGAAACGGGGATTTAAGACAAGCCGGCAATCGAGTCCCGGACAGATTGCCGTAGAGAATTATTGGTAAACTCGTCGGCCAGAAGGAGGGCCCCCCTCACGTGCTCTATCAGCTCCACGAATTACAGCGCTCGATCCTCCACCCCATCAGCCACCTGGCCAGCGCCGGTGCGCATCTGTATACCAATCCCTACAGCCCACTGTCGTATACGCCCTTTTCGCGGCGGCTAGCAGCGACTTTCGACCTCGTGCATCGGCTGGGTAAGGACTACGAAAAGCCCGCCTTCGGCCTGGAAACAACATCGGTGGAGGGCCATGAGGTGGCGGTCACCGAGCGCATCGTTGCCGAAAAACCGTTTTGCAGGCTGATTCACTTTGAGCGTCAGTTTGTCGACAGTCCGCGTCGTGCCGCAGACCCGAAAATTCTGCTGGTCGCACCCATGTCCGGCCATCATGCGACCCTCTTGCGGGATACAGTCCGCGCCCTACTGCCCAATCACGAGGTGTTCATTACCGACTGGATTGATGCCCGCATGGTGCCTTTAAACATGGGGCCCTTTCATCTCGATGACTACGTGGAGTACGTCTGCGATTTCATCCGGCTTTTATCGCCCGACTTAAATGTGATTT
Organism: Burkholderiaceae bacterium; assembly: GCA_044370275.1. GTDB lineage: Bacteria > Pseudomonadota > Gammaproteobacteria > Burkholderiales > Burkholderiaceae_A > Lacustribacter. The sequence continues at coordinate 1,356 of JBILVT010000014.1, read as the reverse complement.
CGGTCTGTCAGCCGACCGTGCCCGTGCTGGCTGCGGTATCGCTGATGGCCACCACGAACGATCCTGCATCTCCGCGAACCATCATCATGATGGGCGGCCCGATTGACGCACGCAAAAGCCCCACATCGGTCAATGATCTGGCTGTTGAAAAACCTCTGCACTGGTTTGAAAATCATGTCATCTACAACGTGCCTTACAAATATCCTGGCTATCTGCGTAAGGTCTATCCCGGATTTCTTCAGCATGCCGGCTTTGTCGCGATGAATCCTGGGCGGCACCTGACGTCCCACTACGACTACTACCTCCAGCTGATCAAGGGCGATGGTGAGAGCGCCGAGTCGCATCGGGCCTTTTACGACGAATACAACGCAGTGCTGGATCTCGCCGCCGAGTTTTACCTTGACACCATTCGCGTCGTCTTCCAAGAGCATCTGCTACCGAAAGGCCAATGGACGGTGCGTGGAAAGCCTGTGCGGCCACAAGACATCACCAAAACCGCATTACTGACCATCGAGGGCGAGCTCGACGACATCTCGGGTGCGGGCCAGACCCAGGCCGCCCACAATCTCTGCACCGGAATTCCCGCCCACCGCCAGGAAGATCTTGTGGTGGCCCAGGCTGGCCATTACGGTATTTTCAGTGGACGACGCTGGCGTGAGCAGGTTGCCCCCAAGATCGCGGACTTCATCAGAAGCCATTGACGCCGTTTTGCCACAGACGCAGTGCACGCGTTGCGGCTATCCCTGTTGTCGTGATTACGCAGACGCGATCGCCACCGGAGACGCCAACATCAACCAATGCCCCCCAGGTGGCCTGGCCGGAATTCAAAAACTCAGTGTGCTGACAGGGCTGCCCGTGCTGCCGCTCAACCCCGCCAACGGCGAGGAGGGTCCTCGGCAGCTGGCCTGGATTGATGAAGCCCGCTGTATCGGCTGCACCCTCTGCATCAAGGCCTGCCCGGTCGACGCGATTGTCGGCGGCTTTAAGTTCATGCACACAGTATTGGCCGATCAATGCACAGGCTGCGAGCTCTGTGTAGCACCCTGCCCCGTGAACTGCATCGACATGATCACGCCGATTGCACCACTGGCCTGGACCCTCGAGGACGCCGCAACCGCGAAAGCCCGATTCATCGCCCGCCAGCATCGGCAGCAAGGGCTGGAGCAGGCTCAGCAAACGGCTACAGATAAATCGGATCAGCTCAAGAAAGTACTGGAGCGCGCGCGCCAACGGGCCCGTTCCCGTTTATCCGATCGCGACTCAGAATCTGTCGAATGAATGCTGAAAAACGGGCCGAAATTTTTCGCCGCCTGCACGCGATCAATCCGAATCCCACCACCGAACTGGAATACAAGA
>JBILVT010000087.1:0-7671 GCA_044370275.1 Burkholderiaceae bacterium | reverse complement strand
CTGATAAAACTCCCCCCGCTCCTGAGCGCGCATCATGCTGGGCCCAAGGCGGCCTTTTTCCAAAGGCGCCTTGAGATACTCAGCCGGGTGTTGGATGCTGTTGACCTTGACCGCGTAGCGGCCGTTTTTCACGCCGTATTTGCCGCGGATCACCGGTAAGCCGTCTACATAGACGGTGACGGGATCCACAATCTCAATGGGGATGATTTCGCCTACCGCCATGGAGAGCACATCACCTAAGTGCATCTCTTTTCTGGCCAAGACCGCGACCGCTGTGACAGGGGCGGATTGGACTTCGTTATTTAGCTTATCCACCCAGACCTGATCGGGCTCAGAGACTAACTGCATGTTTTCATAGAGCACCCCTTTAAGGGGCTCAAGCACCCAAAACGGGATGCACAGATCCACATCGCCTTCTCGGCCATTGATATCGATGGTGAACTTGGCATGCATCACCATCTCCTGGGGGCTGGTGATCTTGGCAAAGGCGAAGTTCGTCTCCTGGCGCATGAAGTCAAACTTCATCTCATGGACAGACTTCCAGGCCTTTTCATACTCATTAAGTAGCCCATCCATAATCCGGCGCACGATCCGAAGCTCGGTGGCGGTGTACTCCTTGACATTGGAGCGGGGGGCTAAGCGGCCCTCGCCACCGAACATATTGTCGATGGCGATATAGATGACTCCTGGGTCAATACACCAGCAGCCGGTGCCTTTTAGCGAGCGGATATTGACGATATTGATATTGGTGCGCTCAGGAAAGCTTTGCACAAACTGGGCATAGGTCTTTACCATCGGCAGCTGAACGCGCACCTCTACGGGCGAGCGGATCATGTTAAATAACGTGAGCCTTACGGTGCGAGCAAACTTCTCGTGAATAAGCTCAAGGGTGGGCATTCTCCTTCTGGAGAGCTGCTCAAGCTTATTGAACATGCCCTTTTGCTGCTCAACCTTCGCCCGATAGGCTGCATCCATGCCTTCGACCTGGCTTGCCGGCTCCGATAGGCCATTATCTGGCGGGCTGGCAGCCGGATCAGTGACAGCAGAGGGGTTTTCGGTTTCGGCCATGGGGGTTCTTTAAAAAATCAAACAGAGCGATTAATGATTTCCCGATTACTGCATAACCAGGCGATCAAACAATACGCCTTGCACGGGCAAATCCATCTCAGTGACCTTCCAATACTGGGCAGCGGCCTCAATCGCGGTTTGGCTTAAGCGCTCGCCTGCCGTCGTTTGCTTGGGAACCGCGCCGATACGCTCCAGGTTCGCTAATTCCGCAGACTCCAGACGCTGCTGCAAAATATAAATGGCCGTCAGCTGGGGCTCGATGATTGAATTAATCACCAAGGCAATCTCCTTGGCCATCGCATTTTTCCCATCAACCGTGGCCAGCTCCTGCATCGTGCGTGATGACAACACCAAAATAATCTTGTCGCGAATCACCGGCAGGAACTGCTTAATCTTTCCTTCAGTCCCAGCATCGCCTGTACGCAACACCACTGTGGTCTGCAGGTAATGCTCACCACCTCGGCCTGGAAGGTTGACCGTGAACTCATCCATCTTGATAAAACGTGGGGGCTTATTTTCTTTACGGAATTCCATCTGCTTTTTCAGTTGATATTCCGGCGTTGCTTCAAGCTCAGCCTGCTTGCGCTTGGCTTCGGCCTGTGACTGTGCCCACATGTAATAGCCCACCCCGCCGCCAATCGCAACGACAGCGCCCAGGATGATGAAGATCAGCTTCTTTTTGCTTTTCTTCGGCGCCTCCTCGCCCTCAGGCAAAGCCGGGGTGGAAGCGGGGGCCGCCGGGGCGGCTTCTGCGGGAAGTACGTTTTCTTCAGCCATGATGTTCTCTCACTGTTGGTTTGGCGAATTGTTATGCAACCAAATGAATTCCGTCATCTGTCACTGTAGACCGCTTGGCTCCCGGAATATTCCCGGAGGCCTGGCCAGACATTGATGTCTGAGTCGAGCCTGCGCCTGCCTCGCGATCCTGCTGTCTGGACTGACCAAACTGTCCCTGACTAAAAGCCTGGGCCTGGGCATTGGAATCATTACGCTCGCGCATCTCTAGATTCAATGCAAGCCCCATTGAGGCCATGTCCTGACGTAGAAAATGGGCGCTGCTCTCAAGCCGTGCCTTCATGCTGTCGGTCAGACCCTCCACCACCAGGCTGGCTCGGCCTGCGCCATCGAGCTGCAGATCGATTCGAATCGGACCCTGGTTAGGCGGCGTTACCTCCAGCACTGCCCGGCCTCCGCCTTGGCGAGTAAGTTTTAAGACTTCAACATTCAAAGGGCCCGAGCCTAGAGATGCCCGCGCTGCCTCAAGACGGCTCTCTGCGCGCATCGCTTCGGCTGACTGGGTCGTCGAGCCTGCTGCTCCAGCGGCTGCGGCGCCGTCAAGGCGCTGCGCAGACTGCCGTGCGCTATCGGCCGATGCCGCAATCGCGTCAGCATTTGATTTGGTGGTCACAATGACATTACCGAGATCATTCGCAACGGTGCCCGCCATGGCAGTTTGCTTACCGATGCGCTCGGTGGATTCGGATTGCGAACTCATTTCGCTATCGGTCGCTTGCTCCGCAAAGGTTGTTGGCCGGCCCTGCTGGCCTAAGCCTGCTTCACCCTCGGCGCCAGAATTTTTCTGCTGCCCTTGCTGCGCAAGCGATGGGCCTACTTGCAGTGTTGAGCCCAATGCAACCGATGGCTGTGAAGTATTTCCGCCGCTTGTATCAAGATCTTCGCTGCCGTGCCCGCCAGCCTGCGTGATATTTGCAGCTGCCTTTTTCGCCTCACCGCTTGCCAGCACAACCTGCGCAGCCTGATCCCCTGTCGGGGCTGCAGAACCTTCCGTGGTTGCTTTTTGCAGCACCTGTGATGCTCCCTGGGCCAGCACATCCTGTGTGGGTCGCTGTGCCGGGGCTGAGCCCTGCTCGCGCAAAAGTTTGGCCTGGGCATCAGATTGAGATTGCTCTTGAGAATCTTGAAGGGCTTGGGCGGCAGCAGCGAGGGCGGCATCGGCGCCGGTTAGAACATTCGGACTCTGGACTGCAGTCGCTGCCGCTGCTAGTTCGACAACGTCGGTGGCGCTGGCAGGGCCCGTGACCGCCGCACCTGCGGCTACCACGGCCGAAGCATCCGCCTGAACCGCGCCATTTAGTGCGGCAAAACTTGCCAAAATTGCATTCTGAAAGGCTGGATCAAGTGGCAAAGTCTGCCCTTGGGTCTGTGTCAGTAAGGTTGGATCAACAGTTGGCGCAGCCTGCAGCGCGGGATCGAGCAGATTTTCTGCAAGGGCAGTGGTTTGTTCAGCCTCAAAAGAAGCCAAAGCAGCCGCCAATTCAGCAACAAATGGGTTTTCAGCGGATTGTCCTGCGTCACCGCCTGATAGGGCCGCAGCCTCGGGCGATAAGCCCATCAGCAGGGGGTCTAAGCCCCCAGGCGCCGCCCCTTTACCAGGGGAAGCGGAAGTTCCACCACCAACAATCTGCATCGAAGCCATGACAGTTCAACCTCTGTAAAAGAAAGTTGAAACAACCTAAGCATCTTTCGTGCCAGAGGCCCCCTCCCCCTGGTTCTGATTAGAGAAGGGCGAACGCCGATGCGAGAACGCATCCTCAATTTCCTGCCAATCGGCCTGCTGCTGCTCTTGTTCGGCCTCTTTTTTGCGGCGCGCAAGTGCCCGGTCTAGGCCTTGGCTCTTCATTTTTGCCGACAGCGCGGCACGATTCGCCTCTTGCAGCTGCCGATGCATGTAAGCAGTCGCTAACTCTTGTTCCTTCGCGCTGGCGATAAGTCGTGCGCTAAAGGCCAGCGAATCATTGAGCATGCTCACCGAGATGCCTTTTTCGCCTGCCCGCATTGCAGAGTCGTCGTACTCCTTGGCGAATTGGAGAACCTGATCGCTGAGATCTCGAGTCTTGGCGAACTCACTCGCGATTCTTTTTGCCCGAGCCATGGCCATGTCCTGGCGGACTTTGGCCAGACGTGCCATTGCCTTAATGGCCCGGCTCATTTCGTTCCTGCCTGCGCCTGGCCTGGCCCGCCGATTGCGGACGCAATCTTCATCATCTCGGCCAACGCATTTTCCATCGAGTGGGCCTCTTCGGCATCCTGCTGTAGATAGCGCTGAATCTGAGGCCACATGCGAACGGCCATATCGAGCTCGGCATCACCGCCCGGGACATAAGCCCCCATCGATAAAAGCTCGCGGCCGCGCATGTAGCGTGAGTACAGCATCTTGAATTTACGGGCTGCAATCTGATGCTCTTTGGTGGTGACCTTGGGCATCACCCGGGAGATGGATTTCTCTATATCAATCGCGGGATAGTGGCCGCTGTCAGCCAACTCACGCGATAAGAAAACGTGACCATCCAAAATACCGCGGGCCGTGTCGGCCACCGGGTCATGGACATCATCGCCCTCAAGCAATATGGTGTAGAAGGCCGTGATGGATGCATCTTCACGGGCGCCATTGCCAACACGCTCCACCAGCTCAGGCATCTTTGCAAACACACTCGGTGTATAGCCCCGAGAAACGGGCGCCTCACCAAGACTTAGGCCAATCTCTCGCTGGGCCATCGCGAATCGTGTCAGCGAATCCACAATGAGCACGACGTGCTTGCCCTGATCACGAAACCAGGTCGCCACATCGGTGGCGTAATACGCGCCCCGCACGCGCGCCAAAGGCGAGGCATCGGCAGGGGCTGCCACCACCACCGAGCGGTGCATCGCCTGCTCGCCCAAAATATCCACGCAAAACTCGCGCACCTCGCGGCCACGTTCACCGACTAAGCCAATCACCATGACATCGGCAATACAGTTGCGCGCCAGCATGCCCAGCATCACACTTTTTCCCACGCCCGATCCGGCAAAAATTCCGACGCGCTGTCCGCGGCCTACCGTTAGGGCGCCGTTGATCGCACGTATTCCAGAATCTAATGGCTCACGAATCGGTGCGCGATGCAAGGGATTCACGCGCCGCGTCGGCACACCCGGCACGCCATGCGCATCAATTCCTTTACCGTCAATTGGCCGTCCAAAGCCATCCACGATTCTGCCCAGTAGGCTCTCGCCCAAGGGCAAAGCGGAGGCTGTTTTCTGAACCTTAAAGCCTGCACCTTCAAAGTAGGGGGTTCCCAGGGGATAGACCGCAGCACCGGGCGAGATGCCTTCGACAGGATCCACCGGCATGAGATAGGTCGTGCCGCCATTAAAGCCGATGCACTCGGCCTCGACCGCCTGCTCGCCTAAATTAATCGTCGCCCGATCGCCAATGGTCATGGGCAATCCATGGACCTCATATAGAAGCCCCGACACACGGCTTAGCCGGCCCTCGCGGACCGATAAGGGCATCTCGTTTAAGCGCGACTTAAATCCAGCAACGCGCTCAAGAGATTGATTATTCTGCGGATGCATCCAGACCCAGGGCCGTCCGCACTAAGGCACGGCGGGCCTGCTCTCCCACATTTAAGCGCATTCCCTGGGCCTCGACATAGGCATGCCCTTCGGGAACGTTTTCATCAATCACCACCGTGCACTTAAACGGCAGGCCCGGATCTTCGACTGCTTTTTTCCACGACTCGGCCTCTTGCGCACGAATGCGAAAAAATAATTTCTCTCCCGGCTTTGGCAGTCGCATCAAGGCCTCTTGAACAGCGGTGACAAACGGCGTTCTCTCCATCCCCTCTTTGCCGGAGAGGCGCTCGCCAATTTGGTAGGCCAACTCCACCATGGGCTCACCCATGGCGTGAGGAAGCTCGTTGATGGCCTCAAGCAAGGCGTTTAACGCGGCTGTCAGCCGTTCAATCTCTGCCTTGGATTGGTCATAGCCCGCGGCATAGCCTTCTTCATGGCCTTTTTGCATGCCCTCAAGATGGCCAGCGGTAAATCCCTCTTGCTTGCCCTCGGCGTAGCCGGTGGCATGTCCAGCCTCCATGCCCAAACGCGCTGCCTCGGCGCGTATCGCCTCCACCTCTTCAACAGTGGGCAGCGGTGCACGGGAAATTTCAGTGGGTGGACGTGGATCGAATGACGGGGGCTTCCAGACCCGCAGTGATGCGCTGAGCTCTTTTTCGAGCTCGGCCTCCTCTGCCGCCCTGCGCGCTCGGCTTTCTTCTGCAGCCTTATAGACCGAGTCGAGTGAGTACGTCATGACTTAAGATCAGACGAACTGATCGGCTGCCTTACCGCGTTCCATATTGATGCGGCCCTCATCCGAGAGCGCACGGGCAATAACCAGCACTGCTTTTTGCTGATCTTCCACATCCTGAATCTTCATCGGACCACGGGTTTCGAGATCTTCTTTCACGCCCTCGGCAGCGCGGCGGGCCATGTTCTTTAAAAGCTTTTCTTTAAGTCTTGGGCTTGCGCCTTTGAGCGCTACCACCAACATGTCCTGGGGGACCTCTAATAGCAGGGTCTGCAGGGATCGGTCATCGATATCCACCAGGTCCTCAAAGGTGAACATCTGCTCCAAGATGAGCTGAGCCAGTTCGGCATCGTGCTCGCCGATCTTGGCAAGCGCAGCCTTGTCCATGCCGCCGGACATGAAGTTAAGAATTTCGGCAGTCGGCATTACACCGCCCACTGTACTTCTGCGTGTATCGCTGGTGCCTTCCATAGCGCGTGACATGACCTCGTTGAGTTCTTTAAGGGCCGCCGGCTGAACCTTTTGCAGCAGCGCCACACGAAGCATGAGCTCATCACGAATATCATCGGGAAAGAGCTTGGCGGTGGCCGCAGCGTGCTGGGGCTCTAAAAAGACCATCACGGTAGCGATGATCTGCGGATGCTCATTCTTGATCATCTCATAGAGCACATCCGGCTCCATGCGCTTTAAGGCCTCAACACCCGACATATCAATCGCGGACTCGAGCTTACCGAGTAAGTCAGACGCCCCCTCGGAGCCGAGCGCCTTATGCAGCATGTTCTGCATGAATGAGTCGGTATCGAAAGCCACCTGGGCGTTATTGGCCGTCGCGTCTTTAAATTGCCGCAGCACCTCAATGACCAGCTCACGCGGCAAGGCGCGCACGACTGCCATCTTGGAGGAAAGTTTTTGAACCTCAAATGGAGAGAGCAGTCGCAGCACATCGGCGGCGGCCTCGGGACCAACGGCAAGCAACACCACGGCTGACTTGGAGGCACCATCCAAATCATCGATGGAGGTTGCGGCTGCCGAAGTCGCGGACCGCACCCCCTCTTTCAAGGCCTGCGCGATGGATATCGGCTTCTCTTCTTGGACTTCTTCCTCAGCCATGTGAGCTCTCCTTAAGCGGCCGGCTTGGCATCATTGCCCATCCAGCCCTTAAATACGTTTGCGACAACGCGGGGGTCTTTGGCCACAAAGTCTTTTGCATACTGAACAAGCTCGTCGTACTCGCGCTGCGCTTCTTCAGCCTTGCGCTTGCGCTCCTCTTCCGCCATTCGGCGCTCGTCCTCGGCAGCGCGGCGTTTTTCCTCTTCTTCCAGCCGTTTCTTCTCGCGAATGAGCTCCATCTCCATGCGTTTTTTCTCACGGATCTCAGGCGTCATCATCGCCAGCTCAGCCTTCATGCGCTCATCAATCTCATCTTCAAGCTTCTGCTCTTCTTCGGTAACTTCCACCAAGGGCGGAAAGAGAATGGGCTTGACCACCACAAAGAAGAAAATTGCTAACGCGCCAAG
>JBILVT010000086.1:0-7839 GCA_044370275.1 Burkholderiaceae bacterium | reverse complement strand
GGATTGATTTCAATGCCGGTGGTGCGCAGGCCTTTGGCAATGTATTGCAGCAGGCCTGTTGCGTAGTAGGTCATCACGATTACGGAGAGGCCTTCAACGGTCTGTTGAAGCCGCAGCTGTAGCTTCGCACGGCGATCCATGCTCTCCAGTAAAGACTGCTGCTGGCTTTCATTTACGAATTCAATGCGCGTTTTCAGGATGTGGCTGGTTCGCGAGATCCGATCAGAGAGGTCATGCAGGCGCCGAACCGTCCAACGGCAGGTCCGCATGGCGGGCTCAAACCGTCGATCCATAAACGTGCCGAGGGTCTGCACGCCAGGGATGACTGATTCATGTAACTCCTGCAGGGCCCCCTTAACCAGCTCATGGTACGCCTCGGCCGCGGTGAACCGCAGTCCATTTGCGGAAATCCAGCCCTCGACCCGAGCGGCGAGTGCTGAGACATCGCCTAAAAGCTGCGCATCGACCGTGATATCGATAGTTTCTTGTTTTTGCGCAGTAGCGATTTTTTCAGAGACCTTTGCTAACTCAAGCTCTGCATTACGCAGCGGCTCTGCCAGAGATTTGGCATTTGGAAAGGCCAATAAGGCCATCATGCGATAGGTTTCAATATCAATTAAGCGCTGAATCGCGCGGCCTGCCTGCCGGCTGCCCATGCCGCTTCCCCGCACTACAACTCGGACATAGCCCTCTGGGTCTAGCTGCAGGTCTGTCCAGAGCTGGGCATTTTGATTTGAGGTAATAAGACTGCCCAAGACGGTGTTGTCGTTAAAGCGTTTGGCAATCGCGAATGCATCGGCGTAGGGAGCGCCTTCTTCAAGCACGATGTCGATTGCGACAAGCCGCTGGCCGGGAAGCTCATGCATCGGTGCGACCCCGTTCCTGGCCAGCAGGGCCTCGATGCGCTTTAATAATTCAGTCCGGCCCTCAATGTGCGCGGCATCCAGCTGCTGGGCAAACAGGGTGAGTGCAAGAAACTCCCCATGCATTTCCCACTTCAGCAGGATACGGCTTGATTCATCCGCAAGCTTTAAGACCCGAATTGACTGCTGCGGGATATTTTTTTGAAGTGGCGGGAAGGCGCTCGAGGCGCGGTCAATCCAAGCGATGTGCTCTCGTCGGCCAAACGCATCCAGCGTGAAGGCCTGGCTCAGGATGCGCTCGTTGGACCATAGGGGTACCGGCGGCCTTGCATGGACTTCGTTGTGAAGGGCAAGTCGTTGAGGGTGATCCCGGCTGGCTGAAACCGAGGGAGTGTCAGCAGATGGCATAACTAGCGCTGATTTTGCCAGTAAAGCTGCGCCTGACGGATCTGCTCCTCAAGGTAGGCGCCATAAAAATCCCTGGAGCTATATCCCACCAGAGGCGAGACAATCGGCTTAGCGGTGCGATCCAGAACAGCTACCGTCGGCGTGAGCCGAAAGCTGAGCGCCTGGGCCCACTGGCGGGCCGTCTGACGGCGGCCATCGGGCAGTGTGAAGGCCGAATCCGAATCGGCATCGAATTCAATAATTGCGATTTTTGGTTGGTCGTTGGAGCGCAGACGCGGCTCCAGCTGCTCTCGGCGAACGGCCACGCACCAGGGGCAGCTGTGCGAGGTGTAAAAACCGACCACAACGAGTTCGCGGGCGGCAGCCCGCTTGAGCATGACGCTCAATTCACGGGCAGGGGTCAGGGCGGCAGACATAGATTCTTGACTAATATGCTTTTATGCGTATATTCTGACACCTAGCCTTCAATTCGGACCAACCGCTGCAAGTTAAAGCAAGACTCAGACGATGAAAACCGCTTTATTCGATCCGCAGGCTAAGCCTGCAACCGCGCAAGAGGCGAGCGCCCCCGAATTGCTGACTCTTCTGGAGCGGGCCGCCGGGTACTTTTCTCTACTCTCTGAGCCCGCGCGGCTGCGCATTATTCAGGCGATTTGTTATGCCGAGCGTTCGGTACAAGAAATCGTTGAGCAGACCGGCCTGCCGCAGCCCAACGTGTCGCGGCATCTGGCGTTACTCCATCGGTCGGGGGTGCTATCGCGTCGCCGAGTCGGCACCTCCGTGTTTTATCAAGTTTCGGACGCCACGATCTCGGAGCTCTGCCGTTTGGTCTGCCTCCGCATGGCGGGCGGCCTTCAGGGATCGGGCGCGTAGCGCTTTTGGTGGTGGTTTTTGAATTCAACACCGGGGAGAGTTGAATGTCATCTGAAGTAAAGAAGTCCGGCCGCCTCATCAAGGCACCGGAGAATTTTCTAACAACGCAGGATGCAAAAGCGCCAGCCTTAATGCGGCGAAAGTTTCTTGCCGCTTCCGCCTCAACGGCTGCAGCCTCGCTTGCTGCGCTTGGCTTGGCAGCGCCAAGAAGCGCGCTGGCCAGTGTGGGTGAGGGCGACCCCAATATTCTGAATCTGCCGGCCCATACGACTGGCCTCGGAATGCCGGTCGCTGCAAACCCCTATGGCATGCCCTCGCAGTATGAGAAAGGCCTGCAGCGCCGTGAAAGCCCAGGCCTAACGCGTGTCTCGGCCGCATCGGTGGCCTTTACTCCGCTTCAGGGAACCTTCGGCATTATTACGCCGAGCGGCCTGCATTTTGAGCGGCACCATCAGGGCTGGTGGGATATCGACCCGAGCAAGCATCGCCTGATGGTCATGGGATTGGTGAAAAACCCCAAGGTCTACACCATGGATGACATCATGCGGCTGCCGTCAGTCTCTCGTATTCATTTTATCGAGTGCGGCGCGAATACTGCGATGGAGTGGGGCAATGTGGCAGTACCAACAGTGCAGTATTCCCACGGCATGGTTTCATGCAGTGAATTTACTGGCGTGCCCCTATCGGTCTTACTGGAAGACTGCGGCATCGATCGAAAAGCGGCACGGTATGTCCTTGCCGAGGGTGCCGACGGTTCATCCATGACCCGCACGATTGCGTTGGATCGTGCACTTGATGATGTCATCGTGGCCTATGGCATGAATGGTGAGATGCTGCGGCCTGAAAACGGTTATCCCCTGCGGCTGGTTGTGCCGGGTATCCAGGGAGTCTCGTGGGTGAAGTGGCTGCGCCGAATTGAAGTCGGCGATATGAAGTGGGCCGCGAAAGACGAATCGATTCACTATGTGGATTTGATGCCAGGCGGCCTGCATCGGCAGTACACCGGCATTCAAGAGGCCAAGTCAGTCATCACCACGCCCTCGGGCGGCCAGACCCTGCTGGATAAGGGTTTCTACAACATTAGCGGGTTGGCCTGGTCGGGCCGCGGAAAGATTAAGCGTGTGGATGTCTCGGTCGATGGCGGCCGAAATTGGCGGACCGCTCGGCTTGAGACACCGATCCTTTCGAAGGCGTTTACGCGTTTCAATATCGACTGGGTCTGGAATGGCGGGCCCGCAATTCTCCAGTCACGTGCGCAGGATGAGACTGGCTATGTCCAGCCAAAGATCAATCAGCTGCGCGCAGTTCGTGGCACACGATCGATCTACCATCAGAATGCAATTCAGTCATGGCGTGTCGCCGAAAGCGGGGAGGTCAGCAATGTCCAGATTTATTAAATCATTGCGGCTTCTGGCCTCGGCGGGCCTGCTCGCTGTCTGCGCTTCGGTTTTCGCCCAAAGTGCCAATCAGAAGTTCTCCGGCATCGGCCGCACTGCGACACCGGCAGAAATTAAGGCCTGGGATATCGATGTCCGGCCAGATTTCAAGGGATTGCCCGCGGGCGCAGGCTCAGTGGCGAAGGGCCAGGATGTCTGGGAGGCGAAATGCGCGTCGTGTCACGGCGTGTTCGGCGAGAGCACCGAGGTCTTCACCCCCATCATTGGCGGCACTACCAGAAAAGATATTGAAACAGGCCGGGTAGCCAATCTGGCCCGCGAGGATTTTCCGCAGCGCACGACAATGATGAAGGTCGCTACAGTCTCCACGCTATGGGATTACATCAACCGGGCCATGCCTTGGAATAATCCGAAGACTCTGACTGTCGAAGAAGTTTATGCAGTCACGGCCTACATCTTGAATTTGGCAGAAGTGGTTCCCGAGAACTTTGTGCTTTCTGACAAAAACATCGCTGAGGCTCAGAAACGCATGCCCAATCGCAATGGCATGACTGAAAAGCATGGCCTCTGGGATCTCAAAGGCAAGCCCGATGTGGTCGGAACACTATGCATGACCAACTGTGCGACCGAGTTGAAAATTACTTCCTTCTTGCCAGAGTCGGCCCGCGATGCTCATGGCAATTTAAAAGAGCAGCACCGGCCGATTGGGCCTGCCCGCGCGATTGACACATCTCGGCCTGCGGCCGCTGCGCCGACAGCCGATCGGCCAGTGGTGGTGGCTGCAGCACCGGCTGCCCCAGCCGCCACAGCAGCTAGCGTAAATGCGGCAGAGATTTCCAAGAAGGCCAATTGCACGGCCTGTCATGCCCAGGCCGCCAAGATGGTGGGGCCGTCTTGGACAGAGATTGCTAAAAAATACAAAGGCGATGCAAAGGCCCCCGCCATGCTGGCTAAGAAAATCAAGTCAGGTGGGGCGGGGAACTGGGGGGCAGTACCAATGCCACCCCATCCGAATTTGAAAGACAATGAACTCACTGCTTTGTCGCAGTGGATTCTTGAAGGTGCCAAGTAACCGCTCGGCATTGGTTTGTGAATAGAGAGGAGAAGTCACTATGAATGTTTCACGTCGTACAGTTGTGAAGGCCGGTGGCGGTGCCGCGTTGTATTCGGCCCTTGCATCGATCGGCTTTTTTGCCGCCAATCCGGCCATGGCCGCATGGAAAAAAGATTGGTTTGATGCCAAGAATGTTCCCGACACCTTAAAGGCGATGGGCATTGCCGGCACGCCAGGGGCAGGTGATATCACGATCACTTCGCCGGACATCGCGGAAAACGGCGCGGTGGTGCCGGTGGGCATCGCGTCTAAACTGCAGAAGACCGAAATGATCGCGCTCTTGGTTGAGAAGAATCCGGCCATGATGGCTGGCTTTTATGAGTTTGCAAGCGATTCGCTTCCCGATGTCTCGATGCGGGTCAAGATGGGCCAAAGCTCAGATGTCATCGCGATTGTCAAAGCCGATGGCAAGTTCTTTATGGCAAAAAAAGAAATTAAGGTCACCTTGGGCGGCTGCGGCGGCTAAGGGCAGCTTGATTGAAGCGAACATTATTGAATTAAGGAGAGATTGTTATGGCAGATCCAATGCGTATTCGTGCGAGGGCCGCAGATGGGGTGATTGATGCCCGCGTGCTGATGGCCCATGAGATGGAAACTGGAACCCGTAAAGATGCTTCGGGAAAAATTGTGCCCGCCTGGTTCATCCAGGAGGTGACTTGCCAGATCAATGGAAAAACGGTGATGACCGCCCAGTGGGGTCCCGCGGTGTCTAAAAACCCGTTTCTGCAGTTCAAGGCCCGCGGAAAAGCTGGGGATAAGGTCACCGTGACTTGGGTAGATAACCGCGGCGAAAAGCGGACCGACGAGGCCAGCGTCGGCTAGGGCAGTCAGAGCAATACTCCGCTGTCATGCTGCGTATGGCGGTGGAGATAAGTAGTTAAAAAATAGGGAGGCAGTAATGCTTAGCAAGACGCTAAAAGGGATGATTTTGGCGGTGGCGCTTGGCGCATCGGGTTTAATGCCCGCTTTCGCCCAGACCGACGCTGAAAAGGCGATTGATCGTTATCGTGAAATGGTGGCCGACGGCAACCCCGCAGAACTATGGGAAGCCCGCGGCGAAGAGCTTTGGAAAAGAAAGCGGGGCCCAAAGAATGCCTCGCTGGAAAAATGTGATCTGGGCCTTGGCCCCGGGGTTGTCAAGGGCGCCTATGTAGCGCTGCCGCGTTATTTTGACGACGTCAAAAAAGTCCAGGACCTGGAGACACGGCTTGTGACCTGCATCGAGCAGCATCAAGGCATTAAGCCAAAGGCCGCTGTCTATGATCGCGATGACCATAAAGATGTGATCTCGCTGGTCACCTGGATCGCATCTGAGTCGCGTGGCATGCCAGTCAATGTGCCGCAGGGCCATCCGGAAGAGCGACGGATGTATGAAATGGGCAAGCAGATCTTTTTCTACCGCGCTGGCCCCTATGACTTTGCTTGCGCGACCTGCCATGCCGAAGATGGAAAACGTATTCGGCTGCAGGTGCTGCCCAATCTCACCAAAAATGAGCCGGCGGGCAGGGCTTTTACTTCCTGGCCCGCTTACCGCGTGTCGAACTCCCAGCTCTGGCCGATGCAAAAGCGGCTGGAGGACTGCTTTCGCCAACAGCGATTCCCTTACGTGGAGTTTGGATCGGATGTCACGATTGCACTCTCCAGTTATATGGGCGTCACTGGTAAGGGCGTGAAGTCGCTCGCTCCCACGATTAAGCGCTAAGCCCAGGAGAGTCAAATGAAAAAATCAATAATCATCACAGGCTTAAGCGCACTGGTGCTGGTTGGCTGTGCTACAACCTATTCAAGTGCTGAGCTGGAAAAGATGGCGAAAGATGCAGTGAGCCGATCCTTCGTGGAGCGGGGCATTGCCAAGAAAGAGCGTATCAACCAAGACGCAATCAACGATGCCTGTTCGCGTGCTGAGTACGCGAATTCCCCCCTATCGGGAGAGATGGTCCGCAAACTCGAGGCTGCAGAGGCTGCAACCATCAAGTATCCAGCCGATGGAAAGTTTCTTGGCGACTGGAAGGTCGGCGAGCGCATTGCCCAAAGTGGTGCGGGCAGTACGTATAGCGATCAGCCCGGATCGGCCAATGGCGGAAACTGCTACAACTGCCATCAGATCAGCAAAGAAGAGATCTCCCACGGCACGCTTGGGCCGAGTCTCTATAACTACGGCAAGCTTCGCGGTAACTCAGAGGCGATCGTGAAATACACCTGGGGTAAGCTCTACAACGCCAAGGCCTTTAATTCCTGCACGAATATGCCGCGCTTTGGCCAGCAGGGAATTCTGACCGAAGCCCAGATGAAGGATCTGATGGCGCTGCTATTGGATCCCAATTCCCCAGTTAATAAATAAGCAGACCCATGAGCCCGGCGTGTATCGCCGGGCTTTTTTTATTTCGACGAAGGATTAAGGGTTCACCATGCAATTAAATCGGCGTGAGTTTCTCAATGTCATGGCGGCAGGTTCTGCCTGCGGCATGTTTAGCTCTTGGGCGAGCGCGGCACAGGCTGCCGCCAAGGGCGAGCGGCTCTACGACATTCCGAGAGCAGGCAATGTGAGTTTTTTGCACTTCACTGACTGTCATGCCCAGCTGCTGCCGATTTATTTTCGCGAGCCGAGTGTAAATATTGGCCTAGGGGTAATGAATGGCCGCCCCCCTCACTTTGTGGGGGAGGAGTTTTTGAAGTTCCATAAAGTCCCCGCCAAGACAGCCCTTTCGCATGCGTTCACTTATTTAGATTTTGAGAAGTCGGCCCGCGCCTATGGCAAGGTCGGTGGGTTTGCCCACCTCGCGACACTGGTCAAGAAAATGCGGGCCGATCGGCCGAACGCGTTTTTATTAGATGGCGGTGATACCTGGCAGGGGTCGGCCACCGCGCTTTGGACCAATGGCCAGGATATGGTGGATGCATGCAAGCTGCTTGGGGTCAACATGATGAGCCCCCATTGGGAATTTACGCTGGGGGCGAAGCGTGTTGAAGAAATCATTAAGAAGGATTTCGCGGGCAACGTGGAGTTCTTGGCCCAGAATGTTAAGACTACGGATTTTGGTGATCCCGTTTTCAAGCCTTATGTGATTCGTGAGCAAAATGGCATCCCTGTTGCGGTGATTGGCCAGGCCTTTCCGTATACGCCGATTGCCAATCCGCGTTATATGGTGCCCGACTGGACCTTCGGCATCCAGGACGACAACAT
>JBILVT010000085.1:0-7860 GCA_044370275.1 Burkholderiaceae bacterium | reverse complement strand
CCACGGCCCGGCGCGTCCGTCGAGCCGCCACCGAAGGCCACCACAAAATCATCGTCGGCTGACCCGAGGGCAGAGGCAAAAACTGAAGCGAAATCAGAAGCCAAGCCTTCGGCAACCCAAGAGCGTTCACAAGAGGCAAAAGGCGAACGCCCTGCCGCCAAAACCGAAGCTGCCGCCCGAGGGGCGGGCGATTCCAAGTCAGAAGAGGCCGCAGTCGTCGCAGCAATCCAGCAATGGGCTGCAGCCTGGGCAAGCAGAGACTTTAAGCGTTACGTAGCGGCCTACTCTGATCGATTCGAGCCGCAGCAGTTTCCGTCGCGGGCAGCCTGGGAGGCGCATCGTCGGCCCCGTGTGACACGGCCCGATCTCGAGGAGGTCAAAGTTAGCGATATTCGGGTCAAGCTCTTGCCAGGCGGCGATGCCGAAGTTAAATTTCGGCAACGCTATGAGGCGGGGAATCTGAAATTGAACTCAGTAAAAACGGCGATCATGACCCGCGAGGCGGGCGCATGGAAGATCCTTCGGGAGGAAGGTCGCTAATGCGGCTTTTTCTTGCTAGTCTTTTCGCCACACTACTTAGCCTACCCCCACTGTCCCCATCGCAGGCCCTGGCCGCCGATGCAGAGCTGCGTAAGGCTGCAGAGGCCCTCGTGGCCGGACGCCTGGATTCGAGCTCTGGCCTTGCCGGCGATGCACTGAAATCGGAGCCTAAATCACGGCTTGCCCACTGGCTGCAGGCCCAGTCGATGATTGCGCTCGCCGGCCGGCCCGTGCAGTTAAATGGCGCTGACCGTGACCTCCTTGATGAGGCCCGCGTGCGGCTTGAGGTTACCCCCGAGGGCATGGTGCCAAAGAATCTGGTGGTCATGCCACGGTCTGCCGATAAAAATATTCCGATTCTTTTGGCGGATGCGAGTCGATCGCGGCTTTATGTTTTTGTAAGCAAGCAAGGCCGGCCCGTGCTGAAGGAAGAGTTCTACACCACTATTGGCTTATGGGGTGCAGACAAATTTCGGGAGGGCGATCAGAAGACGCCCCTGGGTGTTTATCGCATCCAGTTTGAGATTCGTGATCCGCGCAAGGATGGTTTTCTAGGCAAATACGCGATGACGCTCGATTATCCGAATGCCTTTGACAGCCACTCGGGCAGAACCGGCAGCGGCATCTGGATTCACGGCGTGCCGGATAGCTTGCATGTCCGCGCACCGCAGGCTTCGGATGGATGCCTAGCGATCGCCAATCGGGATTTGAACCGGCTGCGTAAGCTTGTGCGCTATAACGAGAGCCAAATCGTGGTGGTGCCGCGAATCGAATGGGTCACGCCCGAGGTCTGGTCCGCCAATGCAGCGCAGGCGATGAAGGATTTTTCCGGTTCGGTGGGCCAGTCCCGGCTTGGTGGAATTTTTTGGATCCAAGAGAACTGGCCCTGGGTCGTCTCCTATTTGCGTGGCAATGAGGTTGCGCGCCGTGAGTATTTCCAGCGTTCGCAGGGAAGTCTGCGTCGACTTATCGAGGAGAAACTCTCATAGCTTTGTCTGAGCAATCCATTCGGGTGGTGCGGGGCGGCGGCTCCTTGCAACTGCCAAAGTCCAGTGTCCATCGAATTCATGCCACTGCGCAGCTGATGAGACCAGCCTCTGGCGATGTCTTTTTCGGATTGCTGGAGGGCCAGCCCACCTTGATTGCCGAGCCATGGTGTTTATTTGAGTTGTCGCAGCAGTCAGCGCTTCCTGAGCCTAAGCTTGCAGTCGTGATTGGAACTACCGGAAATTATTGGCTTGCTGCTGCTGCCGATTCGGTAGAGTGGCTCGATACAACAACTGTTGCATCAGCCCGATTGCGTCCGTTGCCGTCGCTGGAGGCCAGTCTGTGAAACGTATCCGCATCGCACTCTTGATGGCCGGCCTGTGCTGGATCATTGGCCTGAGTCCGCTGGGCGACGCCTGGCAGGTCATGGTTATGCCGCAGCTGGAGTGGACCAAGACCGAGGGGGCAAGTCCCTCTTTGACACCGGCTGAGATGGTAATGGAGTTCTTTGTCAATGGCTGGCATCTCGGGATTGGTTTTTTGCAGGACCTCTCCTGGATCACTGAGGGCCGTGCACTGCTGTTGATTCAAAATGGTGTCGCGCTAGGGGCAGTATTGAATGCTTTCGCGATTCTTTGTGGTGCGGCAGCTTTATTATTTAGCTTGCGCAGTGAGCGGCCCGTAGCTCGGCCATCTTCAGCAAGCGCCTTGCGCGAGGTCGGTGTTGGCCTATCGCAGGCCCAGTTTTCAGTCACAAATATGCTGCTTGATTCTCGCTCACAGCCGGTCGCTGAGCCCCTTCGAAATCTGCAGCAACAACTGCAGTCGATTTCTGAATCCGTGCAGTCGATGAACGAAAAGCGCTAGGAAATTTCCAACGATGTCCGATGACATTGAGCGCGCACTCGATGAAATTCTCACTGGGGTAAATGCCCTGCTGGCAGAGGCACCTGCGGCCGCGGCCGGTGTGATTGCGGGCCCACAAGACCACGGAGTATCGGAGAGTTTTCATTGGCATCCTTCGGTGCCCGTCCTTTTGGCGATGGCCGAAGCCCAACCTGACCACCCTGCTGCTGCGCTTGCCCGACGGATGGCCGCCCGCTGGGTCTTGGATCGGGCCGTGCCTCTGGGCGGTCTCTTGCCGAATCAGCCCAATCTGCGGGTCTCACCGATGCTGCCGCAGCGATTTAAAGCATTTTTAGGTGAGGGCGGACGGCTGATCTCCTGCGATGCGCAATACACTCTGTGGGATTTATCGCAAATTCCATTTGAGCGTGTGACTGCCATTTTGTCGCGGCTGAGCGCTGTGCTTTGTCCTGATCAGGCGGGCAGAGAAAATCATTGGCGGATTCCGCATTATCCTGAGCGTTGTCCGTTGAAGTGGATTTCCGGCCAAGCGACCGCTCAAGCGTTGCAATTCTCGCGCGCCGCGGGCTATGCAATGATTGACATGGACAACATTTCGATACCGCTCTCAACATTACTCTGGATTGAAGACTTTCAATTTGTCCCAGACTTCTGGTGCGCAATGGCCTTTAATGGGCGGTCTTGGTGCCCTGTGATCCGCCGCAACGACTAAACTAATTTTCGTTTTGTGAATTGCAATTGATCGGCATTGGTCATACTCTCAGGAAGCCGCGTAACTCCTGGAGTCGGTGTGACCACCTTATCGACCATCGTTTATCACAGCAAGGCCTCAGTAGGTTTCACTGAGTTGGACCTCCTCTATCTCTTGGCAGGCTCGCGTGCTCGCAATCGCGATGAGGGCGTCACCGGCATTCTGGTATTCGATCGGGGCATGTTCTTCCAGTGGATCGAGGGTCCGAATTTGCCGTTACAGCGCATCTGGAACGCCATTCGCAAAGATGCCCGTCACCACGATATTAAAGTCTTGGCCGATACCTCAATTCCGGTGCGGCTTTTTCAAGACTGGCATATGCAGTTTGCCCATCGGGATTGCAAGGCAGCGAACTACATTGATGGCCTGATTCAGGCCTCGGATCAGGTGATGGACCGTCTGCATGAATCTCCCAACGAGGCGCCGATGATTCTGGCGGAGTTCAGTGGGCTCGGCGGCGGACCATTTTCTCGGCTGCTCAGTCCGTCGGAATAGGCCGCGTTTCGCTACAGGGCTTTAATCAAGATCTGGGATTTACGGGCCCAGTCGTAGGCCTCTTTACGCAGCTTGGGCAGCTGCTCGACGGCGCCGGCGGTAAACCCGCGTTTCAAAAACCAGTGGGCGGTTCTCGTGGTCAGCACGAACAACTGCTTCATGCCTGCCTGGCGGGCCTGTTGTTCAATACTTTTTAAAAGCCGCTCGCCATCGCCCTGGCCCTGGGTCTCAGGCTTGACCATCAGGCAGGCCAGCTCGGCCATGGTGGATTTTGGAAAAGCATAAAGGGCCGCACAGCCGAAGATCACCCCGTCATGTTCAATGACCGTAAACCGATCGATATCACGCTCAATTTTCGCTCGGCCTCGCTTTACGAAGGTCCCATCCGACTCAAGAGGCTCGATTAAGGAAACAATCGCGGCGACATCATCGATATTGGCGGCTCGCAGTGCTTCCAGTGTTTCTTCGACGATCATGGTGCCAATACCGTCGTGTGTGAAGAGCTCAAGCAGCAGGGCCCCATCTTGTTGAAAAGGAACAATGTGGGCCCGCTCAACACCACCGCGGCAGGCCCGCAGCGCATGTTCAAGCGTAAAAGCCGCATCGGGATGCAGGCCGGATCTGGCAATCGTTTCCTCGGCATCATCTTCCGAGATCTCGGTAAGCCGCCTGCCCTGATCGGCGGGCACGCCGTTGTCTTCGGCCATGAAAATGAGTTTGTCGGCATCCAGGCTGACTGCAACACTGGCCGCAACATCTTCCATGGATAAGTTGAAGGCCTCGCCAGTTGGGGAAAAACCCAGCGGAGAGAGCAGCACCAGCGCGCCGCTATTTAATGCATCTCGAATCGCTTCGGACTCGACTTTGCGCACGACGCCGGTGTTTTCGAAGTCGATACCATCGACAATTCCGACCGGTCGGGCCGTCACGAAGTTGCCGCTAATAATTCGAATGCGGGCGTTGCCCATTGGCGTGTTGGGTAGGCCCGCGGAGAACGCGGCCTCGATATCAAGACGCAACTCGCCAGAGGCCTCTTTGGCGCATTCAAGCGAGGGCTTATCGGTAATACGCAGCCCGTTGCTGAATCGGCTCTCAATCTGACGCAGCGTGAGTTGCTCCTGTACCTGAGGCCGGCTGCCGTGGACCAGGACAATTCGCATGCCCATGGCTGCAAGAAGTGCAACATCGTGGACCAGTGTCTCCAGGTGGCCGGATTTCACCAGCTCACCGGGAAAGCCAATCACAAAGGTTTTGTTTCGAAAGGCGTGGATATAGGGTGCAACGGTCCGTAGCCAAGAAACAAAGCCGATCGGATCCGAGAGCTGGCCTGATGCCTCGGGCGGGGGGATCCTTGCGGCCGCCAGGCGGCTGGGGTTTGCGCTCATCGCCTGATTATAATTTTTCCAATGCACATTGAGTTCCCGCAATCTCTTCCGGTGAGCGCGCACCGGGAGGTGATAGCGCAGGCGATCCGAGATCATCCCGTGGTGATTGTCTGTGGCGAGACCGGATCCGGGAAAACGACCCAGTTGCCCAAAATCGCCCTCTCGATGGGCCGGGGCGCCAATGGAAAGACCATCGCGCATACCCAGCCCCGTCGGCTGGCAGCAATCACGGTTGCCCGTCGGATTGCGCAGGAGCTGCAGACCGAGTGTGGTGACGGCCCTGGGGCTGCGGTGGGCTATCAGATTCGATTTCAGGACCGGTCCCGCACCGGCGTACCGATCAAGCTGATGACTGATGGCATTTTGCTCAGTCAGACACAAAAAGATCCCATGCTCAGGGCCTATGACACGATCATTGTCGATGAGGCCCATGAGCGTAGTCTGAATATTGATTTTTTGCTGGGTTACCTGAAAACCCTGCTCCTGAATCGACCCGATCTCCGAGTGGTCATCACGTCGGCGACGCTAGATGCGCAGCGGTTTGCGCGGCATTTCGGCCGGCAGGATCAGCCTGCGCCCGTCATCGAGGTCTCAGGCCGGATGTTTCCTGTCGAGGTCCGCTGGCGGCCCGCGGAATCGACCGACTCCGATCTTGTCGATCTCGTTGTCGCCGGAGTCGAGGAGTGCGAGCGGGATTGGAATGGTCAGGGCCCTGGCGATATTTTGGTTTTCCTTCCGGGTGAGCGTGAAATCAAGGCGGTGGCCGATGAACTGCGGGGAAGATCTGCGGCAAGCCCACTTGCAAAGTCAGGCCGCCAGACCACTGAGGTATTGCCGCTGTACGCACGCTTATCACAGTCAGACCAAGAAAAAATCTTTCGCCATTCCGGCAAGCGTCGGGTAGTGCTGGCCACCAATGTGGCAGAGACCTCGCTGACGGTGCCCGGTATCCGCTATGTGGTGGATAGCGGTTTAGCCCGTGTAAAGCGTTATCGCTACCGGGGCAAGGTCGAGCAGCTGCAGATTGAACCCATTCCCCAGGCCCAGGCCAATCAGCGCATGGGCCGATGTGGTCGGCTTGCGGAAGGGGTCTGTATTCGACTCTTCGATGAGCAGGATTTCTTGCAGCGGCCTGCTTTTGCGGATCCTGAGATTCATCGCAGTTCGCTGGCGGCGGTCATGCTGCGCATGAAAGCCCTGGGGCTGCCCGATATTCGTGATTTTCCGTTCGTCGATCCGCCATCGGGAAAAGCAATTGCGGATGGTCTCACAGTGCTGCGGGAGCTCAATGCAATTGATGGGGCTGGCGGATTGACTGAGATCGGCCGCGCCCTGGCCCGACTGCCTGTAGATCCGCGAATTGGGCGAATGTTGATTCAGGGCCATCAGCTTGGCGCACTCACGGAAGTGCTGATCATTGCTTCCGCCTTATCGGTGCAGGATCCCCGCGAACGGCCTCAGGATCAGGCTGCCTTGGCGGATCGCTCCCATGCGCGATTTGCCGATCCGCGCAGCGAATTTATCGCTTTACTGAAGCTCTGGCAGCATATCGTTGGGCTGTCCGCAGCCCGTGAGTCGAATCGAAAATTCGATCAGTCTCTTCGTAGCGATTTTCTGTCGCCATTGAGAGTCCGTGAGTGGCGGGAAGTTCATCAGCAGCTCTCCGAGCTGGCCGCGGAGTTACACTGGCAGCCGAATCAGCAGCCCGCTTCCGAGGCAGCTATCCATCTCGCGATTCTCGCTGGCCTGCTCTCCAATGTTGGCTGTCGTGCCCCGGACGAGCCCATCTGGCACGGCTGCCATGATGTGAAGTTTCTGATTTGGCCTGGGTCATTGCTGGCGAAAAAGCCGCCGCGTTGGTTAATGGCCGCAGAGCAGATCGAGACATCTCGGCTTTTTGCACGCACGATTGCCGCCATTGAACCGGAATGGCTTGAAGACAGTGCGGCCCACCTCTTGAAGAGAAGTTTTGCTGAGCCCCACTGGGAGAAAAATTCCGGACGCGTAGTGGGCTACCAGCGTGCAACGCTTTATGGTCTGACAGTGATTCAGCGGCGCAAGGTGGCGTGGGCCCCGTTGGGCCCGGCACAGCATCGAGAAGCCCGGGAGATTTTTATTCGACAGGCCTTGGTGGAGCAGGACTGGGACTGTAGCCACCGCTTTTTTTCTGTAAATCGCAGCCGCATTCGCGAAATCGAGGCTTTAGAGCACAAATCTCGCCGCCCAGACATTCTGGTTGATGAACATTTACTCTTTGCGTTTTACGATCAACTGATTCCTGAGTCGGTTGTAGATGCTGACAGTTTTGATGCCTGGTATCGTCAGGCGGTCCGGCAAAATCCAGAGCTGCTTTGCTTAAAAAAAGAAGACCTCATGCGGCATGAGGCCGCCGGTATCACGACTGATCAGTTCCCCAAGGTCCATCAGCAGGGCCAGGGCCAGCGCGTAAGGTCTTTTGCGCTTGTGTATCATTTTGAACCCGGCGATACCCGCGACGGTGTGACGTTGCTGGCCTCGGCCGAGACACTCATTGATTTGGATCCGCAGCCAATGGAATGGCTCGTGCCAGGGATGCTGCGCGAAAAGGTACAGGGCTTACTTAAAAGTCTGCCCCAACGAATCCGCCGGCACTGTGTGCCCCTACCTGAGTATGCCGAGGCCTTCTGCCAACGCTGGGCAGATCGTGCGGGATCAGTGCCGCTCATCACTGCGCTGGCCAAAGATATTGCTCAGCAGACGGGCATCGCGGTGCGCCGGGATGAATTCAAGCTCGATGGTTTAAGCCCGCATTGTCGAATGAATATTCGCGTCTTAGATCCGCATGGCCGCAGGCTG
>JBILVT010000084.1:0-7932 GCA_044370275.1 Burkholderiaceae bacterium | reverse complement strand
CCCACCGAAACACCGCCACAGGTTAATAAAGCATCGCACTGGCTTGCAGCCTGCTGCAAACGATCACGCGTAATCGCCGGCTCATCGGGCAGGCAGCCCATATCGATTGGCGTGCAGCCGGCCCCCTGCACGAGAGCCAGAATCATCCTGCGGTTGCTATCGTAAATTTGGCCAAAGGAAAGAGGCTCGCCGGGCTGCCGCAGCTCATCACCCGATGAAAATACCGCTACTCGCAGCCTGCGCATCACTGAGACTTGGGCCAGACCGACCGATGCGCACAGGCCAATATCCGCCGCCGATAAACGTCGGCCCTTCTCCAGAATGACTTGGCCACGATGAAGGTCACCGGCCCTCGGACGAATGTTCTGACCGGGCACCACTGGCTGCAGCAGCCGAATACTTTGCGTACCCTCAGACGCGGTCTGCTCCTGCATCACCACCGCATTTGCACCCGATGGAATGGCTGCGCCGGTAAAAATTCGGGCTACTGTGCCGGGTGCCAGTGGGCCTCCCGGATGGCCAGCCGCAATCCGCTGCGAGACCGGCAAAGGGCCCAGCGCATTATTCATTTCCACCGCAACACCGGCATAGCCATCCATCTGGCTGTTGTCATAGGCGGGCACATCAATGGGCGAAGTGATGTCGGTGGCCAACACCCGGCCTGCGCAATCCGCGACCAGCAGGGACTCTGTCTCTCGTACGGGCGTTACTGAGCTGAGCAACAATTCGAGGGCTTGGTGAAGGGATTTCATTGCGCAGACCTGATGGTGTTGGCCAGACCCTGAACTGTCAGCGCTTAACGCAGCGCATGCTGCGCGATGATGCGTTTAAGGTTCTCAACATCGGCACCGATTTTCGCCACCCGCTGCGGTAACGATTCCAGATGCTCCAGCCCCTTCGGCCGCGGCGCAGGCCTGCCCAGGGCCTCTAAAATTGTTTCTTCAAATTTGGTCGGTAGCGCGGTCTCTAAGCAAATCATGGGCACCCCCGGCTCCAGATACTGGCGGCCGACAAACACGCCATCCGCAGTGTGCGGGTCAATCAGCCGTTGATAGCGAGACGCCAGATCACGAATCGTCTGCAGCCGATTTTCATGGGTGCTTTTGCCTGAGACCATCTGACTTGCTTTGACCCGCTCCCATGCCTGGGGCCGTGATGCTTTCAGGTCGAACTGGCCAGACTGCGAAAGTTCGCGCCAGAGATCGGCAGTTGCAGCGCCATCATGGCCAGTCATGGCGAAGATGAAACGCTCAAAGTTCGATGCCTTGGAGATGTCCATCGAAGGGCTCGACGTCTGATAAGTCTCTTTGGATCCGCGCACCCGATACACACCCGTGCGAAAAAATTCATCCAGCACATCGTTTTCATTGGTCGCGACAATCAGCCTGCGAATCGGCAGGCCCATGGACTTGGCGATAAAGCCCGAAAACACATTGCCGAAATTTCCAGAAGGCACGCTGAAAGACACCGGATCACCGAGTCGCAATCCATAGGCCTTCACCGCGCTGAGATAGCCCTTGAAGTAATACACCACCTGGGACATGATCCGCGCCCAGTTAATAGAATTCACGGTACCAATCCGCCATTTGGCCTTGAACTCCAGATCGGCCGAGACTGCTTTGACCATGTCTTGGCAGTCATCAAACACGCCTTCAACGGCCAGGTTATGAATATTGGGTTCTTGCAGCGAATACATCTGGGCCCGCTGAAATGCGCTCATGCGGCCCTGAGGCGAAAGCATAAAGACCGACACCGCATGCTTATCGCGCATGGCGTACTCGGCGGCACTGCCGGTATCGCCCGAAGTGGCGCCTAGGATATTCAGGGTCTCCCCACGTCGGGTCAGCACATATTCAAACAACTGGCCCAGCATCTGCATAGCCATATCTTTAAAGGCCAAAGTCGGCCCATTGGAGAGCTCCAGTATCGCCAGCGGTGCGCCCTGCTCTTGCCCAAGCGATGCCAGCGGCGCGATCTGGACGCTGCCAAATTTCTGCTCGGTGTAGGCCTGCAGACACAGACGCTGAATCACAGCTGGATCGATGTCATCGGCGAATCGAGAGATGATCTCGGTTGCGAGCCCAGGATAAGCAAGCACTGAAAACTGCAGTAACTCCTCGTGACTGATCTGCGGCAGTGATGCCGGCATTGCCAGGCCGCCGTCCTGGGCTAGCCCTTCCAGCAAAATGTCTTGAAACCGGCCCATCCGGGCGGCGGGACCTGTGGAGCGGGTGGAGACGTAGTTCAGACAAACGCCTCCATGCGCAACATCACCGCCTGCGTCACTACCGTGGGCAGCTTCTCGATCCGGGCGATCGCAGCCTGCATATCCTGCTCCACACACTGATGAGTGATTAACACCACATCGGTCTCGGCCATACCCTCATCGGGCTCACGCTGGAAAAACGTATCAATCGAGATCTGGCCATCAGCCAGCACACGGGTGATGTCGGCGAGCACACCCGGCTGATCCTTAACCCTGAGCCGCAGGTAATAACACGACCGCACCTGCGCAATCGGCACAACAGCAAGTGCCGCCATCTGATCCGGCTGAAATGCGAGATATGGCACGCGATTGGCCGGGTCGGCTGTGAGCGTACGGGCCACATCCACCAAATCGGCAATGACAGCGCTTGCTGTGGGCTCCGCACCCGCACCCTTGCCGTAATACATGGTGTGGCCGACTGCATCGCCTTTTACCCAGACTGCATTCATCGCGCCTTCCACGTTTGCAATGAGCTTTTTTGATGAAATCAGTGTCGGGTGTACCCGCAGCTCAATGCCCTCGGCGTGACGCTTTGTGATGCCCAGAAGCTTGATGCGATAGCCGAGCTGCTCCGCATAGGCGATGTCTTTGGCCTGCAGGCCGCTGATGCCTTCGATGTGGGCTCGATCAAACTGCATGGGTACGCCAAAGGCGATCGCCGACATGATAGTGGCCTTATGCGCCGCATCAACACCTTCCACATCAAAGGTGGGATCGGCCTCGGCATAGCCGAGCCGTTGGGCCTCCTTTAGCACAGCATCAAACGGCAGGCCCTTGTCGCGCATCTCCGAGAGAATAAAGTTGGTCGTGCCATTGATAATTCCGGCAATCCACTCAATACGGTTTGCGGTCAGGCCCTCCCGCAGGGCCTTGATGATCGGGATGCCACCCGCCACGGCCGCCTCAAAAGCCACCATCACGCCTTGCTTTTGCGCGGCCGCAAAGATCTCATTGCCGTGCACTGCGAGCAAGGCCTTGTTCGCAGTCACCACGTGTTTGCCTTGAGCAATCGCCGCCAAGACAAACTCTTTTGCAAATCCATAGCCACCGATGAGCTCAATCACCACATCGATATTTGGGTCTCGTGCCAGGGCCATGGCATCGCCAAGCACCCGGGCCTTGCCAGAGGTCAGCGCCTTGGCTTTAGCATGATCGAGGTCAGCAACAGCAGTGATCTCGATCGGCCGGCCCGCCCTGCGCTGAATCTCGTCGGAGTTGCGATTCAGAACAGTCCAGGTGCCGCCACCGACAGTGCCTAAGCCTGCAAGGCCAACCCGCAAGGCGCCCACGCTCATGCTGCTTCTCCATGGGCGGACGCCGACGGCTTCACCAGGCCATCTTTGCGAAACATTTCTTTGATGCCGCGTACCGCCTGCCGAGTGCGCTGTTCGTTCTCAATCATTGCGAAACGGACATGATCATCGCCGTACTCGCCAAACCCCACACCCGGGGATACCGCCACCTTGGCTTCGGCAAGCAATTTTTTAGAAAACTCCAACGATCCCATGTGCTTATAGGGCTCGGGAATCTCTGCCCAGACATACATGGAGGCCCGCGGGACTTCCACCATCCAGCCCGCCTCGTGCAGGCCCTTACACAGCACATCCCGCCGGTGTTGATAATTTAGTCGCACTTCCTCGACGCAATCCTGCGGACCCTCCAAGGCGATGACCGAGGCCACCTGGATGGGCGTAAACGTGCCGTAGTCGTGGTAACTCTTGATGCGGGCTAAGGCCGCAACCAGCTCCCGATTGCCCACCATGAACCCGACACGCCAGCCGGCCATGTTGTAGCTCTTGCTCATGGTGAAAAATTCCACCGCAACATCGCGCGCACCCGGTACCTGCATAATCGATGGCGGCTTAAATCCGTCAAAGCAGATATCAGCGTAGGCCATGTCGTGGACAACCAAAATATCGTGCTGCTTGGCCAGAGCGACGATTCGCTCAAAAAAATCAAGCTCCACACACTGGGCGGTGGGATTGCTCGGAAAGCCCAGGATGATCATCTTGGGCTTTGGAATCGACTCACGGATATTGCGCTCAAGCTCTTGAAAAAAATCAACGCCACTGCCCATGCGGAAAGACTGGATGCTAGCGCCCGCAATAATCGCCCCGTAAATGTGAATGGGGTAGCTCGGATTGGGCACAAGCACGGTGTCACCTGCATCAAGGGTCGCCAGCATCAAATGGGCGAGGCCCTCTTTTGAGCCGATCGTGACAATAGCCTCCGTCTCCGGGTCGAGATCGACCCCGTAGCGGCTCTGGTACCAGTTACAGATTGCTCGGCGCAGCCTTGGTATGCCCTTGGAGACCGAGTACCCATGGGTATGCTCCTTGTCGGCTGTTTCGATCAGTTTTTCCACAATATGCCGCGGGGTCGGGCCATCAGGATTGCCCATGCTCATATCGATGATGTCCTCGCCCCGGCGGCGGGCCGCCATCTTGAGCTCCCCGGTGATGTTAAACACATAGGGGGGCAGTCGCTGAATGCGGGGAAAGGGCTTCATGGCGGTCTTAATATGGGGCCAGCGGTTGGGAAAACCTTAACTTTAACCGAGCCTCAGAGTTGCAAAAAACCACCGAAAACCTGTTAGGCTTTCTCCCCGATGGCTTTGTCACCGGTCTCCACAAGCTTCACAGCGCAGCCCAATGGCAGCGCCTTCGGAATCAACGCCTACGGGCCCGACTTCATCGAGGTCAACGGTGCCCGATTTAATTCCTCTTTGCTAGTGCGCTCCGATGTCGGGCCAGCCGAGCTCCATGGGCTCAGCGCGGAAAGCCTTCAGGCCCGCCACATGGAGATGCTTGTCCAGTGGGGCCCTGAAATCGTTTTGGTTGGGACCGGATCGCGTCAGAAATTTCTCTCGCCTGCGGTCATGGCCCCAATGCTCAGCCAGCGCATTGGTGTGGAATGCATGACGCTGGCAGCAGCCTGCAGAACCTTCAACCTGCTGGCCTCAGAGGGCCGCAAGACCGCAGCGTTTTTACTCTTTGATCGCCTGGCTGCAATCTTACCGACGGCAGACCCCGCCTTAATCTCTTCTCTTCATAAGGACTGAGCCCAGCATGCCGCTTCCGAAGGCCCCGACCAAGCCCGCCACCCTGCTGCAGCCTACCGATGACCTCATCGCCAAACCGAATCGCAACAAAAAATCATCGGGCCGCGGCTTCGCACCCCAGGAGGACGCAGAGCCTAGCTTGATCGCGGGTCCCGCGGCGCGCATACCCGCACCGCCGCTCTCACAGCCGGCCCCTGCCTCGACCCGTGCGGCCCCATTTCCGATCCCGACGCAGACAGCGCCCGCCCCGATCACGACACCGCGCCGGCCGGCAATGTTGCGCGAATCGCGGCGCCGGACTGATCCCGATGTCGCCAAGACCTTTGTGCTCGATACCAATGTTCTGATGCACGACCCCTCCAGTCTTTTTCGCTTCGAGGAGCACGACATCTTCTTGCCGATGATGACGCTTGAAGAGCTCGACAACCACAAAAAGGGGGTCTCCGAGGTGGCCCGCAATGTGCGACAGGTCACGCGCTCTTTGGATGCCATGATCGAAGCAATTGCGGATGCAAGCGATAGCGGCCTGAACATGGCTGAAGGCATCCCCTTATCGGTGCTCGGTAACAAAGAAGCAACTGGACGACTGTATTTTCAGACCCAGCCATTGGAAATTGAGACCAGCTCCGTCATCGAGGGCCTCACCGTTGGCAAAGCCGATAATCAAATTCTTGGTGTCGTGCGCGCATTGCAGGCCAAGCAAAAAGATCGGCTTGTTGTGCTGGTTTCCAAAGACATCAATATCCGAATCAAGGCGCATGCCTTGGGCCTGCCGGCCGAGGATTACTTTAATGATCAGGTCATTGACGATGCCGATTTACTCTACTCGGGTGCCATGCAGCTGCCCGAGGGTTTCTGGGACAGTCACGGCAAACGCCTTGAATCCTGGCAACAAGGCGGCTACAACTTTTATCGGGTGACCGGCCCATTATGCGCGGCCTTTCATGTCAATCAATTCGTGTACGAAGAGGGTACCAGCCCCCTTTATGCGCTTGTGCAAGAGGTGCAGGGCCGCACCGCCGTACTGCGCACACTGCGAGATTTCACACACGCCAAGAATTCGGTCTGGGGAATCACGGCCCGCAATCGCGAGCAGAACTTTGCGCTGAACCTTCTGATGAATCCGGATGTCGATTTCGTCACCCTGCTGGGCCAGGCCGGCACCGGCAAAACGCTGCTCGCGTTGGCCTCGGGCCTTGCCCAAATCCTTGAAACTAAAATCTATAACGAGATCATTGTCACGCGGGCCACTGTGCCGCTGGGTGATGACATCGGCTTTCTTCCTGGCACAGAAGAAGAAAAGATGCAGCCTTGGATGGGTGCGCTCGAAGACAATCTCGAGGTGCTTAACCGGGGAGTCGATGGCGGCGGCGACTGGGGCCGTTCGGCGGCTGCGGATCTAATTCGCACCCGTATCAAGATCAAGTCACTGAACTTCATGCGTGGTCGAACCTTTATCAATAAGTTTTTGATCATCGATGAGGCCCAGAATCTCACACCAAAGCAGATGAAGGCCCTGATCACGCGCGCCGGTCCGGGCACAAAAGTAGTCTGCATGGGCAACATCGCCCAGATCGACTCGCCTTACCTCACAGAAGGATCCTCAGGCCTGACCTATGTGGTCGACCGGTTTAAAGGCTGGTCGCATGGCGGCCACGTTACCCTGCAGCGTGGCGAGCGTTCACGGCTCGCGGATTTCGCAACCGAAGCGCTCTGAATTAAGTTGAGGATGAGCCGAATCAGATGGCGTCCCCTAGGGGATTCAAAACATCAATAAAATCAGATACTTACAATACAATATCAAATTTTAACCCATTTTTTTATCCCCCAAGAAACATAAGAAAAAAGGGCAAAAAAGCCCTTTTATCCACAAATTAATTAAGCGACTACACACATATAAAGACTATCCTCGCTCCGATAAGAAACACCCTTGGTACATACTCGACAGGTGGTTTACAGAACGTGTCGTTTGCATGGTTAACACTTGCGCCCAAAGGGCTTCTCAAGTGGTCCAAGTTGGCAGCTATCTAAATGACTTGATCTTGCTGTCAGCCGAATTGGCAGCCGCATGCACGGCCAGTGGCATTGATTCCGGCCCGCGCAAGCTGGAGAAGCCCTCGGATCACGCGCCGGTCTGGGCTGATGTTCGCCTATGATCGGCCTCATCGTCAGTGCTGCGCTGATTGGTTTCTGGTCAAGCGGGCACTGTCTGGCGATGTGCGGCGGTCTTGCGATTGCCGCAGGAGAATCGCAGCGGCAACTGCTCAGCCTTCGGTCCCCGCAACGCACAGCTCAGCTGCTGTCCTGGCAGCTCGGACGGATTACAAGCTATGGCTTCATGGGCTTGGTTGCGGGGGGATTCGGTGCCCTCACACTCTATTGGGCACCCATTGAGATACTTCGTAACCTTGCGTTTGCTGCAGCGAATCTTCTTTTGATTGCGCTGGGCCTTCATGTCGCCAGGCTTTACAGCGGCGTCTTGATTCTTGAGCGTGCAGGCCAGCTGATTTGGAAGCAGATCGCACCATTTGCTGCTGCAGCCCTTATTCCAGCCCCGTCGCTGCCCTATCAATCTCGTCGCCAAATCCTTTCCGCATTGCGTGCT
>JBILVT010000083.1:0-8079 GCA_044370275.1 Burkholderiaceae bacterium | reverse complement strand
GGGCCGACGGCCTCGGGCAAGGGCACGATCGCCAGCCAGGTGGCTGCCGAGCTCGGTTTTGGCTATCTCGATAGCGGTGCCCTGTATCGGATTGCCGCCCTGGCCGCCCAGCAGGCGGGGGTGGATTTAAAAAGTGAGCATGCACTCGCTTCTGTAGCATCTAAGATGGAGCTGGAGTTCTTGGGCCAGACCATCTTGCTGGAGGGGGTCAATGTGACCGAGTCCATTCGCCAGGAGCAGGTGGGCCTGATGGCCTCCCAGATTGCCGTATTTCCCGCCTTGCGCCAGGCGCTAATGCTGCGCCAGCGGGACTTTGCCCGCCTGCCAGGCCTGGTGGCCGACGGCCGAGACATGGGCACGGTGGTCTTTCCGCAGGCTCGGCTAAAGGTTTTTCTGACCGCGAGTGCCCGGGCGAGGGCCGAAAGACGCTATAAGCAATTGATTGATAAAGGTTTTTCGGCTAATCTTGACGGTCTTTCCGCCGATTTAGCGGCGCGAGATGCCCGGGATGCGTCGCGGGCCGTCGCGCCACTGAAACCGGCATCGGGAGCGGTGGTAATTGACTCCACCAACCTCTCGATTAACGAGGTGGTGCAAGCGGTGGTGAATGCCTGGCATCAGGTCTCTGTGAAGCAGACCGGCAGGCTCACTTAAAGCCTGCACCTTTTTTTAACTCCGCTGTCTCGGGCGAGTGCCTTTGCTAAATGGCGATGGCCTGGGGCGGTGTGCTTTGTGACTCTGTGTCAGAAAACCCTTTTTAATGTCCCGACAACTTAACCAACTCAGCGATATCGCTAAAAACGCCGCCCCCGACTCCTTTGCTGCAATGTTTGCAGAATCTATCGCCCGCCAGGAAATGCGCGCAGGCGAGGTCATTACCGCAGAAGTGCTGCGGGTCGATCAGAACCACGTGGTGGTCAATGCCGGACTGAAGTCCGAGAGTTTTATCCCCCTAGAAGAATTCTTTAACGACCAGGGCCAGGTCGATGTGAAGGAAGGCGACTTTGTATCGGTTGCCATCGAGGCCTTGGAAGATGGCCGTGGCGAGACCCGCTTATCCCGTGACCGCGCCAAGCGTCTCGCCGCATGGGTGAGCCTTGAGCAGGCCTTAGAAAGCGGTGAGAACGTCATCGGCACCGTAACGGGCAAAGTCAAAGGCGGCCTGACCGTGATGACCAATGGCATTCGTGCTTTCTTGCCCGGCTCGCTCGTGGATACCCGCCCCATTAAAGACACCTCGCACATTGAGGGCAAGACGCTGGATTTCAAAGTCATCAAGCTGGATCGCAAACGCAATAACGTGGTGCTGTCGCGCCGTGCGATTGTCGAAGCCTCGATGGGCGAAGACCGCGCCAAGCTGATGGAAAACCTAAAAGAGGGCTCAACCGTTACGGGCGTGGTGAAAAACATCACTGACTACGGTGCGTTTATTGACCTCGGCGGCATTGATGGCCTGCTGCATATCACCGACATGGCATGGCGCCGTGTCCGGCATCCTTCTGAGGTGCTCACCGTTGGCCAGGAAATCACAGCCCGTGTGCTGCGCTATGACGCCGATAAAAACCGCGTATCGCTGGGTGTTAAACAGCTTGGCGACGATCCCTGGGATGGCATTGGCCGTCGTTACCCGCAGGGCACACGCATGTTTGGCAAGGTCACCAACATCACCGACTATGGTGCGTTTGTTGAGATCGAGCCGGGCATTGAGGGCTTGGTCCACGTCTCCGAGATGGATTGGACAAACAAGAATGTGAACCCCAGCAAAGTGGTGCAGGTGGGCGATGAAGTCGAAGTCATGGTGCTAGAGATTGATGGCGAGCGCCGTCGTATCTCGCTGGGCATGAAGCAGTGTCGTGCCAACCCCTGGCAAGAGTTCGCAGCCTCCCGCAACAAGGGAGACAAAGTTAAAGGTCAGATCAAATCGATTACTGACTTCGGTGTCTTTATTGGCCTGTCAGGCAATATCGATGGCTTGGTACACCTGTCAGACCTCTCCTGGTCTGAAACGGGCGAAGAGGCCGTTCGCAACTTCAAAAAAGGCGATGAGCTTGAGGCCGTAGTCCTTGCGATTGATGTTGAGCGTGAGCGCATTTCGCTGGGCGTAAAGCAGCTCGATGGGGATCCGTTTAACTCCTACATCTCGCGTTTTGATAAGGGCGCGGTGGTTAAAGGTACCGTGAAGTCAGTCGATGCCAAAGGCGCTGTTATTACGCTGGATTCTGATGTCGAAGGCTATCTGCGGGCCTCTGAGATTTCGCGTGAGCGGGTCGAAGATGCCACCAAGGTTATGGCGGAGGGTGACTCGGTCGAGGCCATGATCGTGAATGTTGATCGCAAATCCCGCGCAATCAACCTCTCGATCAAGGCCAAAGACTCCGCCGAGGCTGCCGATGCGATGCAGAAGATGGCCGCGGAAAACACCGCCTCATCGGGCACCACTAGCCTGGGCGCTTTGTTGCGCGCCAAGCTGGATGATCAGCAGTCCAAAGAGTAAGTCCGTTGCGTATGCTCTCAGGGCCGCGGGCCTTGAGAGCACTCTCAAGCGGGGCCGTTTGAGGTTGGGGGGATAGGCGGTGACGAAGTCGGAATTGATTGCTCGGCTAGCCGAGCGTTTAAACGAGCGTGGAACACCGCTGGCTGCCCGCGACTGCGAGTTTGCGGTCAAGACACTGCTGGACGCGATGACCGAGGCCTTAGGCCATCGTCACCGCATCGAAATACGCGGTTTTGGCACTTTTTCCCTCTCCTATCGTCCTGCCCGTGTAGGCCGCAATCCTAAGTCGGGGGCCCAGGTCCGAGTTCCCGAAAAGCGCGTGCCGCATTTCAAGCCCGGCAAGGATCTGCGCGAGCGCGTTGATCTTCCCTCTGAGTAAGCGCCGCTAGGCCCAAACGCCCATCGTGGAACTGGATCCGGTCTGGCTACTGTTGCTGCCCGTGGTCTTTGCGCTGGGCTGGGCCACTGCCCGTTACGATCGCGGCCAGCAACGTCGCGAGGGCCAGCACGCTTCTGATGAAGTCTTGGCGGCGATGTCATCGCTTCTGGCCCAGGATGCGCAGGCCGCAACCGATCGACTTCTATCAGCGGCCCGCGTCGATCCTGATGCGATGCAATTGCATCGTGCGGTGGGCAATCTTTATCGTCAGCGGGGTCTTATCGATCGTGCCATTGAAGTCCATGAAGCAGCGCTACGAAATCCCGATCTGCAATTAAATGATCGGCTTGATCTAATGGCCGATCTGGGCCGCGACTATCAATCGGCGGGGCTCTTTGATCGGGCCGAGGCCGTATTAGAAGAGTTGCTCACGCAGGCCCAGGATCAGCCCATCGCGAATCAGGCCCGGGTAATGCTGCTGCACTTGGCGCAGACCCAGCGCGATTGGCAGCGGGCGATTGACTGGGCTCAGCAGGTCCGCGCGCACGGTGGCGCGGTGCATGGCCACACGCTGGATCAGTTGCTGGGGCATTTTTATTGCGAGTTGGCCACGCTGTCGATATCGCAGTCTGACGTATCAGCAGCGTTGGCGGCACTCGCCGAGGCGGAACGGTTTTCTGCACCCGGCCCATCAAAAAGAATTACAGCCCTCAGGGCTCAGCTCGTTGGCGGCAGTGAGCTGCTCGCGCAGGCCACACAGCCATCGGCCTGCCAGCGCTGCGGCTTTCGCTCGCAGCAGAGCTTGTGGCAGTGTCCGGGATGTCATCATTGGGACTCCTTCGAGTTGCTTCACTAAGGCCTTGGCATGTTGCATGCAGATCAGCTAAAAAAATCTCGAGTTCTGGTGGTCGGCGACGTGATGCTGGACCGTTACTGGTTCGGGGATGTGGAACGCATCTCTCCAGAGGCGCCTGTGCCGGTGGTCCGTGTTCAGCAGGTGGAGGAGCGGCTGGGCGGCGCAGCCAACGTCGCACGCAATATCAGTGCGTTGGGCGCACAGGCCACCTTGATGGGGGTGGTGGGCCAAGACGAGGCTGGCCGCCGCATCCGAGAACTCTTATCTGCCTCAGGCATACAGGATCAGGTTTTCGATGATGCTCAGGCCAAAACCACAGTAAAGCTTCGCGTTATTGGCAGGCAGCAGCAGCTGCTGCGTGCGGATTTCGAATCGGTGCCCGATCGGGAGGTGCTGCTGGAAAAGCGTGATCAATTTAATGCGCTACTGCCCGAGGTGCAGGCTGTGGTGTTATCAGATTACGGTAAAGGAGGGCTGCTGCACATTCAAGAGATGATCGCAGCCGCCAAGGCACAGGGCGTCATGGCCTTGGTCGATCCGAAAGGCGACGAGTACAGCCGTTATCAAGGCGCCACGATGCTCACGCCCAATCGCGCAGAATTTATGCAGGTCGTGGGCCGCTGGCAGACCGAGGCGGAGATGACCGAGAAGGCCCATCGTCTCCGTCAGCTTCTGGGCCTGGCCCATCTGCTTGTGACCCGATCCGAAGAGGGCATGACGCTTTATACCGACTCACAGGGATCACCACTGCGCTGCCATGTGGCGGCTCAGGCCCGCGAGGTCTTCGATGTCAGTGGTGCCGGCGACACGGTGATTGCGACTTTGGCCGCAGCCTTATCTGCCGGTGCGACAGTGCAAGAGGCAATGCAAGTCGCAAATCGTGCCGGCGGCATCGTGGTGGGCAAGCTGGGTACCGCTACCGTGACAGCTGATGAACTTTTTCTGGAAAGAAATCCATGACCATTATCGTGACGGGCGCAGCGGGCTTTGTGGGCAGCAACCTCGTGGCTGCTTTAAATCAGCTGGGTGAGCGCAGCATCATTGCGGTCGATGATTTAAGCGATGCCGACAAATTCAAAAACCTCGTGGACACTGAGATCGAGGATTATCTGGATAAAGATGACTTTATCGATCGCGTGGAGTCAGGCTTTTCCGGTAAGGGCATTACGGCCATCCTGCATCAGGGCGCCTGCTCGGACACGATGGAGACCGATGGCCGATTCATGATGGATAACAACTTTCGCTATTCGCGGGTGCTTTTGGGCTGGGCCCAGCAGCATCACATCCCGTTTTTGTATGCCTCTTCTGCAGCTGTTTATGGCGCCAGCGCTAGCTTTCGGGAGGAGCGCGGCTGCGAGGCGCCGCTGAATATTTATGGCTACTCGAAGTTTTTATTTGATCAAACGGTCCGCCCGCTTCTCGCGGGTGCACCGCGAGCGGCTGGCCGGCTGACTGCACCGGTAGTGGGATTTCGATATTTCAATGTCTACGGCATGCGCGAGCAGCATAAGGGTCGGATGGCCTCTGTGGCTTTTCATCATTTCAATCAATATCACGCCGAGGGGCGGGTGAAGCTTTTTGCTGGTCATGATGGCTGGAAGGCTGGCCATCAGCGGCGCGATTTTGTGGCGGTAGAGGATGTGGCCCGAGTGAATTTATTTTTCTTAGATAAGGCGCTCTCAGGCGTGAGTCAGAGTGGAATATTTAACCTTGGCTCAGGCCGTGCCCAGACCTTTAACGAGGTTGCCCAGGCGGTGATCAACACCCTAGAGGGCAGCAAGGCCTCGGTGGCTGAGCTGGTACGGCAAAAGAAAATTGAATACATCCCGTTTCCAGAGGCTTTAAAGGGTAAGTATCAGAGTCACACACAGGCCGATCTCACGCGGCTGCGGGCCGCGGGCTACAAAGCGAAATTTCTAAATGTGCAAGAGGGTGTGAGCCGATATGTCAACGCTCGCCTTGCCGCTACTTAAGTATCGGCTCGGTCTTTACAGCCGACTCGCACGATTCGATAAGCCAATCGGCACGCTGCTGCTGCTCTGGCCCACACTCTGGGCGCTGTGGCTTGCTGCAGATGGATTCCCGGAGATCTCTCGGCTGATCGTGTTTGTGCTGGGCACGTTCCTGATGCGCTCCGCCGGCTGTGTGATCAACGATATCGCCGATCGAAAGTTTGATGCCAAGGTCAAACGTACCCGAGATCGGGTACTCACGGCCGGCAAGGTCTATCTCTGGGAGGCTATTGCTGTAGCGGTAGTGCTGCTGTCAGGCGCTGCGCTTTTACTGCTTTTTTTAAATGATCTGGCAATTCAGTATGCGTTTACCGCGTTATTTGTCGCGGTGGTCTATCCCTATTTCAAGCGATTTTTTGCGATTCCGCAGGCAATGCTTGGGATCGCTTTTAGTTTCGGCATTCCAATGGCATTTGCGGATACACAGGGCCAGGTGCCGGGGGTGGCCTGGATGCTTTTTATCGGAAATTTTTTCTGGACTATGGCTTACGACACGATTTATGCCATGGTTGATCGCGATGATGATCTAAAGCTGGGCATTCGCAGCAGTGCAATTAGCTTCGGGCACTTTGATGTGATTGCTGTCGCCGTGTCGTATGCCTTATTTCTGGCCAGTATGCTGATTGTTGGGCAGTCGCTTCCCGGTCCGGGCAGCAACTGGATGTATTGGCTGGGATTGATTGTGACCGCCGGGTTCTGCGTTTACCTGACATGGCGGATTCGCACCCGCGATCGTGATGACTGCTTTGCTGCCTTTCGGGCGAATAACTATGTGGGTATGCCGATGTGGATTGCCTTGGCTGTACAGCTGGGCAGGTAAGGCGATGCTCCACGCCTTGGGGGCCTCAGGCCTTATGGCGATAGATCCAGCTGAGTCTAGCTAACGAAATTCTTTGCCCATCTCTGCCCCGCGATCCCGCGCGGCGATAAGGGCCGCCTTGATGATTTCCATAAACTGATCCTGATCGAGTTGGGCAAGGGCCGCAGCCGTGGTGCCCCCCTTAGAGGTGACCTTCTCCCTTAGGGCGGCGGGATCCGCCCCGGAAGATTCCAGCAAGGCCATTGCGCCTTTGATTGTTTCTAAAGCAAGCGCGCTCGATTGCGATTCGGAAAGCCCAAGATTTTCTCCGGCAGAAGTCAGGGCCTCGATAAAGCGAAACACATAAGCAGGGCCGGATCCCGATAGGGCGGTCACAGCGTCCATGAGGTGCTCTTCTTTGATCCAAACGGTTTTCCCGACTGCGGCCATGAGCTGCTCGGCCTCGGCACAATCCGCCTGCTTGCAGCTGGGGTCTGCAAATAAACCGGTTACGCCACGATTCACCAGGGCGGGTGTATTCGGCATGGCGCGAATGACTTGACTGTTTTCGCACCACTTTTTGATGGCGCCAGTGGATACGCCTGCTGCAACCGAGAGTAGCCGGGCTTTTGCGAGAAGATGCTTGAGCGATTCTGGGGCGCTGATGCAGGCCTGCCGCATCTGCTGGGGTTTTACGGCCAGCACGATCCAAGTCTTGGCCGCATCATCAAGAAATATCTTTGGGCAGTCTTGGCTGTGGGTAGTGAGCTCAATTTTTCGATCCAGGGCGATCTGTTGGTACCTTTCAAGAAGGTTGCTGCGGGCGGAAGATTCAGGCTCGATGACATGCAGGCGCTCAATCGCTGTGCTGCTTTCAAGTAGCCCACCCATTAGCGCGGTGGCCATGTTCCCGCCACCGATAAAACAGAGATTCATGCCTTGTCCTTTTTCAGAAACTGAACCCAGCGGATGCCAAAGATCCGCAGCATCGAGAAATATACGATGGCAGCAAGCAAAAGAA
Source organism: Burkholderiaceae bacterium (assembly GCA_044370275.1). Classification (GTDB taxonomy): domain Bacteria; phylum Pseudomonadota; class Gammaproteobacteria; order Burkholderiales; family Burkholderiaceae_A; genus Lacustribacter. The sequence goes on along the minus strand of JBILVT010000083.1, from coordinate 518 downwards.
TGATTCCCAGCCAGATTGCGCGCAGCAGTGGTGCGTTCGCCAGGCCTGACCAGTCCAGCTCAAGCGCCACTGCACCGATGGCCATCCCCATCAATGCCGCACTGATCAGAATCTTGGCGATTAGCCACAGCCAGCCAGCACTCGGCGTATAGATGTTTTTTCGTCTTAGGCTCCAGTAAAGCAGGCCAGCATTTGCGCAGGCAGCAAGGCTTGTGGCAAGGGCCAGTCCTGCATGGGCAAAGATTGGTACAAATACGATATTCAATAGCTGCGTGAGCACAAGTGCAAAAATCGCGATTCGCACAGGGGTCTTCACATTCTGCTGGGCATAAAAGCCGGGTGCGAGGACCTTAATGGCGATTAAACCGACAAGACCCACGGCATAACCCACCATTGCCTGGGCGGTCATGGCGAGATCTTGATGGTCGAATTGCCCATAGTGAAAGAGCACTGCGGTGAGCGGTATCGCGAGCACTGCCAGGCCGACGGCCGCCGGAACAGCCAGAATCACTACCAGC
>JBILVT010000082.1:0-8096 GCA_044370275.1 Burkholderiaceae bacterium | reverse complement strand
GCCTGGATGAAATCCGGACTGAGCATCTAAAGCGTATGCGGGAGTTTGACCTGCGTCGGGAAGCGGAACTGCAAGCACTGCGGGACATTGATGCGGAAATTCGTGCGCGCAATCGCAGCCGGCGTATCGAAAAGAAGTCAGAGGGCGGGTCCCAATGAAATTTCTGCAGGATGTTCGCACTCTGCAACTCAGGGTGCTTGAGCTTGAGGCCGAGCATCGTGAGCTCGACCACCTGATTGAGCAGCTCCAACAAGACGGATCTCGAGATGAGCTACAGATTCGACGACTAAAAAAACGAAAGCTCCAGCTTAAAGACCAGATCGCAACGCTGCAGGCCCAGCTCTCCCCGGATGTCCCCGCTTAAGGATCTGTTCTCCGACGTCGGTCCGATTTCTCGGTCAGGGCCCGGCTATCGATTCAGACCCGGCCAGCTTGCGTTGGCTGAATCCATTTTGCAGACGCTAAGCCAGAAACAAACTCTGCTTGCAGAGGCCGGCACCGGCGTGGGAAAGACCTTTGCATATCTGGTACCGTTGATGCTGGCCTCCGGTAAGTCAATCGTTTCGACAGCGACACGGCACCTCCAGGATCAGATCTATGAGCGGGATCTGCCACGCATTAAGTCGGCGCTTGGTGTTTCGATTCAGACTGCCGTACTGAAGGGCCGCGGGAACTATCTCTGCCTATATCGCATGGAGCGGGCAAAAGAGCAGGGCCGTTTTCAACGGCCTGAGGATGCCCATTTATTTTCTGAGATCGTGTCATTCTCGAGCCTGACGTCGACAGGTGATATTGCCGAATGCAGTGCTGTGCCAGAACAATCTCCCGTCTGGGCGATCGCCACCTCGACACGAGAAAACTGTTTGGGGCAACAGTGCCCGAAATTATCTGAGTGTTTTGTGATGTCGGCCCGGCAGCGCGCTGCCGAGGCGGATTTATTGATTGTGAATCATCATTTACTGTGCGCTGATATGGCATTACGAGATGAGGGTTTTGGGGAACTCTTGCCCTCGGTGGATCATGTCGTCATTGATGAGGCCCACGTACTGCCAGAGATTGCAACAGACTTTTTCAGCCAATCGGTCTCCACGCAGGCGTTAAGCGGCCTGGCCCGCGACAGTTTGGCGATCGGCATGGAGCACGCTCGGGATGGCGCCTCCTGGCCTGATCTCTGCGGAGGGGTTGAGCGTACCCTTATGGAAATGAGAACGCTTCTCACTGACGGCGTGAATCGTGAGGTTTCATCAAAAACTTATTCTTCCCAGGGTCGACTGGGATGGGATCAGCTACCTGCAAGTGATGCGCAACGCTGGATGATGGCGCTTACAGGTATCGGGGAATCGCTTTCAGCACTGCAGAGGGCGCTTTCCATCAATGCAGATCGTCACGCGGAAATCGCGCAGCTTGCAGCATTTTCGCTAGAACTCAGCCAGCGCCTAGAGGCGTTCCAGGAGAGTGCGCCAGAAGTGATGGATGTCAGATGGATGGAGTTCTCCCGCTATGGAGTCACCTTAAGACGCACCCCTTTTGAGATTGCGGCGCGCTTTCAACAAGAGATGGCACGGCAGCCTAAATCCTGGGTCATGCTGTCGGCGACTCTCGCTATCGCAGGCCGATTCGATCATTTTCAAAGGCGGCTTGGCCTTCAGGATGCGGCAACACTCATTGCGGAAAGCCCCTTTGATTTTCAGAAGCAAGGTCTGCTACTCGTGCCACAGGATCTGCCTGACCCAAAATCGCTGGATCATATTTGGCAGCTACTCCATCAGGTGACGATTCAAGAGTTACTGAGCGCTGTAAGGGGCGGTGTGTTTATTCTGTGTACCTCTCATCGTGCAGTCGGCCTTGCTGCGCAGTGGGCAACGAATTGGGCTGCCTCTCATCCCGAGCGGCACATTCTGGTACAGGGTCAGGCGCCGCGGCCGGTACTCATTGAGCAGTTTCGAAGCCATGGCGCGGCTTTGCTGATTGGCAGTCACAGCTTTTGGGAGGGTGTAGATGTGCCGGGCGACGCGCTAAGCCTCGTACTGATTGATAAGCTTCCTTTTGCGCCGCCCGACGACCCGGTCTTGCGCGCTCGATCCAAATGGTGCGAGGCTCAAGGTGCCGATGCATTCTCAACAATTCAGGTGCCTGAGGCGGCGATATTACTGAAGCAGGGTGTTGGCCGGCTTATCCGATCTGAATCAGATCGCGGCGTGGTGGTGATCGGAGATCGGCGGCTCGCCGAGACTGGCTACGGCCGGCGCATTTTACGAAGCTTGCCAAATTTTTCTCGGACTCGAAATACTCAAGACGCATTGCAGTGGCTTGCTGCAAACGGACACAATCGCCCATCAGCGCCGGCACATTTCAACTCACCAGAACTTGAGTCTTGAGAAAGCAGACGGCGTAGCTGTCGGTCTTGCGGCGACAGGCTTTTTGCCTTTTGGGTCGTAGGCGGATTTTAGGTAGACGCTTGCGGGAAAGTTGTTCTGCAATACCCGACGTGCATCAGCACTTAACTCGGAGAGGCCCAGCTGCTCATAGCCATTCATCATGATAGCCAGCGCTTCTTCAATTGCGGGGGCCTCCTGATACTGTTTCACCACGGCCTGGGCCCGGTTGACCGCCGCTAAGGTTGCACCACGGCGGTAGTAGAAGCGCGCAACGTGAACATCGCTCGAAGCCAGCATATTGACAAGAAACGTCAGGCGCCCCGAGGCGTCATCTGCGTAGGGGCTATTGGGAAATCGTGTGATCAGTTCTTTGAAGCTGTCAAAGGCCTCTCGCGCAGCCTTCGGGTCTCGCTCAGAGAGATCCTCTCCGGTAAAATAGGCCATTAAATTTGAACGGTCATTGAAGTTGACCAGGCCTTTTAAGTAGAGCACGTAATCGATGCGTTCATGGTTGGGATAGAGCTTGGAGAAGCGATCGATCGCCGCAAGTGCGAGTGCGTTTTCACCCTCCTTCCAGTGCACAAAAGCCGTGTCAAGCTGGGCCTGCTGAGCGTGACGGCCGAAAGGGTATCGGGATTCGAGTTTTTCAAGCATCTTGAGCGCCGCGGCCCAGTTGCCCGAAGCGATTTCATCTTTCGCCTCTGCGTACAATTTGTCTGCGCTCCAGCTTAATGTCTCGTCGCGAGCAAGGCTGGTGGCGCCGCATCCCTGAAGCGATAGCCCCATGGGTATCGCCACAAAAAGCAGGGCCAACAGAGATATAACGCGGGCAAATCGCTGATGAACAGCAGCAAGCATGAGAGGGCCGGGGGCGGAAAGGACGATGCGATCGATTATATCGACCAAGAAGAGGCCGACCTCTCGTCGCTTGAGCAGGTCACCGTTCAGACGTATGAGATCGTCGTGCCCGCAACATCCGACGGAGTCCGACTCGACCGCATGCTCGCTGATGCGTTTCCCGATCTCTCTCGAACCCATTTGCAAAAGTGGATCACCGATGGCCAGCTAAAGCTTGACCAAAGGCCCGCCTTGAAGCCCAGCCAAGTGGTGCGAGAGGGCCAGAGGCTGCGGATTACGATCCCAGAGATGCCCCAGACCGAGTCCTGGCTGGCTGAGTCGATGCACCTTGAGATTGTTTTTGAAGATTCGGAGCTGCTGGTCATCAATAAGCCCGCCGGCCTCGTCGTACATCCGGCTGCCGGCCATCCGCAAGGCACGCTCGCGAATGGCTTGATTGGCCATGCCCCCGAGATGGCGCTTGTCCCGCGGGCGGGAATTGTGCATCGGCTCGATCGTGACACGAGCGGCCTTCTGGCCGCGGCCAAGACACTGGCTGCCCAGGTCGGGCTGGTCCGGCAGTTACAGGCCAGACAGGTCCACCGCACCTATTGGGCATTGGCCTGGGGGTGCCCGAAACCGGGGGTCTTAACAACTTGGTTTGGACGCGACCCGAAGGACCGTCAAAAGATGGCGGTTCTGCCAGATGGAAAAGGTAAGGAGGCAATCACAAGAATCGAATCGACGCAGACGGGCCTGCTGTTTGGGCAGCCCGTTAGCCTTGTCAGAATCAATCTCGAGACTGGAAGAACTCATCAGATCAGGGTTCACCTTGAGCATTTAGGATGTCCAATTGTGGGAGATCCAACCTATTCACGCCGTTCTCCACACGCCAATAAGCTTTCTGGGGGAAAAGACAGAATCTCTGGCCTTATTCCTGGCCAGGCGCTTCACGCCCAGAGTCTCGAATTTCTGCATCCGGGCTCTGGTCAGCCAATGCGATTTTCCTGCCCGCCCCCTGAGGGGCTTCAAAAGCTTTTAAGTCTTGCCGGCCTCGAAAAAGTCTTGCCGCCATGAAGCGCCCGATAATCTCCACTCCCGCAGCCCTTATGCCTCTAGTTCAGTGGCTCGAGCCCGGCTTTGAGCATGTGTCAGACGGTATCGACTCCATTTCGGGGCTTTTTCCGCCAGGGGTCGTCGCGTTTCAGACCTACCGCAGCGGCGGCACATCCGAAGGGCCTTACGCGAGTTTCAACTTGGCATCCCACGTCGGGGATCGAGAGGCACTAATTAATCAAAACCGAAGCCGGCTTGAAAAATGTTGCGCAACAAAGCCTATCTGGCTCGAGCAGATTCATGGGGCCAGGGTGCTTGAGTTGGACAGCCCAGAGGACTGGACGGGCTCCACTTCCGTTGCTGATGCGGCGCTGACTGGCCAAACTGGCTATGCGAGCGCAGTCATGACCGCGGATTGCCTGCCAATTTTAATTTCTTTAACCCGCGCCCGATGCGTCCTCGCTATCCATGCCGGCTGGCGAGGACTTCTCGCTGGCGTCATCGAGGCCGGCCTTCAGGCCGCAGCAAAAAGACAGCAGGGGCGCGACCAGTGGTCAATTTGGATGGGGCCTTGTATTGGCCCGGACTCTTACGAAGTGGGGCCCGAGGTACGGGAGGCGTTTCTTGAGCGGAGCCCATACGCCGGTTTAGCTTTTCGCGCGTCAAGAACCAAGGCGGATAAGTTTTATGCTGACTTGAGGGCGCTCGCGCAGCAGATCATGTTTCGATGGTTTGAGTCGCACCCCGAGGTTCTACTGACCAGCGGGTCAGAGATCGACGCCGCTGGCAAGCCGATTCGTATCGGCGTGAACAGTGAGTGCACTTACCGGGATGAGGCCCGCTATTTCTCGTTTCGGCGTCAGTCAGTAACCGGCCGAATGGCAAGCCTGATCGCGCTAAAACCCATTTGACACTGCATATTTCGCTATGCAGAATCAAATGCATAAGACCGAGACAGGCAGGGGAGTAGAGCGTCGATGCAGCGCGATCAGGAGTCAGAAAAAAAGCCGGCAAAGCCGCGGATCCGGCCAAAAAAAACTGCGGTGGCCCGCAGTGCAACGTTGAAGGCCCAAAGCAAGCCAAGGCGTGATCCCGTTGCAGCTGCTGAGCCGAACCCGGTTGCTGCAGCACTCTCTGCGAATATTCCGAAGCTGCCCAGCATGCAGCTGATTCCCGAACGCATGCAGGCCATCCAAAAACAGTACCTCGAGGACCTGAGCCGCGTCCTGGTGTCAAAGCCGGAAATGGAGAAGATGGCTGCCCAGGATAAGCGGTTCGATAACCCGACTTGGCTGGATTCGTTTTTCACTGGTATCGCCGCCCTCTATGTACTTAATGCCAAGACCTTAACCGCCATGACCGATGCGGTGCAGACCGACGCCAAAACACAAGCCCGCCTGAAGTTTCTGGTGCAACAGTGGGTGGATGCGACTTCTCCAGCCAACTTTTTTGCGACCAACCCTGAGGTCCATAAGAAAATGCTCGAGTCACAGGGCGAAAGCCTGCGATCCGGAATCGAGAACCTCGTCCACGACATGCGTAAAGGCCGAATCTCGCAGACGGATGAGACCGCCTTTGAGATTGGGAAAAATGTCGCCGTCACGCCGGGCGAAGTCGTTTACCAAAATAAGCTGTTGCAGCTGATTCAATACAAACCGACCACACAAAAGGTGGGGGCGGTGCCGATCCTGTTCGTACCACCCAGCATCAATAAGTTCTACATCATGGACCTGCAACAAAACAGCTCCTTGGTGAAGTTCACGGTCGACCAGGGCAACACGCTATTTCTCGTCAGCTGGATCAATGAGCAGGACGAAAACAGTCAGCTGACTTGGGATGACTATGTGAGCGAGGGTATTCTCAAGGCAATTGATGTCGTGCTGGATATTACTGGCCAGCCCAAGACCAATGTGTTGGGGTTTTGTATTGGCGGAACAATCGCGGCCACTGGTCTGGCGCATTTAGCGGCGCGCAATGAAGATAAGGTCAACAGTTTCACCCTGATGACAAGCCTGCTGGATTTCTCTAACACCGGGGTGCTCGATGTCTTTATCGACGAGCAGCACTGCCGAATGCGGGAGCAGCAGCTTGCCAAGGGCGGGCTAATGAAAGGCAGCGAGCTCTCCAGTACTTTTTCTTTCTTACGGCCCAATGATCTCGTCTGGAACTATGTTGTGAACAACTATCTGAAGGGTGAAAAACCAATGCCCTTCGATTTGCTGTACTGGAACTCCGACAGCACCAACCTTCCTGGGCCATTTTTCGCCTGGTATTTACGCAACATGTACCTCGAGAACAATCTCGTGAAGAAAAATCGGCTCACGGTTGCCGGCCAGAAAATGGATCTCTCCAGTATAAAGATTCCGACATACGCAATGGGGGCACGTGAGGATCACATCGTGCCCTGGGATGCGGCATGGAAATCAGCCCAGGCGCTTGGAGGCCCAAAGCGATTCGTGCTGGGCGCGAGCGGCCATATCGCTGGATCGATCAATCCGGCATCGAAAAATAAGCGCAGCTTTTGGGTCAACGAGAATTCGGCCGCTAACTCACCGCAGCAGTGGCTCGATGGTGCCACCGAGGTAGCCGGCAGCTGGTGGAACGACTGGGCCAAGTGGCTGTCAGATCATCGCGGTGAACTTGTGGATGCGCCACAACAGTGTGGAGCCAGCCGATACAAGGCCATCGAGCCTGCACCCGGAAGCTATGTTCGTGTTCGAGCCGTCTCGGCAGCATAGAACAGCTTTCGATAACAAGACGAATTCATTTAAACGATTTCCAATCAGGAGAAAGACAACATGACACAGCGTATTGCGTACGTAACCGGAGGCATGGGGGGCATTGGCACCTCGATTTGCAGGAAGCTTCATGATGCAGGCCATCGGGTCATCGCAGGTTGTGGCCCGACGCGAGATGCGCAGAAGTGGCTGGATGAGCAAAAGAAGGATGGATACACCTTTTATGCCTCGGTAGGTAATGTGAGCAGCTGGGACTCGACTGTCGAGGCGTTTGCCAAAGTCCGCAGCGAGCATGGCAACCCCGATATCCTCATCAACAATGCTGGTATTACGCGCGATGGTGTCTTCACAAAAATGACGCGTGCCCAGTGGGACGAAGTAATCGATACCAACTTAAATAGCCTATTCAATGTCACCAAGCAGGTAGTCGAGGCCATGGCGGCAAAAGGTTGGGGCCGGATTGTGAATATTTCTTCGGTCAATGGCCAGAAGGGCCAGTTCGGTCAGACCAACTATTCCACCGCCAAAGCGGGCATCCATGGCTTTACGATGGCGTTAGCGCAGGAGCTTGCAGCAAAGGGCGTTACGGTGAATACCGTGTCTCCAGGCTACATTGGTACGGATATGGTCCGCGCCATCAAGCCTGAAGTCCTGGAAAAGATCGTGAATTCAATTCCAGTGAAGCGTCTCGGCACACCGGATGAAATTGGCTCAATTGTGACGTGGATCTCCTCGGAGGAGGGGGGTTTTGCCACGGGGGCCGACTTCTCACTAAACGGTGGACTCCACATGAGCTGATGCCGTGTAGTAAACCGGCGTTTACAAATCATCTCTTGAAAATTTAATTTTAGAAAAGCACCAGCCGCCTATGAATGACTCAGCCTCGCGTCTTATCAAAAAGTATCCTAACCGCCGACTTTATGACACCCAGACCAGCACTTACATTACGCTGGCCGATGTGAAGCAGCTGGTGTTAGCTGGGGAGTCATTTACGGTGATTGATGCAAAATCGTCTGAGGACTTAACCCGCAGCATCCTGCTTCAAATCATTCTTGATGAGGAGTCTGGTGGCGTTCCCATGTTTTCC
>JBILVT010000081.1:0-8156 GCA_044370275.1 Burkholderiaceae bacterium | reverse complement strand
GCCCAGATCACGCGGCTTGAGCAACAGGCAGAGCTTGCACAGCGCTATCGTGAGCTCAGCGACCGTCGTGACGAGAAGCAACGCTGGCTTTGGTGGACGCGGCGTGAAGAGTTTGTGCAAAGCCTGGAGAAGCTCTCTGCCCGAAGGCGAGAGGCGGAGCTGCAAATCGATGCTCAGACGGCTGAATTGCGTGGCATTGAGCGCAATCTGGAGCAGACACGTTCTGAATATCACGCTGCTAGCGATGCGGTCCATGATGCGCAGCAGCGTCTTTATGAGGTGAACACTGAGATCACCCGAATTGAAGGCGATCAGCGCCGTCTTCGAGAACTGCGAGACCGCGCTATTCTTGCCAAAGAAGCCGCAGCCCAAATTATTCAGGTTGAAACGGCTGCACAGCATGAGGGCGAGTCCAAGCGCATTACAGATTCTGAGGCGGCCACAATGGCCGAGCTTGCCCTTGCAGAAAAGCGCGCACAGGCAGAGCAGCTGCGCGCAACACTTGCGCCCCTAGAGCAAGCGTTGAGCTCACGCAATGAGACGCTGGCCGCCGCGCAGGCCGATGCTGCGGTAGTGCAGACCGAACTGCGGGCCCTATCGGATCGGCAGGCTGATCTCTCGGGTCGTATCCGCCGGCTGGAGGCTCGAGTGCAGGAGCAGGATCGTGAGCAGTCGGCGTTGGAGCGTGTTGACCCGAGCGCAAAAGGATTAATTTCCGCTCAGCGGCAGGAGGCCCTCGCGCAGTCGCAGGCGGCAGCATCACAACTTGAGTCTGCCGAGCAATCCGTGGTGGCTGCTGAGCGCAGCCGAGCAGCTGCTCAAAATCAATTGCAAGAGGCCCGTGACCAGCAGGCCCATTTGCAGGCCCAGCTCGAGGCCTTGCGAGGGCTGCAGTCTCAGCTTGAGTCGCAGGATCAGCTCGTGCCTTGGCTCAAAAAGCGCGGGCTTGAGCAGCGTCCGCGTCTTTGGTCAAGCATCCGCGTACGTGAGGGCTGGCAGACCGCAGTCGAGTCCGCTCTCGGTGATCGGCTCTCTGCGGTCGCGCTGGATGGCCTCGAGGGTATCGGTGAGCTCGCATCGGATGCGCCGCCGGCGCGGTTGACACTTTTTTCAGGCGAAGCAGCATCGGGTCAGCCGATTGTCGCCGATAGCCTTGCGCAGCAGATCCAAGGCGAAGGCCCGATTGCAGCAGTCGTGCGCGAGTGGCTTGCAAGTTATCGATGTGCGGATGATTTTTCTTTGGCCTTGCGTCAGGCCTCAAGCAGCAAAGACCGCTGGATTACGCGCCAGGGCCATATTGTTGAGCGTGGCCTGATTCGGTTTTATGCGGAGGAAAACGCGCAGGCAGGATTATTGGCCCGCAGAAGCAAGATCGAGCAGCTCGAGTCGGCCACCAAAGCACAGCAGCTGATGCTCGAGGAAGCCAACTCAGTGATGCAGCGGACGGAATCCGATCTCAACGCACGGCGCAGTGAGCTGGCAAGTCTCCGGGAGCGCGCCCAGAGTGCCCAGGCCCGGGCCCATGAATTGGCGCTTGCGGAAGTCAAGCTCGATGAGAAGATTCAACGCCTTGGTACGCAGGATGCTGCGCTACTTGCCGCGATCAGACAGTCGCGGCAGGAGCTTGCTGATCTCAGCACGCAGCTATCGCACTGTGAGCAGTCGACGGAGGAGGCCGAGAGCCGTCTGCTTGCGCAGACTGCTGAATCAGAGCGGCAAAAGAGCCTGCAGGACTCGCAGGCGCGCGAAGTTGAACAGGCCCGTTTGCAGCTGTCGCAGGCGGAACAGTCCGTGCAGGAGGCTTTGCTCGCGCAGCGGCTTGCACAAGAGCAGCGGCGAGTCTTCGAGGAGCGCATGCGCGAATCGATTGATCGGCTTGAGCAGGCCCGCCATCAGCTTGCTGAGACCGATCGTGAGCTTGGTGAACTACAACAAGCACTGGATTCCAGCGACTTGCAGCCCCTGCTGGAGAGCCGCGTTGCGCGTGAGGCCGAGGTGGCAGAGATTCGTGAGCGTGCCGATCAGTTGGGCCAAAAACTGCGGGCCCTGGAGGAACAGCGGCTGGTAGTGGAACGCAGCCTTGAGCCTCTGCGGGCTGCGTTATCCCAGGCGGATGCCGAAAGCTCAGGCGCGCGCGTGGGCATCGAGCAGATTGATCAGCAGCTGGCGGACCAGGGCTTGGCAGTTGGCGATATTTCTCAGCAGCTTTCAGCCGCATTTCCCGAGGGCCGTTGGCCAAAGCCATCGAGTCTGCACAGTGAAGTTCAGCGGCTTACCAAGGAAATTGAGTCTATGGGTGCCGTCAATCTCGCAGCGCTTTCCGAGCTTGAGCAGTCGCGGGAACGTAAGACGTTCTTGGATTCGCAGGCAGCCGATTTGATGTCGGCAGTCGAGACCCTGGAGGATGCGATTCGTAAGATTGATCGCGAGACCCGATCCCTGCTGCAGGAGACATTTGACACCGTAAACCAGAATTTCGGCCAGCTGTTTCCGCGATTATTTGGCGGCGGTGAGGCCAAGCTCGCAATGACCGGTGAGGAGATTCTTGATTGCGGCGTGCAGGTGATGGCCCAGCCACCCGGTAAGCGCAACACCTCAATCCATTTGCTCTCCGGCGGTGAGAAAGCCCTGACAGCGATTGCGTTGGTCTTTGCGCTGTTTCAGCTTAATCCTGCGCCTTTTTGCTTATTGGATGAGGTCGATGCGCCCTTAGACGATCCCAACACCGAGCGTTTTTGCAATCTGGTGCGCCATATGTCGGCCTCAACGCAGTTCGTCTTTATTACTCACAATAAGATCGCGATGGAGATGGCCCAGCATCTGATGGGCGTTACGATGCAAGAACAGGGTGTGTCACGCATCGTGGCGGTCGATTTAGATGCAGCAAATGCGATGGCCCAAGAGACGGTATGACCGAATTGCAGTGGACGGTTGTGGCGGGCGCTACGATCGTGCTGCTGTGGGTGTTGGTGGCCAACTTCCGGGACAGCTCCCGGGCGAAAAAGCGGATCACGCAGTCCGCGTCGGTCACTGAAGAGCCGTTGCTTGCGCCGCCCGCGGAGCGGATTATCGAGGGTGTGCTGCCTTCGGAAATTTCTGAGGCGATTGCGATTCTCGAGTGGCAACTGCCAGCCTCAGTGGCAAAGCTTCAACAAGAGTTGCGTGGCTGGCGGCATGTCGGATCAAAGCCACTTGCATTTGGCTGGGTGAGTCGGCCGGGTGAGGCCGCGCAGGCACAGCCTCAGTCCCAAGAAGTGTTTGCCCTTCAGGTGGGCCTATTGCTCGCCACACGGAGTGGGCCGCTGCACGCGATGGAATACTCCGAGTGGCAAGAGCAGCTTGGCCGAATCGCAGGTGCGCTGGGCGCAAGATTGACAGTGCCTTCGATGTCCGATGTATTGAGTAAGGCGCGCCAGGTCGATCAGCGTTGCGCAGAAGTCGATGCACAGCTCACACTCGCAGTGACCTCCGTCGAGATTCTTTCAGCTGCAAAGATTGCATCGGCTGCGAGTGCGGCGGGTTTGGAGCCCCGCGGCGAGTCCCGATTCGCCAAAGGACCGTTACACCGGCAGCGTTTTTCCGTATTTCCTGGAGAGTCAGGTGTAAGCCTCATTCTGTTGCTGGATGTGCCGCGCACCGTCGCGCCAGTTGAAGCCTTCCGCGAAATGATTGCCACTGCAGAGCTTTTGGCTTCCGTACTGGATGCGCAGGTGACGGATGAGGCCGGCCATCGGCTCTTGGCACAGAATTTCGAGAGCATCGCAGCCCAGGTCGCTGATAAAGAGCAGCGGCTTTTGGCAATGGGTATTACGCCAGGCACGCCAATGGCGCAGCGGCTTTTTCTTTAGGCGGGCATGGCCTTGGCTCGCAGCGCTCTGCCGCCCTCTGGCGATCTTCAGGAGATCCGTAGCCGAATTCTGAGCCTACGCACCGAGGTGCTCAAACATCAGCAGGCCTACCATATGCTCGATGCACCTGTGATCAGTGATGCGCAATACGATGCATTGGTGCGCGAGCTGGAGGGCCTTGAATCACGCCACCCTGAGCTCGCGCCGGGGACTTCGCCCGTGGATCAGGTGGGCTTTGCGCCAAAACGCGAGTTTTCCGAAGTCCGGCACCGCGTGCCGATGTTGTCGCTAAATAATGCGTTTGGCGATGAAGAGGTTCGACAGTTCGTGAGCCGGTTAGCACAAAATCTTGGCCTGAAGGCCGAGGCCTTGCGTTTCAGTGCTGAGCTTAAATTTGATGGTATTGCTGTAAGTCTGCGCTATGAGCAGGGCAGGCTGATTGAGGCCGCGACCCGCGGCGATGGATCCGTGGGCGAGGACATCACTCCCAACATTCGCGTGATTCAGGATATTCCCAAGCAGCTGGCTGGACACAATATTCCGCAGGTGCTGGAGGTGCGTGGCGAGGTCCTCATGCGTCGGCAGGACTTTGATGCACTCAATGCACGCCAGGCGGCCCGCGGTGAAAAGGTCTTTGTGAATCCACGCAATGCGGCGGCGGGCAGCCTGCGCCAGCTTGATTCCAAGATCACAGCCGAGCGGCCCTTAAGCTTTTATGCTTATGGCACGGGCGAGGTCCGATGGGCTGCAGGCAAAGAAAAGCAACTCTCGACACATTCAGAGTGGCTTGATGCATTGGCCGGCTGGGGACTGCCGGTGGCCAGCGATCGGGCCGCAGCACTGCCGTGCGAGGGCCTATTGAAGTTTTACGCTGAAATTCTCTCGCGCCGAGCTTCGCTGCCCTTTGAGATCGACGGCGTGGTCTACAAGCTTGAGTCAGTTGCGCTGCAGGCGCAGGCGGGCTATGTCTCACGCGCGCCGCGCTTTGCGGTCGCGCATAAGTTTCCGGCTGAAGAGGCCAGCACACGGCTATTGGGTATTGATGTGCAGGTGGGTCGCACCGGTGCGTTGACACCCGTTGCCCGACTTGAGCCCGTATTTGTTGGCGGCGTCACTGTAACGAACGCAACACTTCACAATGTGGATGAGATCATTCGTAAGGGCATCATGATCGGAGATACCGTCTGGGTAAGGCGGGCCGGTGATGTGATTCCTGAAGTATTGGGCCCGATTATTGCCTTGCGGCCAGCCGATGCGCGCCCCTTCGTGATGCCGACATCCTGTCCTGCATGTGGCACGCCTGCAGTACGAGAGGCCGAAGAAGCGGTAAGCCGATGCCCAGCTGGCTTGACCTGTGGCGCCCAGCGCAAGCAGGCGTTTTTGCATTTCGCTCAGCGTCGGGCGATGGATATCGAGGGCCTTGGAGAAAAAATTGTCGATCAACTGGTTGAGAAAAACCTAGTGAGCACAATTGCCGATTTGTATGGGCTCACCATCGATCGGCTCGCGGCCTTGGATCGAATGGCGGAGAGATCCGCAAGCAATCTGATTGCGCAAATCGACGCGTCTCGGTCCGCAAGCCTTTCGCGGCTTTTATTCGGGTTGGGGATTCGTCATGTCGGTGAGCGGACGGCGCGCGATCTTGCCTTGCATTTCAAGTCGCTGCAGGCGATTCGTGATGCTGGCCCCGAGGATTTGCTTCAGGCACCCGATGTGGGACCCGTGGTGGCCGCATCGATTCGTGAATTTTTCGATAATCCTGAGCAGTCTGTAATTGTGGATCGGCTGCTTGCTGCAATTCGGCTTGAGCGGCTTGATGATCGGCCTGCTGTGGCGCCGGCCGTGAGCACTGATGCCCCCCAGCCGTTTGCGGGGATGACTGTGGTGCTCACTGGGACTCTCGAGAGCATGGCCCGTGATGAGGCTGCCAATTGGATCATCGCCCTGGGTGGCAAGACCAGCGGCTCGGTTTCGGCTAAAACTTCCTTGGTCATTGCAGGAGAGGCGGCGGGAAGTAAACTTGCTCGCGCCCGGGAGCTGGGCGTACGGGTTATGGATGAGAGCGCGTTTCTTGAATTGATTCAGCCGTTTCGACACCAAGGGGCATCATGAGTAAGTTTTCCGGAAAAGTCCGCAAGGCAGTCTTTCCAGTCGCCGGACTCGGCACACGGTTTTTGCCAGCCACGAAGGCCAGCCCGAAAGAGATGCTGCCGGTTGTGGACAAGCCTCTAATCCAATACGCGGTCGAAGAGGCCGCCGCCGCAGGCATCACCGACATGATCTTCATCACAGGCCGCTCCAAGCGCGCCATTGAGGATCATTTCGATAAAGCCTATGAGCTTGAGGCTGAGCTTGAGGCAAAAAACAAACAGCATCTGCTTGAAGTCGTGCGCGGTGTGGCGCCGGGCAGCATCAACTGTATTTATATCCGCCAGCCTGAGGCGCTCGGGCTGGGCCATGCGGTCTTGTGTGCCGAGCCCGTGGTGGGTGATGAGCCTTTTGCCATCCTATTGGCGGATGATTTGATGGATGCGGGCGAGAGTGGCGTGCCGGTCATGCGCCAGATGGTGGAGCAGTTCGAGCAGCATCACAGTAGTGTGATTGCTGTGGAAGAAGTTCCGCTGCAAGAGACCTCGAAATACGGAATTGTGAGCACAGCAGGTGCAGCTGGTGCCAGCATCGAGACCATGACTGGCATCGTGGAGAAACCGCGGCCGGAGGCGGCACCGTCTCGGCTTGCCGTCGTGGGCCGCTATTTGCTGACCGCCCGAATTTTCGATTTGATTCGTCAGCAATCCGCAGGCGCGGGAGGGGAGATTCAACTGACGGATGCGATTGCGCGTCTGCTAAAGGAGCAGGCTGTGCTGGCCTATCGTTTTGAGGGCCGCCGTTTTGATTGCGGCGCAAAGCTTGGCTATCTGCAGGCTTCTGTCACGCTCGCTCAGCGGCATCCGGAAATCGGTGCCGACTTTACACGCTGGCTAGGCGGCGACCGCTTTTAACAAATCGGCCTCGAGGGCGATTTGTTTTTTCTCTTCGCGAATCGATTCACCCTGAATTAAAAAAACATCCTCCGCCCGCTCGCCATGGGTCATGATGCGGGCGGTCTGAAGCCGAATCCGATGATTCGCCAGAGTCTTGGCAATCGCATAGAGCAGGCCAGTCCGATCGGCTGCCGTAACATTAAGAACGTGATACTGGCCCCGTGAATCGGGCTGCAGATCAATGCGCGGTGGAATCGGAAAGTAGCGGGACTGGCGTGACTGCCGGCCCTGGTTAGCCGCCGGCAGCGGGCCGCGCTCGGCCAAGATCTGGGCCAATCCAGCTTCGATGATGGTGAGCATCTCTCGATGGAAGCCCTCTTGGTTCTGTGGCTCGACAACGAAGGTATCCATCGCGTGGCCATCCGAGGTCGTATGGATTTTTGCATCCAGAATGCTGATGTTTTGGCCGTCAAAGTAGGCGCAAATTCGGGCAAATAGATCGGCCTCATCTGGCTGATAGACGACCACCTGTAAGCCGACTTCGTCGGGTGCGCGTCGTGCAATCACGGTGGGCGCGGATGACGGGGCCCGCTGTGACAAAAGCCGGGCGTGCCATTCAATCTCACTGGCTTCGTGGCGCAAAAAGTATTGCAACTCGAGAGTCTTCCAAAAGGCCTGAGCGGGCGCGACATCTTTTCCATGGAGTCGCAGCAGACGCTCGGCCTCGGCCGTCTTGGCCAGATAGGCATCACGCGGGGGCTGCATTTCAGTCCGCTTGCGTCCGCCCGCAGATTCCATGGCGGCAAGTGTGCGCCGATAGAGTTCCTCGAGCAGCCGGGCCTTCCAGTTGCTCCAGGCTTTGGGGCTTGTGCCGCGAATATCGGCCACTGTGAGCAGGTACAGCGCGGTGAGTCTGCGGGGTGTGCGGACGATAGCGTGAAACTGCGTAATCGTTTCCGGATCAGCAAGATCCTGCTTTTGAGCCACCTGTGACATGGTCAGATGGTGCTCCACCAAGAAAACTAAGAGCGTCGTAGTCTCAGCATCTAACTCATAGTCCCGCGCGAAACGTCGCACCTCGAGCCGTCCTAAGGCGGAATGGTCTCCGCCACGGCCTTTGGCGATATCGTGAAATAAGGCCGCGATATATAAAATCCAGGGCCATTGAAATTCCGCCATCAGCCGGCTGCAGAGCGGAAACTCATGGGCGTGCTCGTCCATAGTGAGCCGACGCAGATTGCGAATGACCTGCAGGATGTGCTGATCGACAGTGTAGACATGAAACAGATCGTGCTGCATCTGGCCGACAATCTTTCGAAAGACG
>JBILVT010000080.1:0-8158 GCA_044370275.1 Burkholderiaceae bacterium | reverse complement strand
TGATTTCCCTGAGGCTGCACAAAAAATCTTCGAGTGGGATATCGATGATGGAGCCTACTTTCGAATTGAAAGCCTGAAAAAAGGCCACGTCGCGGGGCAGACCGACCTTGAGCTCTCACTCGGCCCGATCTCAGGACAGCCCAGCTCCACAACTGTAAAAGACGGTGTTTATCGGCAACGGCGTATTCGGGTGGCGGTCAAAACCATTACGCCGGTGGGTATAGATGACCGGATTCGTGTGATTGTTGCTGAGACCACGATCACTCGGGATCGGATGATCCAGGAGATTGCTTTCACGGTGCTGGCTGCAGAGCTCTTGCTGATTGGACTCGCCGTACTCGTGGTTTGGCTCTCCATGCGACGTGCGATTGCACCGATTTCGGAGGCGGCCCGCGATCTTGAGACACGTACCCACCACACTCAGGAGCCACTCGATGACTCTCAGGTTCCTCGGGAAATCCGGCCGCTTACTGCCGCACTGAATGACCTGCTCGCTCGACTGCAGCAGGCTTTAGCTCTGCAGCGGCAGTTCGTGGCAGATACAGCCCATCAGCTTCGGACACCGCTCACTGCCCTAAAGCTGCACTTAGAAAACGCCCAGTCGACCAACAAAACCAGCGAAGTCGCTGCAATGCTCGATCAGATTCAGATTGCTTCGGATCGGGCAATCCGCCTAACCCAGCAGCTACTCACGCTCGCTGAATCCGAGGAGCAGCTGCTGCGCGGCGACCGCAGCCAAATAAATCTTCGATCTTTGCTCAATGAAATCGTACAACTCTGGAAGCCGCAGGCAGAGCGTAGGTCGATTTCCATAATGCTGAGCTTTGATCCGGAGAACCAAGGGATTGCGATGCTCGGATATCCAGATTTAATGATCCAAGTGATGAACAATCTAATTGATAACGCCTTGCGCTACTGCCCTGCCGGATCGAGACTGCATCTCCATGCGGTCCAATCCGAAAAAAGCATTCAGATAAGCGTTGAGGATAATGGGCCCGGCATTTCCGCCTCTGAGCGGCCCCTGGTGGTTCGACGTTTTTATCGTGGCGATCAGTCACCCAATGTCCAGCCTGAGCAGGCTGCGGGCAGCGGCCTAGGCCTCGCCATCGCCTTTGAAATTATGACAAGGGTTGGTGGGCGACTTGAGATTACCGATCCCGTCAACGGGCGCGGCACAAGAATCGAACTGACGCTGCCCGCCGCTTAAAAATCGAAAATTATCTCGGAACTTTTAAACCCAAGGAGTCTATACATTCATGAAAGTCGCTCTTATCACCGCCGCTGGCCGCGGCATTGGCGCGGGTGTTGCTCGAGAATTAAATCAGAGAGGCTATCAGCTCGGCCTGCTGTCTCCTTCTGAATCCGTGACTCGTCTCGGCGACGAACTCGGCGGCATCGGTATTCAAGGCTCGGTCTTGGAAAAAACGGATTTAAAGCGGTTGGTAGAAGAGGCTCTGGCCCGCTGGGGAAGAATTGATGCCGTAGTCAACCACACTGGTCACCCGCCGAAAGGCGATTTACTCGAGATTCCCGCCCAAGACTGGCAGCGGGGTCACGATATGGTGCTCACACCGGTAATTGAGATGGCACGACTCGTTACGCCAGTCATGCTCAAGCAAGGCACTGGCGCATTTGTGAATATCACAACCTTTGCGGCTTACGAGCCTTCACTAATTTTCCCAGTCTCCTGCACTTATCGTGCAGCGGTGGGCGCCTTCACACGGCTTTATGCCGACCGCTATGCGGCCCAGGGTCTGCGGATGAATGCCGTGCTGCCGGGTTTCACCGACAGCCTGAACCACAAACCTGAAACCATCGCATCGATTCCAATGAAGCGGGTCGCCAGCGTTTCTGAAATCGCCAAGAGCGTTGCATTTCTCTTATCCGATGACGCAAGCTACATCACCGGGCAAAGCCTGCGGGTGGACGGCGGAATCACGAGGGGTCTATAAGACTGGGGTGTCCAGCAGCTTAGACAGCGTCGCGGCTGAAGCAATCTCCGAGAACTTAATAACTGAGCGGGATCTAGACCAACCCAAAATGACGGGCGTAACGGGGATTAATCTTTGAGAGATCTAGCAGAATCAGGAAATCAGCCGTATTGAAATCCGGATCCCAGCTGGGCTCGGAGCAAATCACTGCCCCTAAGGTTAAATAAGCGCGCAGCAGCGGAGGCTCAGCAATCTGCGGGTCGCGCGCAATCTGATCGAGAGGAAGTCGGTTTTTCGGATAAGCCTCGAGCGTTGGATCAATCGGCATTTTGCTGCAAATCCGATCCCAGAGACTAGCCGCTTGTACCCCGCCATCACGCATGCTCACACTGGCACAGCCAATCAGATATTGGCAGCGGTGTCGATGCATATACTGCGCGATTGCTTTCCACAGCAGCATAATTACAGCACCGCTACGGTGATCGGGATGCACACAGGATCGGCCAAGCTCCACCAAGTCCCCAAGCTGCCGCTGTAGCCGAGTGAGGAAAAACTCCTGCTGACTGTAGTAGCCGCCAGCACGGCGGGCCTGCTCTGGCAAAAGAATGCGATAGGTACCCACAACCCGAGCAGACTGCCGCTCCCGCACGATGATGTGATCACAATAGCCATCGAATTGATCCTGATCCAGCTCCTTCTCGGGCCCCAAAAAAGTTGCGCCGTATTCTTCTGAGAAGATCTGATAGCGAAGCTGCTGCACCTCGCGTACCTCGTCACGCGATTGGGCGAGACTTGCCAAATAATTTTCTGTCTCGAGGGAAAGCCACGACTCAGGAGGCGATTCTGCGCCCCACGCAGGTACAAAGAGATGGGCCTCAGAATGGGAAAAGTAACGCTGAACGGCTAGCTCACTCATAAGTGACCTCTTTTTGCGGGTGGGCAATCTCGGGCGGGGACGCCGAAGCGGGATCGGCAACGGGAATCAGCGGCACCAGAGCCGCGTGAAACTGTTCAGTGGCCAGGGCCCAAGTAAATGTTTTTGCGTGCTGGATTGCGGCTGAACGCGAGATCTCCACGGCTCGCAAGCAGGCAGTTCGAAGGTCATGATCGAGGCAGCCCGCGCCGCTATCACCCACCACATCGATGGGTCCCACCACCGGGAACGCTGCAACAGGTAAGCCGCAGGCCATGGCCTCTACCATCACCAGCCCAAAGGTGTCGGTTTTACTCGGGAAAACGAAGACATCTGCTCGGCTGTAAAGCTCAGCCAATTCAGGCTGCGATAACACTCCCGTCCATCGGGCATTGGGATAGCGACGGCGCAACTCCGCACCGAGTGGGCCCTCGCCTGCCACCCACTTCACCCCGGGCAGATCAAGCGATAAAAACGCCTCAACATTTTTCTCAACAGCCAGCCGTCCTACATAGATGAAGATGGGATTTGCAGGATCGATCGGTTTTTGTTCACACCTAGGATAGAAAATCTCATGATCAACTCCACGGGTCCAGTAAGTGACATTCGGAAATCCGTGGTCATGGAGGTCGCGCATCATCGAGGCCGTCGGCACCAACACCGCAGCCGAAGGACGATGAAACTTTTGAAAGAGCCGATAAAGCCAGGCGACAGGAATGCCCGTTCTTGCATTGACGTATTCCGGGAATCGGGTGTGATAAGCCGTGGTGAACTGCCAGCCACGGCGAACCGCTGCATTGCGGGCCGCCCATCCGAGCGGGCCCTCTGTCGCAATATGCAAGGCGTCCGGCCGCATCTGTTCGATTAGCCGTTCGACGCGCCGCGAGGTGGTGAGTGATAGACGTATCTCGGGGTAGCTTGGGCAAGGCAAAGTCTTAAAAAGCGCCGGCGTGATCATCTCCACCTTCATGCCCATCTGCCGCAACTCATAAGCAGTGCTCATCAGTGTTCTCACAACGCCATTGACCTGAGGGTGCCAGGCATCGGTCACAATCAGGACACGATTAAACTTGTGCGGCATGCAGATGCTCCGTTTCCTCGGCAAACTTGGACTGCCGATAAGGCCAATACACAATCTTTAGCTCCCCGGTATGGGTCTCGACGAGCGCAGAGAGGCTTTCGACCCAGTCTCCGTCGTTGCAATACAAGATGCCATTGATATCGCGAATCTGCGGCTTATGGATATGGCCGCAGACCACACCGTCATAGCCGCGCCGACTCGCCTCTGCGGTGACCACCTCTTCAAAATCCGTGATGAAGGAGACTGCGTTTTTGACCTTGTGCTTTAAATACTGCGATAAAGACCAATAAGAGAGCCCGAAGCGATGACGCAGCTGATTGAAATGATGATTCACTCGCAGAACCATCGTGTAAAGACTATCCCCAAGATAGGCTAACCATTTCGCATGGCTAATCACCCCGTCAAAAAGATCCCCGTGGGTAACCCAGAGCCTGCGGCCGTCTGCGGTCTCATGCACTGCCTCATTCACGATATCAATATCGCCAAAGGCAAGGCCAGCAAACTGTCGAATCACCTCGTCGTGATTACCAGCGATGTAGATAACTTTGGTGCCCTTACGGGCTTTTCTCAGGATTTTCTGGATAACATCGTTGTGGCTTTGATTCCAGAACCAGCCCTTCTTTAGCTGCCAACCATCGATGATGTCGCCTACCAGATAAAGATAACGGGACTCATTGGCTTTTAGAAAATCCAGAAGAAACTCGGCTTTGCAGCCCGAGGTGCCAAGGTGGATATCCGAAATAAATATAGCGCGGTAGCGGTTGGGGGCGAGATTAAATTCAATGAGCTCATCGGGTTTCATGAGTAGGCAAGTGTTGCAACTCTCCTTTGCAGTCGCATGACAGTTTTGTGAAGGTTTTTTTAAAACTAAGATTTACCCAAAAAGTCTTTTAAACTCGCACCATGTTTTGGTCTTTTCGTTTTTATCTTTGTGGGATAGGTGCAATTCTCCTGATCAGCCTCATGCTCGCATCAAAGGCCGCATACCCAGCCAGGCCGTTTGTGACCGACGATGCCCGGCTTGCACTTGCCCAGAGCTGCCAGCTTGAATCCTGGAGCCGGGTGTATTCCTCGAGCACTGAGTTTTGGGCCCTTCCGGCCTGTAATCCGACTGGCAATCTCGAGTTCACTCTCGGCGCAGGTCGGGTGCACCAGAGTAACTACGCGACCAATGATTACGTCTTACAGGTCAAAACCCTCTTTAAAGAGATGGCTCCAGGCGGCGTGGGCTGGGGGCTAGCAGTGGGAAAAATTGCCCACCCCAGCATCAATCCCGGGCCTAATCTTTTAGGAAACCAATATGCCTACCTACCGATTTCTTTTTTAAGTCAGAGTAGCCCGCAGGCCATCCATTTAAACCTTGGCGCGCTTCGATACGACAGGACCGGGCAGGCCCGAGGTACCTGGGGGCTGGGCCTAGAGCAACATTCGACGGATCGGCTGCACTTTATTGCCGAGACATTCGGGGACCATCGCAGCCAGCCTTATTTCCAGGCAGGCGTTCGCTACTTTGTAATTAAGGATCTTCTTCAAATTGACGCAACCCTTGGGGGGCAGCTCAATGGGCCTGCCTCTGGCCGATGGATGAGCTTCGGCCTGCGTTACCTGCCGGACTCGGTGCTTAGGAGGCGATGATCCCGTCCCACATTTGCTATTTAATGTTGATTAATAGGATAGACCAATGATCAGAGGTCTTTTACAGCTTACTCGGCGACGACTCATTTCTGCATTTCTCTACTCAATTGAAGGCTTTGGAGCTGCCTGGAAATCCGAAGAAGCCATCAAGGTAGAGGTCGCACTACTTCCTGTGCTAGTCGGTGGCGCTTTTTACTTGGGCGACTCGCGGCTTGAACAAGCCCTAATGATCAGTTCGCTGTTATTGGTAATTATCGTGGAGCTACTGAATACAGCGATCGAAAAGACAATTGATCGTATTTCGATAGAGCAAAATCAACTATCGAAGAAAGTGAAAGATATGGGTAGCGCAGCGGTATTGGGAGCGATTCTCAATGCGATAGCGGTGTGGGCCCTATTACTTTGAACTCACTACAGCCCAAGAAAAATCCGGTGTCGTCAACGATCTTTTACGAAAAAATACAGGCAGCCGGAACTACTTAATTGGCGCAGCATTTCCCCCAACCGGAAGATTTGCATTTGCAGGCAAGTCGCCGTTTTTCACCAGCATAAATGCCGCAATCGCCGTTTTATCAGCATCGCTAATCTTATTTGGATCATCAAATGGCATCAACATCTGCAGATACTCGAATAACCCTTTTGCGGTCTGAAATTTTTTAATATCCTGACCGGGTCCCCAGATTGGCCTGGGGAAGGCAACAGCATCCCGCCCGTTTACCCCGTGACAAACCACACAGTTGGCCTTATACAAGTTTCCGCCGGCAATGACTTGAGGGCTTGACCCAGGGGGTATTTCCACTGCAGCCACAGCAGAGGTTAAGGCCGCACACATGAAACCGATGACTAATTTTTTCATAGACAAGACGTGAGAACACCGCAGCTTTCGCTGCGGTGCTTTTTTCGGGATAAGTTAAACGACCTGAATCCGGAACTTCGGAACAGCTCCGTTTGCCATGCCAAGCTGGTTAAACGGAACCGAAGCGGGCTGTGAATTACCCTTGGTATCAACGCCGCGAGTCTCAATCACATGAGTGCCCACCGTCGCATCCCAAGGGAAGTCAAACCTCACCCAGGTGTACTTGCCCAGATTGGGTGGCCGGATGGTGGCACGCTGCCACATTCCGCCGTCGACTCGGTATTCAACATACCAAATGCCATGCTCGGGGGCCCATGCATAGCCTCGCATGACCTGACGACCGGACGCCACCTTCGGCAGCTCACCTCGCTTTAACGGATAGTTCGCAGGAACCGAGGGCGACTTTTCCAGCACAAGGGGCACCGTGATGAACGACTTGATCGGCATCCATGTGACCATCGGACCCTGTACATCCGCTTTGGTGATACCGCCGATAAATTCATCGGTAGCGGTGACCTCAGGCGCTTTGTAATCCGGGCCGATATAGACCTCACCTTTGGTATTTAACCGAACCCAATGCTGATGGGTATCAATCTTCATCTCAGTGAGCCACTTGATTGAGGCTGTGCCGCCCCATCCGGGTACCACCACGCGAACGGGTCCACCATGATCTGCAGTCAGCGGATTGCCGTTCATATTGAAGCAAATGCCGATGTCGTCGGCACGGGAGCGGATATCGGCTACCGGCATCGGCCGACCCATGTCGTTACCATCTACACCCGACCAGAAGAGCACTGACTTCGCATTTGGCTTAAGTCCCACCAGGGCAAAAATATGACTCATGGGGACGTATTGCCACTCGGCCTGACCAACAGCGCCTAGCACCCAATTGCCACCCGCAACCTTATCGTGGCCCTGCTGCTCCCAGAAAAGCGACCGGCCATTGCCGTGGCACTCCATCGTCGCGATGATGGTTTTCGAGGGCATTTTTAAAAGCTGGTCGTACGTAATCTCAATCGGACGCTCAATGCCGTTGCCATGAATCTTTAGCTTCCAGTTCTTGGGATCAAGAACCGGCTTTTGCTCAACCAACGGGGTTGGATAGTGATTGCGGACATAGAACTCCTCGACTGGCGTAATAAACGTCGTGAAGTCCCAGTAATTTCCGCTACGAACCGTAGCACCGATATTTAAAAGCCGAGCGTCATTTTTAAGAATGGCTCTACGCGCAGCGGGGGCTGCGGCCGGTGCGGGAGCGCTCTGAGCCATGCCGATGAGTGGTGCTGCCGCAGTGGCGGCGCCCATCGCAGCTGCGGATACGAAGAACTTGCGCCGATCGCTTTGCGGACCGATGCGCAAAGCTTCATCTACGATTTGCTTTTCTTGCTGCTGATGCTTTTCGATCCCCACGACTGCCTCCCTTAAAGTTTTTGTAGTGTTGTGATGATTCCATACTTATAAAATGACGAAATATTTACCCGGTCAAGAACATGGTTTTTGCGCGTCGCAAAAAATGCGCAGGCCAAACATTTTGTTCAACGCTAAAACGGTTGAATCGACTAGCTCAGCCACTTGCGCAAGACAATGAACACCGCCAAACCGAGGATTTGCGCTAGACAAAAAATCGGGGTGTCCAAGGGCGAGATTCCTACAAAAGTATCCGTCAGCGTCCGTGCCACACTGACTGCGGGGTTTGCAAAAAAGGTCGAAGAGGTGAACCAGTACCCCGCAGTCACGGTCAG
>JBILVT010000079.1:0-8177 GCA_044370275.1 Burkholderiaceae bacterium | reverse complement strand
CTCGCAATCGGGCAACACGATCCTCTGTCGCTGGATGGGTTGAGAAAAGGCCTGCCACACCGCGGGCCGATAGCGGATTCATGATCATCATCTGCGCGGTCTCCGGGTGGCGTTCGGCTGCCTCAAATGGTATTCCCCGGGCGTAGTGATCTATCTTTTCAAGTGCACTGGCCAGGGCCAGGGGATCACCAGAAATTTCAGCGCCTCCCCGGTCAGCTTCAAACTCTCGGGCCCGAGAGATCGCCATTTGAATCAAGCTGGCAGCAAGCGGCGCGAGCAGCATCACCGCAATACTCGCGATCGGATTACTCGGCCGGCCCTCAGAATCTCGGCCGCCAAATAGCATTGCAAAGTTTGCCAACGCAGAGATCGCGCCAGCCATCGTGGCCGATATCGTTGAAATCAAAATGTCGCGATGGGCCACATGGGCCAATTCATGGGCCATCACGCCCCGCATCTCACGGGCCGAGAGTAGCCGCATAATGCCGGTGGTCGCGGCGACCGCCGCATGCTCAGGGTTTCGGCCCGTTGCAAAAGCATTCGGCGCCTGATCATCAATGATGTAGACCCGCGGCATCGGAAGGCCGGCCCGATCGGCGAGCTCCTGCACCATATTGAAAAGCTCAGGCGCAGTTGAGCCATCCACCTGCTGGGCGTTATACATCCGCAACACCAGCTTGTCAGAAAACCAATAGGCCCCAACGTTCATTAAGAGTGCAAATCCAAGGGCTAAAAGCATTCCGCTCTGGCCGCCCAGAGATGCCCCGATGACACCAAACAGCGCAACAATTGCTGCCATCAAAACCGCGGTCTTTAGCCAATTGAACATGCCGTTCCTCTCACTTGTTTAAATTAAAACTCTGGCCTGCTCTGACCGGCCAGCCGTTTAAAAATTCCCGCATCTTTAACCTACGACCGCCGGGCCGCTGTGCGGCCCCGATCGTGATCGCCCCTTCACCGCAAGCGATCACCAAGCGGTCCTGTTCACTACTAATAATTTGTCCCGGCGGCGAATTTTTCAAGGCCTCGGGCCAAAGCCCCGGCTCGAAACACTTCACCAGCTCATCTCCGAGTCGGGCAGTCGCGCCGGGTGTCGGATCATAGGCGCGAATCTGATCGCGGACCGCTGCGGCCGGCTTTGACCAATCAATCTCCAGGTCGGTTTTAGCTATTTTGTGCGCGTAGACCGCGCCCTGTTCGGCTTGGGGCTTGGGGCCTCGGTCTGGGGGCGGAAATTCTTCAAGGAGTTCAACGATTCCGCGGGCCCCCATGCCCGCCAAACGATCATGCAGGCTTTGAAAATTATCGTCTCGGCCGATCGGACATCGATACTCGGCCCAGACTGGCCCAGTATCCAGGCCCTCTTCCATCTGCATCAGCGCGATGCCGGTCTCGCGATCTCCGGCCGCAATGGCGCGCTGAATGGGCGCGGCACCCCGCCAGCGCGGCAGCAGCGAAGCGTGAATATTGATGCAGCCAAGCCGAGGTATTTCTAAAACCGAGGGTGGAACAATGAGGCCATAGGCCACTACGACCATCAGATCTGGCGCAAACTGACGGAGGCGATCAAGCGCCGGACCCGACTCGGGACTGCTCGGCTTTAATGATGCGGGCTGCATTACGATCAGACCACGCCGGCTAGCTTCCTGCTTCACGGGACTTTCCAGCATCTGCCGCCCCCGGCCACCGGGCCGATCGGGCTGCGTCATTACCGCAACGCAGTCATGGCCAGCCTCAATAAGGGCGACAAGCGACACGCGGGCAAACTCCGGTGTGCCGGCAAAAACAATCCGCATTTGATCGGGCTGCTTATTCAGGCCTTCTGGACCATTCGATCGTGTCGACGAGAGAACTCCTGATCGACCTCAAAGGCGCCACTCTCTTTTGCCTTGATCATTTTGGTTTTAATTCGACCCTGCTTTAACCGAGACAAATAATCCACAAAGACCTTGCCGTCCAGGTGGTCGATCTCGTGTTGTATGCAGACAGACAACAAACCGTCCGCCTCAAACTCAATGGCCTTGCCATCTTGATTCAGAGCCCGAACACGGATGCGGTCGGGTCGTTCAACGTCGTCGAAAATTCCGGGAACTGACAGGCAGCCTTCTTGAAAAAGTTTTTTTTCCGCGCTTGATTCGATGATTTCAGGATTAATCAGAATGCGAAGATCGGAGCGGTCTTCGGAAACATCCACCAGGATCATGCGTTCATGAATATTCACCTGTGTCGCAGCAAGGCCGATTCCTGGTGCGGCATACATGGTCTCCGCCATGTCACTGGCAATGCTGCGGATCCGATCATCGACCTCGCGAATAGGCTGCGCAACGGTCCTTAGCCGCTCATCTGGGTAGTGCAACAGTTCAAGAATTGCCATCGATCTGCCTCTCTAGTGCGGCCGGATGATTTCACCGGTGCTATTGACTCGGTAATCTGATTCCAAAAACCTAGCCCCTAGCCACATGAGTGTTAAATCCGTGCCTCTGCCTTTTTCTATCCTCGATTCAGATCCTGATTTTCCCACGGCCCTTCAACAGACGCATCCACCAGTTCGCGAATTGTTTGGCCTGGGTAACGAGGCCCATGCCCGGCAGCTACTACGGAAGCCGGGCCTGGCGATTGTCGGGAGTCGGCAGGCCACCGCTCAAGGCTGCACCGATGCGATGTGGTTTGCGTCAGCGCTCTCAGGCGAGGGTCTCGCCATTGTCAGCGGGCTTGCCCAGGGCATCGATGCTGCTGCACACCGCGGCGGGTTATTGGGCCGCGGAAAAACAGCAGCAATTTTAGGAAGCGGGCTTGACCAGATCTACCCACGACACCACGCCGGACTTGCTAAAGAAATTCAACAGCAAGGCGGCTGTCTACTTAGCGAATATCCCGTCGGCACTCCCGCCAGGCCTCAGCACTTTCCGAATCGAAACCGAATCATTGCTGGCCTTTGCCGGGCGGTGCTCGTGGTGGAAGCGATGCCGAAAAGCGGCTCCCTGATTACAGCACGGCACGCGCTGGATCTCGGGATTGACGTGTACGTCGTTCCAGGCTCCATCCATCTACCGCAAAGCGCTGGCTGCAATCAGCTCATTCGCCAGGGCGCCCAGCCGGTGCAGTCGCCGGAGCAGCTTCTGGAAGATCTCGGGCTTAAGCGGCCTGCGACCAGCGCCCGAGAGGCCAAAGCCCTCGGTGTTGATCCTTATTTAAACCCGGGGCTTTTTGCGAAATCGGCCGGCCTTAGGCCAGAACAAACCGAGCAATTGCAACGGCTTTTAGGCTATCTGAATGCCCACCCCCAGGATGTAGAAAGTCTCGGCCGCCAAGCGGGCCAGACCCCTGAGGACCTTTATGGGGATCTGTTGCTTTTAGAGCTTATGCGGCTTGCCGCCAGAACTCCTGAAGGAAAGTGGCAAAAAATAAGCTTATTGTAAATAGTAAGCACTAACACTAGTATTTTTATTCCAACCCAACGGTAAAAAATATTTGCTCCAGCCCAAACTGCTCGCCTATGATCCGCGCCTCTATGGACAAAGCTCTGGTCATCGCAGAAAAGCCCAGCGTCGCCTCAGACATCGCCAAGGCCTTGGGTGGGTTTACCAAGCACGACGACGTGTTTGAGCGGGACGACATGGTGATCGCCTCCGCGGTGGGCCACCTTCTCGAGATCGTTGCCCCTGAAAAATACGACGTAAAACGCGGCAAGTGGTCTTTTGCTCAGCTGCCGGTCATACCCCCAAGCTTCGACCTCCAGCCCATCGCGAAAAGCGAATCGAAACTCAAAACCCTCTCTAAGCTGATTAAGAACAAAGAAGTGGGGCGGCTGATCAATGCTTGTGACGCTGGGCGCGAGGGTGAGCTGATTTTTCGCTATATCGTTCAGCACACCAAAGCAAAACAGCCCGTCAGTCGGCTCTGGCTTCAGTCCATGACGCCCGCCGCGATCCGAGACGCATTCGCCCAGCTGCGCTCTGACCAGGAATTAATGCCACTGGCCGATGCGGCCCGCTGCCGCTCTGAGGCTGATTGGCTGGTCGGCATCAACGGCACCAGGGCGATGACTGCTTTTAACTCAAAAGAAGGTGGGTTTTTTCTCACTACGGTCGGCCGTGTCCAGACTCCAACACTGGCAGTGGTGGTGGAGCGGGAAGAGGCGATTCGGCGATTTGTGGCCCGAGATTATTTTGAAGTAGTTGCGACTTTTGATTGTCAAGCCGGCCAGTACCAGGGCCGCTGGATTGCGCCCGATTTCAAGAAAAGTGACGCTGATCCTGAGCTCAAGCCGGAGCGGATTTGGCAGGCGGCGGCTGCGGATCGGATTGTGGCCGAGTGCCAATCCAAGCCGGCCTCGGTTCGCGAGGAGAGCAAGCCCTCATCACAATCAGCGCCCGCCCTATTTGACCTCACCAGCTTGCAGCGTGAAGCCAACGCCCGTTTTGGTTTTTCCGCAAAGAACACGCTTGGCCTTGCCCAGGCACTCTACGAGCGGCACAAAGTGCTTACCTATCCGAGGACTGACTCCAAGGCCCTTCCGGAAGACTACATCGGCACGGTACAGACCACCATCGAGTCGCTCGGTGCGGCAGCTGAATTCACAGGGTTTGCCAAAGAAATTGTGCGCAACAAATGGGTTCGGCCCAACAAGCGCATATTCGATAACAGTAAAGTTTCAGACCACTTCGCAATTATTCCGACTGGCGTGCTGCCGAAGGCTTTGTCCGAGCCGGAGCAAAAGATTTTTGATCTTGTCACCCGTCGGTTTCTGGCGGTGTTTTATCCGGCTGCCGAATTTCAAGTCACAACCCGTATGAGCACCATCGGGCCCCACCATTTCAAAACGGAGGGCAAGGTCCTGACCAACCCCGGCTGGATGGTGGTCTACGGCAAAGATGCGGCGTCTGATGACGCTGTGCTCGTTGCGGTCGGCGCCTCAGAAAAACCCAATGCGAGCCTAGTTGAATCAAAACCTCTAAAGACAAGGCCGCCCGCCCGGTACAGCGAAGCCACACTTCTGTCAGCGATGGAGGGCGCAGGCCGGCTTGTCGATGATGATGAACTACGGGAGGCAATGGCAGGCAAGGGCCTCGGAACCCCGGCCACACGAGCCGCCATTATCGAGGGCCTGCTGGCAGAAAAATATTTGCTTCGCGATGGCCGAGAGCTCATTCCCACCGCAAAGGCCTTCCAGCTCATGACCCTATTAAGGGGCCTCGATGTCAAAGAGTTGTCGCTGCCCGAGCTGACAGGGGAGTGGGAATACAAGTTACGTCAGATTGAAAACGGGTCCCTGTCTCGCCAAGACTTCATGCGAGAAATCGCACAAATGACCGAACACATTGTCAGCCAGGCGAAGAATTACACCAATGACACTATCCCCGGTGACTATGCCACCTTGTTAACACCCTGCCCAAAATGTGGGGCGACTGTGAAAGAGAACTATCGCCGATTCGCATGCTCATCTTGTGATTTTTCAATTTCCAAAATTCCTGGGGGCCGCGCATTCGAAATCCCCGAAGTGGAGTCGCTATTAAAAGATAAGGTATTCGGCCCGGTGGATGGCTTTCGCAGCAAACTTGGTCGGCCGTTTATGGCGAGCTTAAAAATTACCACGGAACACAAGCTGGAATTTGATTTTGGCAACAGCGGCTCTGAGGCGGATGCCGAACCCGTTGATTTCAGTGGCCAGGAGTCTCTGGGGGCCTGCCCCAAATGCAAAGCATCTGTGTATGCCCATGGCACTTCGTATGTCTGCGAAAAAAGCGTTGGGCCAGAAGCAGCCTGTAACTTCAAGACCGGGATGATGATTCTTCAGCAGGCGATCTCGTCTGATCAGGTTAAAAAACTGCTTGAGACTGGAAAAACAGATCTTTTAGACGGCTTTGTTTCCGCGCGCACGCGGCGTAAATTTAAAGCGTATTTGGTCAAGACTCCGGAAGGAAAAATTGGATTCGAATTTGAGGCTAGACCGGCAAAACCCGCCAAGGCCCCGACAAGCAAAAAAGCTGAAGGCTCAAAAACCTCAAAATCATCCCGATCGCGCACTAGCGGCAAAGCCGCTTAGCTCATTTCTGATTAATTACGCCTGAGCGCACATGGCCGGTTGGCCCTGCAACGGCCCCGGATTCGCAATGCCGAGTCTGGTCATCAAAGAAAAAGTCTGGCTCAAACTCTTTTAAAAAATCACCTTTATCCAAACCACCAAGAAACATGGCTTCATCGATTTCGATGTTCCAGTCAATCAATGTACGGACCGCCCGCTCGTGGGCGGGCGCTGAGCGCGCGGTCACCAAAGCGGTGCGAATACGCATGGTCTGGGCATCCCGGGTCTCTTGCTGCAACCGATGCAAGGCCTCTAGCAGCGGCTTAAACGGCCCGGGCGGAAGGGGGGTTTCAGCCCGCTGGGCCTCGTGGGCAACAAAGGCATCCAGGCCCTCTGCCTGGTAAATTCGCTCCGCCTCATCGCTAAATAAGACCGCATCACCATCAAACGCAATGCGCAGTTCATTGGGGAAGTTTTCGGCAGCCTTGGTGGAGTGAGGATAAACGTGGGCGGCGGGATAACCCGCTTGCAACGCATCTTCTACATCTGAGGCATTGGCCGACAAAAACAGGTGGGCGCCGAGCGACTTCAAATATCGATACGGCGAGCGGCCGCGCGTAAATACGCCGCGCTGGATCGGCAAGCCGTGCCGCTGGGCAGATCGGTAAACGCGCAATCCCGACACCGGATCATTGCGCGACAGCATCACAATCTCTACGCGATGACTTTCTGGCCGATTAAATGCCAGCAGCTTTCTTACAAGAGAAAAAGCAACGCCGGGGTTTGCTGGGATCTGCAGCCGCTCGCTTTGTAGCTGCATATACGCTCGATCGTTTGCTTGTTCAAAAAGACGGTTTTCCTCTTCAAAATCAAACAACGCTCGCGAGGATAATGCGATGACCAGCTGATCAGAAAGATCAGCTGGCATAGGGGGCACTCTCTCTAGACATCAAGGTTGGCGACACGCAGAGCATTGTCCTCAATGAACTGCCGTCGCGGCTCAACTTCCTCGCCCATCAGGGTTGTAAAAATGCTGTCGGCTGCGATGGCGTCTTCAATTTTGACTTGCAGTAGTGTTCGACTCTCAATGTTCATTGTGGTCTCCCAGAGCTGTTCTGGGTTCATCTCTCCGAGGCCCTTATAACGCTGCTTGGTTAGCCCCCGCTCTGCTTCGGCCAGCAACCACTGCATTGCCTGTCCAAAATCTCTAACCTGACTAGAGCGCGTCTGTTCACCGCGGCCCCTAGAAATTGTTGCCCCCGGAGGCGCAGCGGTTTTTAGAATTGTTGCGGCATTTGATAGGGTTTTGTGATCTTCGGTATTAAGGAAATCAGCGTCTAGCGATGAAAGGCGGAGGTTGCCATGAAACGGCCGCTCTATACGAAGGCGCCAGCGTTCAGTTTGACTATTAAACTCTGCAAAAACTTTCACTTGCTGGTCCTTAAGCGCGGCCATATCCGCCTGTTTTTGGTTCATCCAGCCCTGAAGGGTTTCCGCTGATCGCACCGCCCGCTCATTCGACGATAAATCGAGCGATACTCCGTCAAGAATGGCCTGAAGCGCTTGTTCATCAATAATTTTAGATAACCTCGAAATAACTTCGTGGGCAGCCAAATAAAGTTTCGCGAGCTCAGACAGATTCAGGTTTTGTGATTGCCCCGCCGCGGCAATAAGTTGGGCATCTTGTAAGGCCAGCCCCAAAAGATATTCTTGAAGCTGATTGTCATCTTTGATGTAGCGCTCCTCTTTGCCGTGTTTTACTTTGTAAAGGGGTGGCTGGGCGATGTAGACATAACCCCTTTCAATCAGTTCGGGCATCTGGCGATAGAAAAAAGTAAGCAAGAGCGTACGAATGTGGGAGCCATCAACATCCGCATCGGTCATGATGATGATGCGGTGATAGCGTAGGCGATCTGGGTTGTAGTCGTCTTTGCCGATCCCGGTGCCAAGGGTCTGAATGAGCGTTATGATTTCTTGCGAGGCGAGCAGCTTGTCGAAGCGGGCTTTTTCGACATTTAATATCTTGCCTTTCAGCGGGAGGATGGCCTGGAACTTGCGGTCGCGGCCTTGTTTTGCGCTACCCCCAGCAGAGTCTCCCTCAACCAGATAAAGCTCTGCTTTGGCGGGATCGCGTTCCTGACAGTCTGCGAGC
>JBILVT010000106.1:0-5964 GCA_044370275.1 Burkholderiaceae bacterium | reverse complement strand
TTATCACCATGCAGAATTATCTTGCCCAATTCGGTGCCTGGGTCACTATTATTCAGGGCGTGATCTTTGTGATCTGTGTGCTGGCATTCAGGCGCGGAATCATCGGTGAGATCGCCCATGCACTTAAGAAATCCCTCTAGTACTCCTGCTGCTGAACTGGCGAATGATGATCACATCGATGTAGCAATAATCGGTGCGGGCGTGATGGGTGCGGCCACCGCCTACTGGCTAAAGTGCAAAGATCCCGCTCTTAAAGTTGCATTGATTGAGCAGGATTATTCCTTTAGCCGGGCCTCTTCCACGCTTTCCGCAAGCTCGATACGGCAGCAATTCAGCTGCCCAGTCAATATTCAGCTGTCTCAGTTTGGAATTAATTTTCTGCGCTCGGTGTCGGACCATTTATCCTGCGCAGGCGAGGCGATTGATCTTGGCTTAGTTGAGCCCGGCTATCTGTATCTCGCAAGTTCAGAACAGGAATCCAGCCTGCGCAGTGCCTGGGAAATTCAGAAGCGTCACGGGGCAGAGATTGGTTTATTGTCAGCCTCGGAGATCTCAAGCCGATTTCCGTGGCTCAATACTGAGGGAATAACGCTCGGCGCGTTGGGTTTGAGCGGCGAGGGCTGGTTTGATGGGCCGGCACTGCATCAAGCTTTTTTAAAGAAGGCCTTAGCCCTGGGGGTGATAAAAATCCAAGGCGAGGTGAAAGCAATAGATTGCGATGGTGAATCGGGTTTGAGTAGTTGCCGAGTAAATTCAATTTGCCTTGCCGATGGCAGGAAAATAAATTGCGGCAGTTTGGTCAACGCGGCAGGCGCCTGGTCTTCTGTTTTAGTGAAAGACCTCAATCTTCAGCTTCCGATTGGCGCAGCCCGCAGAATCGTATTTGTGTTGTCGTGCCCCACACCGTTGCCCGATTGTCCACTACTGATTGATACCACTGGATTTTGGCTTCGGCCCGAGGGCCGGTTTTTGATTGCTGGCATGAATCCCCGCGCGGATGAGGATGATTTGCCGCTGGATCCCGATTATTCGGAATTAGATGAGCATCAATGGGCGGTGCTGGCCCACCGGATTCCAGCCCTTGAGGCGATGCGTATTGAGCGGGCCTGGGCGGGCTATTACGAAATGAATCATTTTGATCACAATGCTGTAATCGGCCCCTTTGATGGTTTTGATAATTTTTACTGCATTGCCGGTTTTTCTGGCCATGGCATGCAGCATGCCCCAGCTGCGGGCCTGGCGTTGGCGGAGTGGATTCTTGAAGGCGAACCCAAGACCATTGATGTTCGGCCGCTGGGCCATGATCGAATTGCTCGTGGCGCACCGCTGCGGGAATTGAATGTGATCGGCTAGCGGCTTTCGGGGATTACTTGGCCAGCTTATCGAGCGACTTGTCGTGCTTATCCATCAGACGATGGGTTGCCTCACGCACGCGTTCGAGTTTTTCTTTTCGAAGCGGCCGAATAATGAGTGCATCTCCGTCCGTTCGGACTTCAAGTTCGGTATCTTTATCGATTCGGAGCAGCTCCAGGATTGGTCGTTCAATAATCAAGCCCAGACTGTTACCGATGGCGCTTAGCGTTTTGATCATGGCAGCGTTATTACTAATGTATTACGGAAGTATAACATATCAATTTTCTAGGTCAAATCTCAAAAGCGTGACCGCTGCAGCCCCTTTACTATCGGGCCATGTTGTCGTCCGAAACTCTTAAAACCGGCGGCCAGCTGGTCGTAGACGCCCTGCTCACCCATGGAGTGCGGACGGTCTATTGCGTGCCCGGAGAGAGCTATCTGCCGGTGCTGGATGCCCTCTATGAGGCCCGCGAACGGATTCAACTCATCGTCTGCCGGCAAGAGGGCGGGGCGGCCAATATGGCCGAGGCCTTTGGCAAGCTCACCGGTGAGCCCGGCATCTGCATGGTCACCCGTGGCCCAGGCGCCTCGAACGCCGCCATTGGCCTTCATACCGCCTACCAGGACTCCACCCCCATGATTCTCTTAATTGGCCAGGTGGGGTCGGATTTCGTGGAGCGCGAGGCATTCCAGGAGGTCGATTACCGCCGGATGTTTGGCCAAAGCGCGAAATGGGTCGCGCAGATTGACCGGGCCGACCGGGTCGAAGAAATGATGAGTCACGCATTCCATCTTGCAATTTCAGGCCGGCCTGGCCCTGTGGTGCTTGCCCTTCCTGAAGACATGCTGATTGCACAGGCCGCACCTGCCAATCTTTCGCGTTATCAGCGTATCGCTGCATCGCCATCGGCAGCGCAGCTCAATCAATTTCAAGAGTTGGTCTCCACTGGCAAGCGCCCTCTGGCAATGCTGGGCGGCAGTGGCTGGACCGCCCGGGCCTGCAGTGACATTCTCTCTTGGGCAGAGAAAAACGGAATCCCGCTTTGCACTTCATTTCGATGCCAAGACTTAGTTCCCAACCAGCACCCACTTTATGTTGGCCACGCAGGAATTGGTATTGCCTCCGGCCTTGCCGAGATGATCCGCCAGGCGGATCCCTTGATTGCAATTGGTCCAAGGCTTGGCGAGATGACCACCGGCGGCTATAGCCTGATTCGCGCGCCAAGGCCTGATCAGCGATTGATTCATATCCATGCGGGGGCCGAGGAGCTTGGCCGTGTCTATCAGGCAGATTTAATGATCAACAGTAGCATGCCGGAATTCGCGCAACTGCTTGCAACATTACCTGCCTTGCCCGCGGTATCCGGCAATGTAAGCCTGCAGACTTGGGCACAACATGGCCGATCGCAATTCGAGGCCGATACCCAGCTTGGTCCTGCATCAGCATCTCTGGATTTAGCGGCGGTGATCACCGCGCTTGAATCTAAGCTTGGCGACCAGACTATTGTTGCTAATGGCGCGGGTAATTACACCGGCTGGGTCCATCGCTTCTGGCGCTACGGCGGGTTTCGAACTCAGCTCGCCCCCACCAGTGGCGCAATGGGCTACGGTGTGCCAGCTGCGATTGCAGCCAAACTTGAATATCCCGATCGCAATGTAGTGTGCTTTGCGGGTGATGGCTGTTTTCTGATGACTGGCCAGGAGTTTGCAACCGCTGTCCAGTACGGGGCCAATGTATTGATTTTTGTCGTAAATAACGGCATGTACGGCACGATCCGTATGCATCAGGAGCGTGAGTACCCCATGCGGGTCTGGGGCACCGATTTAGTGAATCCGGATTTTGCCGCGCTGGCTCGGGCCTATGGTGGCCATGGAGAAACGGTCAAGCAAACCGCAGAATTTCTGCCGGCATTGGACCGTGCGATCGCCAGCCAAAAGCCATCAATCATTGAGCTGGTTGTAGATCCTCATCAAATTACCAGCCGAACGACGATTCAAAAACTTCGCGCTAAGAATTAGCTGCGGAAATTCCAGACCGCAAGATCAGCGGCCAATTCTTGCTTGGCAAGATCAGAATTTTCCGTGTTTGAGCTTCCGCCGCCCACGGAAGTTTTTTCTGGAAGCCGAAGAGCACCCCGGGCAAGCCGGATGGCATTCGCCGACATCAGCGCGCTGTAGCGTTGCGGGCCTGATAAGTTAGATGCGAGGTGGGCTTTGAGATGCAGGCTTGCCTCAGCAAGAAGCCGATCTAATTCAGACTCAACCGCGCCAGGTGCTTGAAGCACTGCTTTCGGCACAGCCCCCCAGTAATACCCAAGTGTTGGCTCAAGGATGCTTGCCACCATTGCCCCGGTCAGTAAAAGCTCCAAGGCCTCACTGTCTCCACTGATCGCACGCTCTCCCTGCTGTGCTGCGATGATGGCCCAACGCAGATGGGCATAACGCTGCCAGAAATCAAGCTCGCGAGAGACTCGCTCGCGTAATCGCTGCGCTGAAGATGCATCCTCAGTCACCGTGGCATAGCCTGACAGTAGCTCATCAATTGCACCAAAGCCTGCCACTGCAGCCTGGCCGCCAAAACGCCAGCAGGGGGCTGTAAGCCAGCCGATATCCGCAAGCGGATCCCCCCAGGATGTAAATTCCCAATCGAGCACTGCGGTGAGCCGGACGGCTTTGGTGTCGATCATCAGATTGCCCAGCCGAAAGTCGTTATGGCTCACACAGGCCGGCTCTAAAACACCATCGCGGGCTTTAAAAATACTCTCAGACTCATGAATGCAGTGATGAAAAGCCTCAGTCAGATAGCGCTTTGGTTCTTTGACTCGGGCAAAACTTTTGTTAAGCAAATCCATACTTGCGGAAAATCCGCAGGCAGGCCTGCTACCCAAAACATCAGCTAGAGTTTTCTCTGCTTCGATGGATGAGGCCTGGCCATGCAGCCGTCCCAGCTCAGCACCTAGAGATTGTGTGAGCCGGGAAACTGTTTCAAAAGAGCTTTTATCCAATTCACTGAGCAGGGCCCGGCCATCCGTCTGGCCTTCGCACCACTGAAAAATACTCGCGATTGCTTCAGGCCCACCCAGGAGTGCAATGGGCTTAGGCACTGTCATTCTGATCGCATGGGCATGCGTGACCATGGCGTATTCGGCAGCGCGGCTCAGACTCCCCGGAATGGGAAGACTCTGGCCGCGACGCAGCACCCACTTCGGCGATGCCCCTTGGTGATCAGAGAGCTCAACCAAAAAATTCTGATTAATTGCACCGCCTGAAAGCCTGCGGGCCTGCTGAATTGAAAATGTTTTGCCAAGCTTTTTGGCCGCCACTGCGATCAGTGGGGCAATCTCTTGGGCCCAATCAGTCACTGCCTGGGCCCCATGCAAAAAACTCTCGTCCGTGTTCGCGATATGCGCGACTAATTACCATTTGATGGACTTCGCTTGCGCCATCGACAAGCCGGGCCTGGCGGGCATAGCGATAAATCCATTCCAAAACAGTGTCCTTGCTGTAGCCGCGTGCACCGCACAGCTGAATTGCAGTATCGGCAGCCAAATGCAGGGTATCGGCCACTTGAATTTTCGCCATCGAGATCTCCGGCCGGGCTTTTTTACCCTGTTCAAGCCGCCATGCTGCCCGCATGGTGAGCAGCCTGCCGGTATCAATGGCCATCGCAACCCGGCCGAGCTGCATCTGAACACTCTCGCGATCGGCAAGCTTAATTCCAAACCCCTCCCGCTCACTGACATAACTGCCTGCGATTTCCATACAGCGCTGGGCAAGACCCAGCCAGCGCATGCAGTGCGTCAGCCGGGCTAAACCAAGCCGAATCTGAGTCAGCTTTAAGCCCTGGCCAACTTCCATTAGCCGATGCTCATCGGGGATTTCGAGGCCATCGAATTTCAGTTCACAGTGCCCGCCATGCTCTTCTGGACCCATGATCGGAATTCTTCGAATAATCTGCCAGCCCGGATCATCACGATGAAATGCAAACGCAGTAAGCCCATCCCGCGATCCTTCACTTGTTTTTGCAATCAGAATGAAATGGCTTGCTACCCCCGCACCAGTGATAAACCATTTCTGGCCACGAACAACCCAGCGATCACCTTTTTTCTCTGCACGGGTGCGAATCATTCCTGGATCTGAGCCGCCGCCCGGATGAGGTTCGGTCATGACAAAGGCTGAGCGGACCCGGCCATCCACGATCGGATCCAGCCATTTATCTTGCTGGGCCTTGGTAGCGACTTTTGAGAGCACGGTCATGTTGCCGTCATCTGGTGCCGCACAGTTAAAACATACTGGCCCAAAAATAGACCGGTTCATGCGCTCATAGAGTAAGGCCTGGCCCACTGGCGTTAGGCCCAGCCCACCGCGCTCTTTAGGCATTTGTGGCGAGAAGAGGCCAAGCGCCTTCACCTCTTGGCGCAAAATTTCTAATAAATTCTCACGAACATTTTCGTGATCATCAAAACTAGATGGATCTTGCTCCAGGGGCAGCAATCGATCCTGCACAAAGCTATCCACTTTACGCATTAGCGCCTGATATTCGGCAGAGATATTGAAATCCATGATGTCGGCTATAGCCCTGCGCTCATGCCGCCATCAACTAAGAGCACA
>JBILVT010000078.1:0-8425 GCA_044370275.1 Burkholderiaceae bacterium | reverse complement strand
GATGAAGGGCGCGAAACTTATCCCACGGCCTCGCACGAGCAGCTAAAAACATTTTTCGATTTTCCGCTACCTCTAACCTACTGTCGGCCTCTCTTATGACTACAAGCCTTCAATCCTCCGTAACGCTTGAACCCAAGCCTTTGCTGTCCTGGTCGCCCGACACCCGCACACGTCTTGTGCTGCGACTGCTGCAGTCGCTGCAATTCGGTGAACTAAAAATTATCCTTCCCGATGCAAGCCAGCGTGTTTTTATGGGTGTGCAGCAGGATGTCCGCCGACATATCGCCGCCGAAATCACGATTCATGACAGCCGAGTCTTTAACCTCGCGTTATCGCGTGGCGATATTGGTTTTGGTGAGGCCTATATGCAAGGCTATTGGTCCAGCCCAGATCCTGCAGCGCTTTTAAAGCTTCTGCTGCTGAATCGTCAGGCCATCGATAAGATGATCTATGGCCGGTGGTGGTCCGTGCTGTTGGATCAGCTGCGGCATCTGCTGCGCTCAAATCGCAAGGCGCAAGCGAAAAAAAATATCGCAGCCCACTACGACCTTGGCAATGATTTTTATCAGGTCTGGCTGGATCCCAGCATGAGCTACTCCAGCGCCCTCTTCGATGGCACGGGCTGCTGGGAATCCCCTGTCAGCCTTGAAGAGGGCCAGCATCGCAAAATTCATCGCGCAATCCAGGAAGTTGAGCCTCAACGGCTAGGGCCCGGGGCTAGCATCCTTGAAATCGGCTGCGGCTGGGGCGCACTCGGGGAGGCCGTTCTAAAGTCAACCCCGGCCCAGTATGTGGGGCTCACGCTCTCCGAAGAGCAGCAGCGCTGGGCCAAAAACCTTCTGAATCCTTTTGGCCAGCAACGTTTTGATGTGCGGCTGCAAGACTACCGTGACGAAAACCGCCGCTACGACGCCATCATCTCAATTGAAATGTTCGAGGCAGTAGGCGAGCGCTACTGGGAGGCTTATTTTTCAACCCTGACACGCTGCCTGAAGTCCGATGGTGTTGCCGTGATTCAAACCATCACCATTGATGAACGGCTCTTTGACCGTTATCGCCGCAGTACCGACTTCATTCAGCAATATATTTTCCCAGGCGGAATGCTGCCCTCGCCCACCATCTTTGAACAGCAGGCCCGTCAGCAAGGCCTTCGCATCGAAAAGGCGTTTGCATTCGGCCAAGACTATGGGCGCACACTGGCAGAATGGGCAAAACGCTTTGAGAGTCAGCGGGCCCGCATTGGTGCACTGGGCTTTGATGAACGCTTTATCCGCATGTGGCGCTTCTATCTTGCTTATTGTGAAGCTGGATTTTCCCAAGGTGATATCAATGTCATGCAGTACACCCTGCGTCACGCCTGATGGCTGTTCAAAATAAACTGCTCATGGCAGGCAGGCGTACGATCGCGGGCCTTGCCTCGGCCATGATCGTGATCATGGCCAGCCTTGAAGCCGCCAGAGCAAATCTTGATGATCTGCAGCTGCAGGGCATGGGCACGCTTCGGTGGATGGGCCTGAAGATTTATGAGGCAAGGCTTTTTGCATCGAAGCGGCCTAATCCGGCCCAACTGACGCAGCTTCCCTTTGCGCTGGAGCTGACTTACGCACGGGATTTCAATGGTTCTAGCATCGCCGAGCGCAGCATTGATGAAATCAAAAAACTGGGCATAGGCTCTACTGAACAGCATCAAGCCTGGCGGAGTCGGATGCAGGCCATCTTTCCCAATGTCAAATCAGGAGATCGAATCCGGGGCATTCATCGGCCTGGATCAGGAGCCAGTTTTATGCTGAATGACAAACCGATTGGCAACATTGATGACGCCGAATTCGCCCGAGCGTTTTTTGCCATCTGGCTCGATCCAAAGACATCGGAGCCCTCTCTCAGAAAAGAACTTCTGGGGCTGAACGCTTCTCAGCGGCCCTGATGCCAAGCATCGGTCAGTCACTGCGATACGGCCTGCCGGGCTTTACGCTTGCGTTCGCGGCCTTGCCGCTATATCTGCTGACACCTGCGCTTTACGCACAACAATTCGGGTTAAGTCTGGGGCTGATCGGCGTGCTGTTGATGCTCACGCGGCTCACCGATGCAATTGCTGATCCGTTTATTGGCCGATGGATCGATCAAAGCACCCAGTCATTGTGGCTGTGGATCGCTGGCGGACTGATCGTCATGGCACTTGGCCTGGGACTGCTCACCCAGCCGACCGCGGTGTTTGATACGGCTGAACAATCTGTACTCAAGTTTTCATTGTGGCTCGTGGGCTGCACACTGATCGTCTCGCTCGCCAATAGCACTGCGACACTCGCCCACCAGAGCTGGGCAGTGGCCTGGACCGCCGAGGTAGCAGGCCAGTCACGGCTTATTGGCGCCCGCGAACTCTGCGGACTGATCGGCGTGATCAGCGCCGCTGCAATTGCAGGCCAACAATCCGGTGGGCTGCTGGGCCTTGTGGCGGTCATCAGTGCGATTCTGGCAATTGCTGCAAGCTTTAGGCTGCGCGCAATCGGCCGCCGATCGTCTCCAGCCTCAGCCCGGCCGCAGGTGGCGTGGTCCACGCTTCTGCGGCAAACCAAACTTCGTGAATTGCTGGGCACCATGGGCATCAATGCTCTAGCCAATGCAATTCCGCCAACGTTGATTTTATTTTTTCTTCAAGACTATCTCGGGGCAACCCCCAATCAGGCGAGCGGTCTGCTAGCGGCTTATTTTATTGCCGCCGCCGCGGCAGTTCCCTTTTGGTCGTGGGCCGCCCACCGCTTTCAAGCAAAAACCGTATGGATCATCGCCATGTCAATCGCAGTAGTGGCTTTTGGCTGGACACTGAAGCTTGATCAAGATGGTCTGGCGGCGTTTACGGCTATCTGCCTAATTACTGGAATGGTGCTGGGCGCCGAACTCGTGTGCCCACCCATTTTGCTTGGACGCAGAATCGATCGCGAGCGCCACCGCGGCGCACTTGAGGCCAGCTACTTTGGCCTGTGGAATCTTGTGATGAAACTTGCCCTAGCGCTTGCCGCAGGCCTCACCTTGCCGATTTTGTCTGGCCTGGACTATCAACCCGGCATCAGTGGCCCCGACAATAATCTCAGCGCCTTACAGTGGGCCTACGCAGGCATTCCGATTGCATTGAAATGTATTGCGATTGCAGCCCTATGGCGCTTTCATGATGAATCAACGCCACACCCGACCTTAAGGAGCCATGGATGAACCTTTCTCGTCTTCAGTCCTCTGTTTTTCGCTGGCGTGCCAGCCTGTCGCTGCTGCTTACTGGCCTTGTGGCGACGCTGTTGACAGGCTGCGCTGGGCCAGACCCCTCGCGTTACGCCGACCAGAAACCGGCCCTTGATCTGAAGGCCTATTTCAACGGCGAGATCAAAGGATGGGGCATGGTCCAGAATCGATTCGGTCAAGTGGATCGCCGATTTGTGGTCACCATTAAGGCCAGCTGGAGCGGGGATGACGGTGTGCTGGACGAATCCTTTGTCTGGTCGGATGGCGAGCTTCAACGACGCGTCTGGAAATTAAAAGCAGTAGGCCCGAATCGTTACATCGGAACCGCTGAAGACGTAGAAGGCCAGGCCATTGGCGAGATCAGCGGCAACGCGTTGCGGTGGCGTTATACCCTGCGCGTTCCATTTCGTGGAAACAGCATTCATTTAGATTTTGATGACTGGATGATCCTGATCGATGATCGGGTCATGCTGAATCGGGCAGTCTTTAGCAAGTGGGGCATTCGGATGGGCGAAGTCACGCTCTCATTTAGCAAATAAACTTTGATCAATTGTCATGTCCGCTAATCCTAAAATTACTGACTGGTCGGGCCGCATTGTCTGGGTAGTCGGTGCGTCCTCTGGCATTGGCCGGGCCTTGGCCGAGGCCCTCAGCCTTCGGGGTGCGCGGGTCGTTGCCAGTGCGCGTCGAAGCGAGCCGCTGCTCAGCCTAGAGCCCGCCTGTGCCCGATGCCTGACCCTTGATGTGGGTCGCGCGTCGGATCTGCAGGCCGCCATCAAGACACTGGAGCACGAGCATCTTGTGCCCGATGTCG
Source organism: Burkholderiaceae bacterium (assembly GCA_044370275.1). Taxonomy (GTDB): domain Bacteria; phylum Pseudomonadota; class Gammaproteobacteria; order Burkholderiales; family Burkholderiaceae_A; genus Lacustribacter. The sequence continues at coordinate 4,380 of JBILVT010000078.1, read as the reverse complement.
TGTTCTGGGTTGCGGGCGTTTATCACCCAATGGCCTGTGAGGCGCTTGAACTCGATGGCGTACGCGAGACGTTTGAAATCAACACACTGGCTGCTTATGTCGGCTTAAAACATATGCTCCAGGCATGGGCCCAAACACCCGGCCAGCCCCGCCACTGGAGCTGGGTCTCCAGTGTGGCGGGCTATCGCGGCCTACCTCAGGCAGCGGCCTACGGCGCGAGCAAAGCTGCACTGACCTATCTTGCTGAAGTCAGCTACCTGGAACTACGAGCGAAAGCGATCGCGATCTCTGTCGTACAGCCTGGGTTCGTTCAAACACGGCTTACCGAAAAAAATGACTTTACTATGCCGGCCATCATTACGCCGGAGGCTGCTGCATCAGCAACACTCCAAGGCCTCGCCCGGGGCCAGTTTGAAATCCACTACCCCAAGCGCTTTACCTTGTGGCTGAAGCTGCTGCGGCTGCTGCCTTATCGGCTGTATTTCTGGCTGATGCGCAGCGCTCTGCCCAATCCTTCATCACAGCGAAATTCGTAATGGATATCGCCGCCTTTATCGCTGCAGCCGAAGCGCTGGATCAACAACATCTGGATCGACTTTTAGAGTTTTATGCCGAGGACTGCCGGTTTACCGATCCTTTTCAGACTGTGAGCAGTAAATCCGCAATCCAACAGATTTACTTAGAGATGTTCACCCATCTTCATGAACCAAAATTTCGCGATGTACACCTCATGGGTGCCGCCACAAACGCGCCGGCCGAAGCCGTCATCGGCTGGACATTCGAATTTTCGATCGGCCCGGGCAAACCTCGACAACGACTCCCGGGCTGCAGCCGGCTGCGGCTCAACGCCCAGGGGAAGATCCAAGACCACACCGACTACTGGGATGGCTCCCGACTCATGCAGGCATTTCCAGTCGTTGGGCCGGTGATTGGCTGGCTGCGGCGAAAAATCGCCCATTCCAGCAGCAGTTGACCTTACAATCAGGCGTCTTTTTTTGCCTGCGCCCAACCGCTATGCGTACACCCCAAGCCTCCGAGATGCTCTACCCGGAATTATTTCGGGCATTTGAGCGTGTCCGCTGGGACCTCGAGCGGGACATTCGATGGGATGCATTCGATCCTGCGCTACTCTCGGAGGAACAGGCCCAGACGATCAAGATGAATGCCATTACTGAGTGGGCGGCCCTGCCCGCCACAGAAATGTTTCTTCGTGACAATCGTCACGACAGCGATTTTTCGGCCTTTATGTCCATCTGGTTTTACGAAGAGCAAAAGCACTCGTTAGTTTTAATGGAATATCTTCGTCGCTTTCGGCCCGAACTGCTGCCCTCAGAAGAAGAGCTTCACGCAGTGCGATTTGAGTTTGACCCTGCGCCAGCGCTAGAGACTCTAATGCTGCATTTCTGTGGTGAGATTCGCCTAAATCACTGGTACCGCTGTGCGGCCGAGTGGCATACCGAGCCTGTGATTCGCCAAATCTACGAGACGATCGCCAAAGATGAGGCCCGCCATGGCGGCGCCTACCTGCGTTATATGAAGAAAGCCCTAGTCACAACGGGCGATGCTGCGCGAAATGCTTTCGCAAAAATTGGTGTTCTGATGGCCAGTGCACGCAGAACATCCCAGGCATTGCACCCTACAAATCTGCATGTCAGTCAGGCGCTATTTCCCAACGACACCGTCCAGAGCCGAACACCAGAACCGGGCTGGCTTGAACGCTGGCTCGATCAGCAGATTCGCTTCGATGCCGTATGGGAAGGCAGGGTCGCTGAACGCATTCTGCACAACCTATCGCTGCTCTTTGATCAGACCTTCAGCTCAGTGCAGGAACTGAACCGTTATCGAAAATCGTTGGCGGCCTGAGCGCTGTGAATTCGGTACCCGAATTCGAATCCAAACTCACGCCGCCGCAGGACCTGAATGCCCGGGCGGCCCATCTGCCGCGGCCCATCGTATTTACAAATGGTGTCTTCGATCTGCTTCACCGCGGTCATGTCACTTACCTCGCGCAGGCGCGGGCCCTGGGACACGCTTTGATCGTTGCTTTAAATGATGATGCGTCCGTACAGCGTTTAAATAAAGCGCCAGATCGGCCCATTAATAGCCTCGCGGATCGGGCGGCCGTCATTGCTGCACTTGAATCGGTAAGCCTTGTCACCTGGTTTTCCGACGATACGCCGTTAGCGCTTATTGAATCGCTCAGCCCCGATGTACTGGCTAAAGGGGGGGACTGGCCAATCGAACAGATTGTCGGCGGGCAATGGGTCCGTGACCACGGTGGAAGGGTGGTCTCAATCGCCTTTGACCATCAACGCTCCACAACAGCAACACTGGAAAAAATTCGCCAGAAAGCCCCCTAAGTCTCAGGGATCCTGCGGTCCGTGCGAACCTCTGCCCCACAGGGCCAGGAGCCCCAAAAATGTCAGGTCCTGCCGCTCAGTGATTGGCGGCATTCGGGTCGCGCCCGCGAAAGCCTTCGCATAGGCCAGCCAACGCTGCGCATCTCCGCCATGCAGCCAGATTGCAGAGATCTTGTAGCGCTCAATGAGCTGCGCAAGCAAAGCGGTCTGCGCAAAACCGAGACCCTGCTCAATTGCCGACTGTGAATCCCGAGGAACCTGTTGCGCATTCGTCAAGGCTTGCGGCAGGCTGTAATCGAGCTGACGTGTTCCGACGCGCAGACTTTCATGCATCAGACGAATTCCTGGCAGGATCCAGCCGCCTTGAAATACAGTACGCGTCAGATCCTGCTGAAATAAAAGATCAAATGTAGTCGCGGTACCTGCACTCACCACCAGATGGGCCTCGCCCGCAGCCATCACGCCAAGGGCTGTCAGTCCCGCACCGGAAATCCAGCGGTCCGCGCCAAGCTGCGCCGGCGCATGATAGGCGCTGTCATAGCTGCGGTGTGTACCAGAGAGCGTGACGCGGGCTTTGCTGATCCAAGGCGGCGGTGGTGCGGTGCCCGTCAGGGCTTGATAGGCAGCTGCGACCGTCTGTTGAATTGCGGTTGGCCCAACTGAGTTCCATGACATGCCAATTGTTGATGAGGAGCCTGTCGAAGATTTTGCAATCTCCTCGCGCCAAAGCCTTACGAGAGATGCAGCATCTGCCTCAGCATTTAGCATGCGATGGTTCGGCCCCATCTGCCAAGTGGGATCGCTCACGCCGGGCGACGTCTGCGCTGGGCAGTAGGCCAAGCAATGTTTAATTGCTGAGTTGCCGGCATCAACCAGCAACACAATCTGTCCGCTCATCGCTTAGGCCTGCTCATCATGCAACACGATCTCCCCGCAACGAAAGCTCGCCCACCTCGATCAATCGCTCGGCGCCATCGATCTCCAAACGCAGGGCACCAGAGTGGATGACGCCACAATTGCGGCCAGCTGCCAGCGGCTCGCCGCTTACGGGATGAATCACAACTACCCGCTGATTAGCATAGAGATCACGACGATGAAATTCATCCACCCAGGCCTTCGCATCATCCAGCTCAGAATGCTCACATAGGCCCTCGACTGCCGCCGACAACGCCATCACGATCGTCTCAGTTGGCGCCTGTGTTACGCCGAGATCTTCGAGCGCAATCACTGGCCGATTGATGTCTGGAGGGCTTGGCCATGAAAAATTAATGCCAATTCCAGCAATTAACCACCAGCGGCCCTGGATCTGATGACGTGACACCAATACACCGCCGAGCTTTCTTCCTCTGGCCATAATGTCATTGGGCCACTTCACACCCAGCATTGCATCCGTCAGCTGGAAAAATTCTTCTAGCGTCTGCATCACGGCCAGACTAAGCCGTAGCGGCCATGCGGGATTTGGTGCTGCGGGCCATGGCCTGACCGATTCGGGCCAGCCCAAGGACATCGCCAATCCACCGCGGCTGTCGATCCATTGCCGGCCATGGCTGCCAATGCCCTGGGTCTGGGCCGTTGTCCAGAGCCCGAAGGGATCCCGATGCTGACTCGGCGCGGAAGTCAGCCGCCGCAGCAGCTCCCGCTGAGTCGAATCAATCGTCGCAAGCCGTTCGCAGGGCCACATTCTTGGCATCATAGCCGCATGTTTCGGCCTCTCCCATGCGCATAGGACGCGCAGCCTCTCTCGCCATTGCGGCCCTGCTCTACGCAGTCGGCCTAGCCCTCATCACGCTGTCGCCGCTGACAGACTGGCGTTTTGTTCCCGAGGCCCCGTGGGGATTTCTCAGTCAGCCGTGGCCGAAATACTGGACTGGCTTCGATGTGTTGGTCAATCTACTGGCCTACATTCCGCTCGGGCTGCTGGCGAGTCGGGCAGTCCTGTATCGCTATCGTGATTCTGCTTGGGGCCCCTTGCTGTCATTCGTTATGGCAACTCTAGCCTGCACGCTAATTTCAATTTTTC